>NZ_JBFUHR010000027.1:0-78746 GCF_056402295.1 Pseudomonas sp. P4_B3
ACCGAGGTGCGCATCTTACAGCGCATCTTTTCAATTTGCAACCTTAAAAGTTTCTGATTTTTCAACAAAATCAACTACTTAAGCCAAGAACAACATCAAGCTGCTCGTTAGCGGGAGGCGAATAGTACAGTATTAAAATACGTGGTCAACCCCTCCACCTGAAAATTCTTCTTCCTTACCAAAGCGCCCGGGGTTGCCACCATGAAAACCTCCAGCGTCTATATAAGGCATCGGGGCAGCAGAGAGCCCAAACCACGTCGCCTGGACATGCAGGCACAACAACGATGAGAAAACACTCCGGCAAATGAATACTCAAGGATCCCGAGAGAATGGCAGGTATCGCGTCGAGAATGCAGGGGCCGGAACGGACTAGCCCGGCATGCCGGGCACGAAATACCCTGATCAATATGACAGAAACGAAAAAGCCCCTGAAATATTTAACCATTTCAGGGGCTTAGTCTTGTTCAATAATGGCGGAGAGATAGGGATTCGAACCCCTTCAGGCTTCCCTCTGGTCCGCTCTAGGCCGGAAAAGATGGCGCTTTATCAATCTCGCTGAAGCATGGTGCGGCCTGTGGCGGCCCTGAGTTTGCCCTAGATATGCCCTAAACCGTTCCCGCATTCGCAGCGCTGAGCCGCACACGGCTCAGAGATCTCTGGTGCTTTCGGCAAGCCTCACGATTGCTAACCACTCCCAGCCCCAGCACCTTGCCACACGCTACCGGTCGTGAGGCACGGCCTCCATGCGAAACTCGTGCGGAACCAAGCGCATTTTGAAAACTGGAACCCCAGCTACGAGAGCTTCTCGAACAACCGAGCTCTCATCCTCCTCACTTATTTGAGAACCGAGATAAACAGCCTGTAACGGCGCGGAAAAATTTCTTGGGGGTTCGCTCGAGCCATCTACTACGACCAGTCGCCACTCTTGCTCGTATGACCAATCAGACGACTTGTGAAGTGCGGCGATCAATCCAAACAAATTGTTGAACGGCTGCCCTGGTTCTATCCCTCGAAGTAAATCCGAGGCATTGAAAACGCCGCTGTATTTGACAGGCCACAACGATAGGCCGAGCACATTTTCGAGCGGCAAGCGTCGAAAGTCATACCTCATCGCGAACCCCTTGTGATTCTTGGCGTAGTGAGCCCAAAGAGGCAACGAGTCCAGTCGCTCGGTGAGCGAGCAGATTTTGTAAGAGTTCTGAAGCCTACTGTTCATCTCATTGACGACCTTGGCGATGAAGCCCGCGTGGTTATTCTTCATCACCGCAGCAAGTCGACCTAACTCTTCTTCACTAAGCTCGCCCTCCACCTCCTTCGTTTGATTGTGGAAATATCTCATCACTTCCAACATCGGATCTTCTGCGCTCAGAATCGCTATGCGACGCGCCGCAGAAACCCCTTCCATTCGATCCAAAAACAACTCGGCATGCGTCATTCCGAAGTGAGGATCAAAATCCACAGCGGAGTCATAAGGATCGTTAAATGTGCTCGCAAAAGTCAGATAAAGCGTCGAATCTCTTAGATTGCGTAACGAGTACTCATTGACCTCTCGGTACTTGTACAGTGAGGATGGAAAGTGACAATGCTTCATCCGCTGAGCAGAACGGATGCTTCCCAACGGAAGATCACGTACGCATATGAGTTGCATTAGCTCTTCGACCCAGTCCTTTGACATCCCCTATCCCCGATTGAGCCACAGATTATTTTTGATACTGGTTCATCAGCTGATCATACCCCGATTGTGTTGGAGTACTAACGCAAAAAGCCCTACAGTCCCGAATTGCAGGACCATAGGGCGGTGTTGGCAAAGCGATTGACGGTAACCCTTGGCATCATATGGCGTTGGTTGGAATTACCCAAAACCACCCAGGGAAGAAGTACCTATCTCACTGCGGATGAGTGTCAGGCATCATTACTATGAAAAATCGCTAGAGTCGAGCAAACCCCAAAGCCATTTCATAGCAATAAAATATGGAGCCATGGTGATGACAAGAAGCGCTACATCTAAATTTCGATTCCATGGCTGTTGCCATGCAGAGTTGGCATGAAGTAAAAGCAAGGGAACAATCACGCCAAAAAACAAAATAGCGCCCCCGACAAACAACATAACTTTAGAGCGCTCCCGTATTTTAAATCTTCCATTGTAAAGCCGTAAAACCCTCAACGACGCATCAAGTTTTGGAACAACCTCCGTCTCAAACCCTTTAATACGCTCAAAGAAGTCCACGATTATTCTAGAGTAACCAAATTTTTCTCTAGGACTTACATGTTGCACCCGCAATTCAGCTGCCTTATCTGCATACCCCATAGCTGCTATTTTTTGCAACATAGGCTCATGCATACGAGAAAGAGCGTCCAGTTCTTTACGACCTTCCACCTCTTCACAGCGTGAAGCCAACTCCAAAACAGAATCGCTATACCTCCCCCAAAAAATCATTAACCCAACTACTATGCATCTTACAGAAAGCAGCCGCTCTTCCGTGAAAGCATCTTCTTTTTTATTTCGGACATCAATTGATAGGTTCTCCGCTGACTGAACTATAGGCCTTCCGGAAAACGGATAAGAAACCGAAACCACATAAAGCATATTAATAAACTCGTGACACGCCTCAACAATTACCTCATCATCCTGCGACTCAATTGTTTCTCCAATAGACCTTCCTTCATACATTGGAAATATCAACTTTGCCTTTTTGAGCGTTTTACGGATACCCTCCCAACTCAGCCCACCATTTTTATCAATCAAACCAGGATTATCAAAACCAATATAATGAGAAGGCGAGGTGTATTTCTCAACCCAAGCAATCAATTCGCGAAATACATCGTTGGCCTCTTGAATTTTTTGATAACCATACATCACAAACACCGAATACAACGCACCTACGATACCAATAAGTGTTGCATGTATTGCTGGCAATGCTTCTAAAATCGGAAATGCCATCTCCCCCCCCCCAAAAAAAACCTAATATTTATTCTCTCTAAGATTAATTTAGTCTCTTTGCGAAAAAAACTCTATCCGCACAAAGCTAATACTTCGATGCTACAGGTGTAGATGTAATTTGTTCGAAACGCAGCCCCCACCACTCGCCGCTCAACCGGCTGCGCACGCATTCACTTCGCTTTAGAGACTTGCTTGACGTATCCCTGACACGCAGCCAGGGCGATCAATTCTTGGTCACCGGCATCGGTGATGGCGACAATTTTTTGAGCTCGCGCCAGTCCCTCCCTAGTTACTCAGCTTGGGCTGCAGGATCACCCGTGCCAGCATCACCAGCATCACCAGTATGCCCAGAACGCCGTAGGCTGCAGGAGGCAGTACCGCCTGCAGCTGAGGCAGCAGCTGCTCAGCAATACCCAGCGCTGCAATCGCACCGCCAGCCTGAACGCTGGACATCTTCAAAGCATCTTTCCAATTACTAATCAGTTGCATATTTTGTTGCCTCGGGTGCTGGGAAAGGTTCAGGCCAGCGCCTTCAGCGCGACCTGGTAAAATGCAAACTTCAGTGCCGCGGGGTTCACGGCACATCCTTGATCGACAAGATGCCGACCGGCGTGGAGATGAACGGTAAGCAGTTGCGCATATGGTTCATCTTCAACGGCCAACGGTGCCGGGAACCATTGGAAGGGATCTCGAAAGTAAACAAGGCCGCGATCGCCTACGCTGACAACAAGCGCCGCACCATCCTTGCTGAAATCAAGGAGGGCCGCTTCGACTATGCAGCCCACTTCCCCAACTCGCCCAGGGCCGCCATGTTCACCGGAACTGGCGGCCCATCGCTCAAGCGCACTGTAAAGGAAGGCATCGATCGATGGCTGGAGGTTCAACGCGCGCTCAAAGCTTCGAGCACGGTCGTCAACTACGTAAGCAAGGCCGTGCACGTCGAGAACAAATTCGGCAAACGCCGGATCGTCGATACCAATAAGAGCGACATCGAGTTGTTTCAAGCACAGTTACTCAAGCAAGGCCTAGCTCCGAAGACAGTGAACGACATTTTCACTGTCGTCCGTGGGGTCTGGGCTGATGCCTTCGGCGACGGCATCCTGAAAGCCAACCCGCTCGACAGGATCAGCAACGTCGGATCGGACGTCGACCTGGAGCATGCCGATCCATTCAGCCGCACCGAGATCGAGTTGATTGGCAAAGCGGACCCGGACCGACGGGCTGACGCCAGAATGATCGAGTTCAACTGCTGGGCCGGACTGTCGCTATCCGAACTAATTGGGCTCGCCGTCGAAGACATCGATCTTGAGGCCGGCCTGGTACACGTCCGTCGGGCATTGGTCGTCGGAGAATTCAAAGTCCCCAAAGAACGCTCCAGGGTACGAGTCGTCGAGCTGATAGACCCCGCCCTCGAACTGATGCGGGAGATTGTCGCCGCCACCAAGGAAGCGCCTACCGCTGAGATCACCGTTATCCAGCGCGACAACATCACGTCAAAAAAAATGAAAGTCAGGTTCCTTTTCCGCAGCTCCACCAGCGGACTGCTCTGGAGCGGCAAGACTTTGAGCAACTGGTTTACCGCCCATCTGAAAAAGGCAGAGGTTAGCCACCGCGGGGCGAATCAATGTCGTCATACCTTCGCCAGCCAGATGCTGTCGAGCTATGTCCCGGTCGAATGGGTGGCCCGGCAACTCGGTCATGCCGATACAACGATGGTGAGAAAGCATTACGGAAGATGGATACCGAGGGACACCAAGAGCATGGCGGGTATCGTGTCGAAAATGTTGGGGTTTCGCCAAAACTGATACTTGGGGAGTATGTCTCCCCAAGTTAAATAAGCAGGTACTAACGATTGTTGGGATGAATAGCCTCGCTCACAACCCGAATGATTTCATCGGCAGTCATCTCCCGCCTTATTACTGTCTCGCGAATCGGCTCGAACGCAGCGAACATACGGGAGTAAACACCGACCATTGGGCAGTGAGAGTTTTGGTTCGCGACATCTTTGAAATTTACGTATCGATCCAAGCGATTAACCATAGTCTCAGCGAGACTACGGTACCTGCCCTCGTTATTGCCGTCGTATCCGGAGAAGGTTAACCAGGCGGCCACATGCTCACTTGATCCGTCGACCTTCGCCCTATCATCGGGAGACAACGCTTCATATCCTCGCCCAATGAAAGAAAACATATCAAAAACGTTTCCTACGAAAACGACCTCTGGCGGTGTTTCGATTTCAGGGAACGTATTCGAATAGGCCCACCCCAAGACCCACATGTCGTCATCGTCAACTGCCTGGGTTACCAGACTCAGATCGAACCGGCTTTCCACTTCCAGCTTTTTATGAAGGTCACAAAGCAATGCGATGGTCAACTTTTCTATAACTGTTGGCATTTCCCTTCTCCAGATTTCAGTCCAGTGATCAACGCCCAGATCCGGCACAGTGGTGCCAGCCTGCGATCATGCTAGACCAAACCGAGATAGAAAAATCTGCAACACGAAGAAAATCGGACGGCACACAACGGCATACGCCGGCCCTCAAGGCTAGTTAAATGCCCTAAAAATGCCCTAACCAAACCAACAGAAACGAAAAAGCCCCTGAAATGTTTAACCATTTCAGGGGCTTAGTCTTATTCAATAATGGCGGAGAGATAGGGATTCGAACCCTAGGTACCGGTGAAGGTACAACGGATTTCGAATCCGTCCCATTCGGCCACTCTGGCATCTCTCCAACGGCGCGCATCATAACAACACTTTCGCCGGAAGCGAACCCCCTAAGCGAAATATTTCTGTGCTTTCAGATGCTTGCGTCGGTTAAAGCGGTACGCCCAGACGATTGGCGACTTCTTCGTAGGCTTCGATGACGTCACCGAGGCCCTGACGGAAGCGGTCCTTGTCCATTTTCTTGCCGGTCGCCTTGTCCCACAGACGGCAGCCGTCCGGGCTGAATTCGTCGCCCAGCACGATGGAGCCATCGTGGAACACGCCGAATTCCAGTTTGAAGTCGACCAGCAGCAGGCCGGCGTCGTCGAACAGTTTGCTCAGGACTTCGTTGACCTTGAGCGACAGCTCTTTCATGCGAACCAGCTGCTCGGCGGTCCCCCAACCGAAAGCCACGACGTGGGATTCGTTGATGAACGGGTCGCCCTTGGCATCGTCCTTCAGGAACAGCTCGAAGGTGTAAGGGTTGAGCTTCATGCCCTCTTCGACACCCRGACGCTTGACTAGGCTGCCAGCGGCGTAGTTACGCACGACGCACTCGACCGGGATCATGTCGAGCTTCTTCACCAGGCATTCGTTGTCGCCCAGCAGCTTGTCGAATTGGGTCGGCACGCCAGCAGCTTCAAGCTTCTGCATGATGAAGGCGTTGAACTTGTTGTTCACCATGCCTTTGCGGTCGAGCTGTTCGATGCGCTTGCCGTCGAACGCCGAGGTGTCGTTGCGAAACAGCAGGATCAGACGGTTAGCGTCGTCGGTCTTGTAAACCGATTTGGCTTTGCCGCGGTAGAGTTCTTCACGTTTTTCCATGATGGGCTCCGCTTGCTAAGTAGATGGGCTAGGCGATGTGTCGCCAGTCGAGCCCTGAATCTTGATCGGCCAGTTGCAGCCAGTCCGGGTCGCACCCGAGGGTGTCGACAAAACATTGCCGGGCCAGCTGCGGCAGGTTGTTCTTGCTGCTCAGATGGGCCAGGACCAGGTGTTGCAGGTCTTTCCAGCCCAGCTCGGCCACCAGGAATGCCGCCTGGTGGTTATTCAAATGTCCCAATTCACCGCCTACCCGTTGCTTGAGAAAGTACGGGTAATGACCACGAGCCAGCATGTCACGGCAGTGATTGGACTCGATCATCAACGCATCGAGGTTCCGATAGCCGTCCAGCACCTTGTCGCAATACGACCCCAGGTCGGTCAACAGGCCGAAGCGCCGCTCACCGTCACTGAAGACATATTGCGTCGGTTCTTGTGCATCGTGGGCCACGGCAATGACACCGATGCTCAAGTCGCCGATTTGCAGCTGTTCGCCGCCAGCCAGAAAGCCTGCGGGTTCAATCGGTTTGCGCATCCCGCGCAACGTCCCGCGACTGAGGTAGACAGGCAGATTGTAGCGCCGAGACAGCAAACCCACGCCATGCACGTGGTCGGCATGTTCGTGGGTCACGAGTATCGCGCTCAGCTGCGCAGGGTTCACACCCAGGCGCAGCAGGCGTTTTTCGGTTTCCCGCAGGGAAAAACCACAATCCACCAATACATACGTATCAGCGCTGGCTATCAGCGTGCCGTTCCCTTGACTACCGCTGCCGAGAACGGCAAAACGCATAGGATCAGCCCAGGTTGTCCTGAATCTTGCTCAACACTTTACGCGCTACATCTGGCGGCGCCACGGTGTTGATGTTTTTCTCGACGGTGACCTGGACGTTCTCGCCAACCTTGCTCAGGCGAACCTGATAACGCTCGGCGCGGGCATCCAGCTCTTCCTTGCTCGGCGCGCTGCCGAACAGGCTACTGAAGAAGCCTGGCTTGTCGTCTTTCTTCTCGGCTTTTTCGGCCAGGTTGATGTAGTACAGGCCCAGGCTGCGGTTGATGTCTTCAACACGCCATTCGCCTTGTTCCAGCGCACGACCGACGCTCGACCAGGCACGATCCAGGTCGGTACCGACGTTGAGCACAGGGTTGCCGCTGCCGTCTTCGCTCAGGCTGACACGGCTAGGCGCGTCGAAATCACGTGAAGCCAACATGGAAACCGAACCGCCCTTCTCCGAGATACGGCTCATGCTCGAGAGCATATCGTCGACCAGTGCCGCGTCCAGACCAGTGTTGACCGAACGGTTGGTGAAGGCCACATCAGCGGTGCTGCCGGCAGGACGCTCGGCGCTGACCACATAGACTTCACTGGTGTTGCGCTGCACACCCGGCTCGATGCGCACCCGCACGCGGGTTTCGCTGTCCGTGCTGACGCCGGCCGCGCTCAGGCGTTTGCCCATGGCGGCGGACAGTTCGTCGGAATGCTGCCAGGTCGTGGAGAATTCGCCGGTTTGCGGACGCTGTTCATCCAGACGGAAGCCATTGTCCTGGAAGAACTGAACGGCCACAGGCCAGACTTCGGCCGGCGGGTTCTGAGCCAGGATGGAGCTGGAGCCGCCGCTCTTCTGCAGGGAGTAGGCACTGGCGTCGGCACCCGCCGTCAGCGGCTGAGGACGAGGAACAACGTATTCGCCCTTGGCGGTGTCATCGGCCACGTTGCGCGGGATCGGCAACAGCGGATCCAGACGCTTGGCGGTACGGACATCCTGCGGTATTTGCATCGGTGCAGTCTGTTGCGCTTCCAGGTAATCGCTACCACGGTCACGGAAATAACCTTCCGGGCCCCAGATCCATCCACAGCCACTGGTGCTGGAGATAATCAAGGCAAGTGCGGAAAGTCCGGCCATTCGCTTCATGCGTTGTACTTCCTCAATTAAACCAGGACGCCGCACTGGCGCAGGGCCTTGCGCAGCGTTTCGTGACAAGGTGCGCTCAGCCAGGTCAACGGCAGGCGAATGCCTTCGTGCATCAGGCCCATTTCAACCAAAGCCCACTTCACCGGAATCGGGTTGGCTTCGATGAACAGGTCCTTGTGCAGCGGCATCAGTTTTTCGTTGATTGCCCGTGCAGTCTCGGCATCCCCCTTGAGGGCGGCCTCGCAAAGATCGGCCATTTCACGCGGCGCGACGTTGGCGGTGACGGAGATGTTGCCCTTGCCGCCCATCAGGATCAGCTCGACCGCGGTAGGATCATCGCCGGAAAGGACGATGAAGTCCTTGTTCACGCCGTCGAGGATGGCCTTGGCGCGCTTGAGGTCGCCGGTCGCTTCCTTGATACCGATGATGTTCGGCACGGTGGACAGACGGATCACGGTTTCGGCCTGCATGTCGCAGGAGGTGCGGCCGGGAACGTTATAGAGAATCTGCGGGATGTCGACCGATTCGGCGATGTGCTTGAAGTGCAGGTACAGGCCTTCCTGGGTCGGCTTGTTGTAGTACGGCACTACCAGCAGGCAGGCATCGGCGCCGGCTTCCTTGGCGTTACGGGTCAATTCGACAGCTTCGCGGGTCGAATTGGCGCCGGTGCCGGCGATCACCGGAATGCGGCCATTGACCTGCTTGACCACAGCGCGGATGACTGCAATGTGCTCGTTGACGTCGAGGGTTGCCGATTCGCCGGTGGTGCCGACGGCGACAATGGCATGGGTGCCGTTTTCAAGGTGGAAGTCCACGAGTTTGCTGAGGCTGTCCCAGTCAAGACGCCCCTGTGCATCCATGGGTGTGACCAGTGCCACCATACTGCCCGCAATCATGAAACCGCTCCTGCCGGAAAAAGAGAGCCGTAATGGTACTGGCGCCAAGATGCTTGCACAAGCGAAGTACTGTGCTGCCGCCATTCCCCTTGGCGCCGGTTTTCGCTACCCTTCAGACTTTGATCGGTACAGACAAGCTCGTCCGTCGGGTTTCAGCCTCCATTTTCGGCATCACAAGCCCTGATCCAGCGTTGCCACGCCTCGCTCCCGCCCTGCCGGAGCATGTCGCAACCTGTCACTTGGGGCTTTCTGAGTTCGCATCCGCAGGCTCGCTCCCGATAAATCAGCCCTTTGACGTATCGACCGCTCATCGCTTTAGGAATGCTGCATGTCCACCCCCACAGTTCGCGAACAATTCCTTGTTATCAGTGCCCTCGGCGCCAACCCCATGGAGCTGACCAACGTCCTGTGCCGCGCCAGCCATGAAAACCGCTGCGCCGTTGTCACCTCTCGCCTGACCCGCCATGGCGAATGCAGTGCGCTGGTACTGGAAATCTCCGGTAGCTGGGATGCCCTGGCACGCCTGGAAGGCAGCCTGCCAGTGTTGGCCAAGCGGCATGCGTTCACGGTCAACGTGGTGCGTAGCGCGGCCCTGGAAAATCGCCCCCAGGCCCTGCCGTACGTCGCCTATGTCAGCTCGGCCTACCGCTCGGACATCATCAACGAGCTGTGCCAGTTCTTCATGGACCACAATGTCGAGCTGGAAAACCTGACCTGCGACACCTACCAGGCTCCGCAGACCGGCGGCACCATGCTCAACGCCACGTTTACCGTGACCTTGCCGGCCGGCGTGCAAATCAGCTGGCTGCGCGATCAGTTCCTGGATTTTGCCGACGCGCTGAACCTCGATGCCCTGATCGAACCCTGGCGCCCACAGAACCCAATGTAAGGAAGCTTTCATGGCCGTTGCCATCGACCAACCGGTTGCCGATTTCCAAGCCCCCGCCACCAGCGGGCACACCGTCAGCCTCGCTGGCCTGAAAGGCAAGCAGGTGGTGATCTACTTCTACCCCAAGGACAGCACGCCGGGTTGCACGACCGAGGGGCAAGGCTTTCGTGATCAGTATGCAGCGTTCAAGGCCGCCAATACCGAAGTGTTCGGTGTGTCTCGCGACAGCCTGAAATCCCACGAGAACTTCAAATGCAAGCAGGAATTCCCCTTTGAGCTGATCAGCGACAAGGAGGAAGCCATCTGCCAGCTGTTCGACGTGATCAAGCTGAAAAAGCTCTACGGCAAGGAATACATGGGCGTGGATCGCAGCACCTTCCTGATCGACGCCAAAGGCGTGTTGCGTCAGGAATGGCGCGGCGTGAAGGTGCCGGGGCATGTTGATGCGGTGCTGGCTGCCGCTCAAGACCTGAATAAAGCCTGACCTTTAAAAGATCGCAGCCTGCGGCAGCTCCTACAGGATTACGCATTTCTCTGTAGGAGCTGCCGCAGGCTGCGATCTTTTTACAATCTAAAGCAATGGCGCCACCTCCGGCTCCTTGCGCGGCCAGGCATCCAGCACTGCCTTGAACAGCGTCGCCAGGGGAATTGCAAAGAATACCCCCCAGAAGCCCCACAACCCGCCAAACAGCAGCACTGCGCAGATGATCGCCACCGGGTGCAGGTTGACCGCCTCCGAGAACAGCAATGGCACCAGCACGTTGCCGTCCAGCGTCTGAATGATCCCGTAGACCGCCATCAAGTATATGAACTGATCGCTCCAGCCCCACTGGAACAGCGCAATCAGAAACACGGGCACGGTCACCACCACGGCGCCGACGTAAGGCACCACCACCGAAATCCCCACCAGCAGTGCCAGCAGCGCCGCGTAGTTGAGCTCAAGAACAACGAAGGCGATGTAGGTCACGCCACCGCAAATGAAGATTTCGATGACCTTGCCGCGAATGTAATTGGCGATCTGCCGGTTCATTTCATGGGCGACCCGGGTGATCAACGCCCGTTCACGGGGCAGGTAACCGCGAACCCATTGGCCGATCATGGCCCGATCCTTGAGGAAGAAAAACACCAGGATCGGCACCAGCACCAGATAGATCATGATGTTCACCAGCAATGGCAGGCTCGATAGCGAGAACGTAAGCGCCCACTGACCAAACTTGCCGATTTCGCCCCGCGCCACTTCGATAGCCCGCAGCACTTGCTCATCGGATACCAGATGCGGATAGCGTTCGGGCAGCAGCAACAACAGCGACTGCCACTTGGCAAGCATGCCGGGCAACTCGTTGAACAACGTGATCAGTTGGTGCCAGAGCAACGGCACGACCACCACGATGAATACCAGCAACAACCCCATGAATAACGCAAAGACCAGCCCCACCGCGACCCAACCCGGCACCCGCAGGCGCTCGAGGGTCACCACCAGCCCCTGCATCAGATACGCCAGCACCATGCCCGCGAGCACCGGCGCCAGCATACCGCCCAGGGTCAGCACGACGGTGAACGCCAGAAACAGCAGGACAGCCAGCACCACCGCTTCTTCATCGGAAAAATAGCGCTGAATCCAGTCGCGTAACACTTTGAACATCAATAATCCTTAGGAGCAAACGCAGCCGATTTCAGGCTTTTTTCAACCAGTAGCGGTAAACACCCGCGTCATCTTCTTCACGAAGCAGGGTATGACCGGCCAATCGCGCAAAGGTGCGAAAGTCGCGCTGCGAACCTGCATCGGTGGCGATGACCTTGAGCACCGCACCACTGGCCAGCCGGTTGAGCTCCATCTTGGCCTTGAGCAACGGCAACGGGCAATTCAGGCCACTGGCGTCCAGTTCAACGTCATGCTCTACAGCGTCGGTCATTGCATCACTCCGGGTCAGGTGGTTGAGTTGCCTAGAATATCTGGTCGCAACGCCGGTGTCCGGCTACAGTAAGATCTTTGTCGACTAAGGCTTTGTGCATGACATTTTTGCGCCCTACCCTGCTGACGCTCGCTTGCCTGCTCGCCTCACCGGGCTTCGCCGACGACCTGCCGTCACTCGGCGACGCCAGTTCTGCCATTGTCTCACCGCAACAGGAATACCAGCTCGGCCGCGCCTGGCTGGCCATGTTGCGCAGTCAGGTTTCACAGCTCAACGATCCGCAACTCAAGAATTACGTGGAATCCAGCGTCTACCAACTGTTGGAGACCAGCCAGGTCACTGACCGGCGCCTGGAGTTCATCCTGATCAACAGCCCGCAGCTCAACGCCTTTGCCGCGCCGGGCGGGATCGTCGGGGTGAACGGTGGCTTGTTCCTCTACGCCCAGACCGAAGGCGAATACGCTTCGGTACTGGCGCACGAACTGGCTCACTTGTCGCAACGCCACTTTGCCCGGGGCGTCGAAGCGCAGCAACGCATGCAAGTACCCATGATGGCTGCATTGCTGGCGGGTATCGTGGTGGCAGCCGCAGGTGGCGGTAACGCCGGGATTGCAGCCATTGCCGGCACACAGGCCGCAGCCATCCAGGAACAGCGGCGATTCTCCCGGCAGAACGAGCAGGAAGCCGACCGTATCGGCATCCTCAATCTGGAAAAGGCCGGTTACGATCCCCGCTCGATGCCCAGTATGTTCGAGCGCCTGGGGCGTCAGTACCGCTACGATGCCAAGCCACCGGAATTTCTGCTGACTCACCCGGTCACCGAATCGCGTATCGCCGACACCCGCAACCGCGCCGAACAGTTTCCAAAGGGAGGTATCGAAGACAGCATGCGCTATCAACTGATCCGCGCACGCGTCCAACTGATCTATGAAGAAACCCCGGGGCTCGGTGCCAAGCGCTTCCGCGCCCAGCTCGACGAGAACCCGAAAAACGACGTAGCACGCTACGGCTTGGCGATCGCCCAGATCAAGGGCGGCCAACTGAACGAAGCACGGGAAAACCTCAAGCAGTTGCTGGCCAAGTCACCCAACGAAATCATCTACAACCTGGCTCAGGTCGATCTGGATATCACCAACAATCGCCTGACGGATGCCCAGTCCCGGGTTGACCGGTTGATGGGCCAATACTCTGGCAACTACCCGCTGAACCAAGTGCGAGTCGACCTGCTGCTCAAGCAGAACCGTACTGCCGATGCGGAGAAAGCCCTCGAAGGCCTGCTCAAGTCCCGTCCGGATGATCCGGACGTGTGGTATCAGGTTGCCGAGACGCGCGGCCTGTCGGGCAATATCATCGGTCTGCATCAGGCTCGTGCCGAGTATTTTGCGCTGGTCGGGGACTACAAACAGGCCATTCAGCAACTGGACTTCGCCAAACGCAAGGCCGGCACGAACTTCCCGCTGTCTTCGCGGATCGACGCACGGCAACGTGAGCTGATGGAACAAGAGCGCATGATCAAGGACATGATGGGCTGACGCCCCCGGAGAAAAAAAGTCCGGACAAAAAAAACCGCCTCTTTCGAGGCGGTTTCTCATTCAACCAACAACCGGGTTATTCAGCCAGTTTGAAGGTGATGAAGCTCGCTCGCCCCTGACGCAGTACCCGCATCGACACCGAGCGGTTCTTTGGCAGCGCCTTGGCGATGTCCGCGAACTCCTTGGTGGAACCGATGGCCTGGTTGTTCAGGTGGGTGATCACATCACCCGGCTGCAAGCCGATCAGAGCGGCAGGACCGTCCTGCACTTCCTTGATCACCACACCACCTTTGAGGTCGTATGTTTTCTTCTGGTCGTCAGTCAGCTCGACCACGGAAACACCGAGGCGATTGCTGCTGCGCTCGATGCTGGATTTTGGCTCGGCGCCCATCTCCTTGCCTTCTTCCGGAATTGCACCGACGGTCAGTTCGACATTCTTGCGCTTGCCGTCACGAATCACTTCCAGATTGGCTTTTGCACCAGCCTTCAATGCGCCAACGAGGTGCGGCAGGTCGGCCGACATAACGATTGGCTGACCGTTCATGCTCAGGATCACGTCGCCGACTTGCAGACCACCCTTGGCAGCCGGGCCATCATCCTGGATCTGAGCAACCAACGCACCCGCCGGCTTCTCCAGACCGAACGACTCGGCCAGGTCCTTGCTCACTTCCTGAATCACGACACCCAGCCAGCCACGGCTGACCTTGCCACCGGATTTCAGCTGATTGGAAACATCCATGGCCACGTCGATCGGGATTGCAAACGACACACCCATGAAGCCACCGGAGCGGGTGTAGATCTGCGAGTTGATCCCGACCACCTCACCGTTCAGGTTGAACAGCGGGCCGCCCGAGTTACCCGGGTTGATCGGTACGTCGGTCTGGATGAACGGTACATAGTTTTCGTTCGGCAGACTGCGACCGACGGCACTGACGATGCCCTGGGTCACCGTGTGGTCAAAGCCGAATGGCGAACCAATCGCGACAACCCATTGGCCAGCCTTCAGGTCCTGGGATTTACCGAGCTTGAGCACTGGCAGATCCTTGCCTTCGATTTTCAGCAGCGCCACGTCGGAACGTGGATCAGTACCGATCAGCTTGGCTTTCATTTCGCTGCGATCAGCCAGGCGGACGAGGATTTCGTCAGCATCGGCGATCACGTGGTTGTTGGTCAGGATATAACCATCAGTAGAGATGATGAAACCCGAGCCCAGGGACGTTGCCTCGCGCTGTCGGTCGCGAGGTGAGCGCGATTGTGGCGGCATGCCCCGTTCGAAGAATTCGCGCAACATTGGCGGCAAGCCTTCGAGGTCGGGCATTTGTTGGCTGACTTTGCGATCCGGCAGCTTTTGCGTGGTACTGATGTTCACGACTGCAGGCGAGGCCTGTTCGACCAATTGCGTAAAGTCAGGCAACTCGACCGCTTGGGCGGTGACCGCCTGACCGAGCACCAGCACAGTGGCAATAATGGAAAGGTAAGACTTCAAGCGTGGTATCGACATACGGCTCCCGTTACGACGAGCAGGGTTAAGCGATATGGAGCAAGGAACACCGGGAACAATACGCCGGTATTTTTGTTCCGGGAACAACAAACAAGGCCAGAGCCGAGGGGCTCTGACCTATAAGAAATTTACGGTTTTTTTGCAAATTGAAATGCTCACGAAACATTTCGAATTCAGCTCACTGCTTGGTTGCAGCGGCGTCGGTACGCATCGAAAGCGCTATCCGCTCAGCGGTACCGACCGGTATCTCACCGACGACGGTCACCATCATCTCACCCTGTGCCGTGCTCAAGCGCCGGGAAACCGCAACGGTCGGCCCCAACTGAGTGCGGGTGTCGGTGACGGTTGCGCCATTCAACGGTTCGAGGAATACCGAAAAGCGCGTCAGACCATCGTCATACATCAGGCTATTGACCTGGGTTTTGGTCTCCGGATCCTTGCGAGCGGTGCTGCTGGTCAACTCGAAGCCGGGCGGCAACCAGTCGGAACGCCAGACCTGGGCAGACTTGACGGCAGAAGCCTTGTCACTTTCGAGATTGACTGGCTTGCAATCATTACTGGCCTGCAGGTCTTTTTCGGAAGGAACGTCAGCGGTATCCAGTTGTGTGAACTGGAAGCGCTCCAACAACCGCCCCTTGTCGTCCAATAGCAAAGACTTCAGAGGCAGGCCGGTTTCTTTATCCAGATGCAGTTCAAAACCGTAGCGGTGTTGATCACGGGGTGTCAGCGATACGATCACCGCCGAACGCCCGGCGACACGCGACTTGCCAATGACGGCGAGGTCATACCAATTCTTGAGCTTCTGAGGATCGAGTGCACGGGCAGCGGAGTTGGGTGAGTCCCCAAGCCCTGCTATCAGTGTGCCGCTGACGCATTGAGTTTGCCCATCAATGCGAACGACTTCCTGAGCGGAACCGTCGAGCTGGATCAATCGCTCGCGGACCTTTCCATCCTGGACGCGGTGCCAGATGTTATGGGTAGAAAAACTACCGTTACGCTCGTAGACGAAAGTACCCTGAAAGCTTTGCTGTTGCTCTGCCTGACCCAGGCGGCTCAACCAGTCCTGGGCATCATCGGCTTGGGCTGGAACAATGAACCAGCCGCTGAGCAGAAGCGAAAGTAGAGGTATGGCGCGCATGATCCTCCTTAACGGTTTTCCAGACTTGCGGCACGAGCGTAAGGCAGAGCGCTCTCAGTGCCTTTCAGTGCAGCCTGTTGTGCATGTTGGCGCAAGTAACCTGGCAGACGCTGGTCGTGCCAGCCTGGCTGACCTTGCAAAACGCCATTGGCCATTGGGCCGGTAGCTTGCGAACTCTCCTTGTAGCCTGCCAGAACAGCAGGGCCTTTTACTTGAGGAACGGCCAGTTCGGGTTGATTGGATTGCTGGGCCAGTTCGACGCCGGCGATCTCATCCTGGTTGTACAGACGCACACCGGCCAGCACCGCCAGGGTCACGGAAGCTGCGACCGCCAGACGACCCAGGCTGCGCCATGGACCACGGGAAGGTTTTGCCGGTACGGCTTCGTCAGCCAGGGCAGCAGAAACAGCCGCAGCGATGTCCAGACGTGGAAGCAGCAGATCCTTGTGCATCACTGCCCGAGCGATCTGATAACGAGCCCAGGTTTCACGGGTTTCAACATCGTCACAGGCATTCAATACCCGACGCAATTCCAATTCGTCCGCTTCGTTATCCATCACTGCGGACAGCGATTCCTGCAGGGCTTCACGACTCATGGCGTTCCTCTCTTGGCTGTCGCCGCTGTCTTTAGTTTTCCTGCAACAACGGCTGCAGGGCTTTGTCGATGGCCTCCCGGGCGCGGAAGATCCGGGAGCGCACGGTGCCTACCGGACATTGCATGACGCTCGCAATGTCCTCGTAACTCAGACCATCAAACTCACGTAAAGTTAAAGCCGTACGCAAATCTTCCGGCAGTTGCTGAATGGTTCGATGGACGGTGCCCTCGATCTCATCCCGCAGCAAAGCCCGTTCTGGCGACTCGAGATCCTTGAGGCCATGATCGCCATCGTAGAACTCTGCATCCTCGGAACTGACATCGCTATCCGGCGGCCGACGGCCGCGTGAAACCAGATAGTTTTTCGCCGTGTTGATGGCGATGCGGTAAAGCCACGTATAAAACGCGCTGTCTCCGCGAAAATTTCCAAGTGCACGGTACGCCTTGATAAAGGCTTCTTGTGCCACATCCTGGGCTTCATGGGTGTCGTGCACGAAACGCACGATCAACCCGAGAATTTTGTGCTGGTATTTCAGCACTAGCAGATCGAAAGCACGCTTGTCGCCGCGCTGAACGCGCTCGACCAGTTGCTGATCCTCTTCCTGGGTTAGCATGAACACTCCTCGATGAGCTCGGAGGAGGCTTGCAGAAGTAAACCACCAGACTTGCAAACATAGACTCGGGCTTTTCGCAAAAGTTCTCCCCCTCCAGGCAAGTTTCCTGCGGGCTCTGATTTGGCACGCACGAAAAGCGCAGCACGAGTTGACCCGGCTGCGCGGATAATCTTGTCATCGGATTCTTCGGCAAGGATCGCACTGCAATCCTCCACTGAAGCCGACACTGTCCCTTGTTTCAGGCAACCGTCTATTGATCTTGGCCCTTTGGCAAAAGTTCCAAATATTTATAGCCGCGCCGACCTGACATTGTGCAACCGTGAAGGGAAAAAGACTGTTAAATCGGCGATACAGTCATTCTCGCGCCCAACGGGCAGAAAAACATCCGACGAAGCGACCGATGTTTTGCGTCACGGTAGTTTCACAATGCCATGCCAGCTCGGGTATTGTGCCGCTCCCCCCCTCTATATACTAGTGGGCTGTGCGGCTGCCTTGACTCGACAGTCCAGTTGCGCCACCCCCGACCCGGGTCGCTTTGAGCGGAATCCTGAAATGAGCCAACAGTTTCAACACGATGTTCTGGTAATTGGCAGCGGTGCTGCCGGCTTGAGCCTTGCGCTGACCTTGCCCGGTCATTTGCGCATTGCCGTACTGAGCAAGGGCAACCTCGCCAATGGCTCGACTTTCTGGGCCCAGGGCGGCGTTGCGGCCGTGCTGGATGACACCGATACCGTTGAATCCCATGTCGATGACACGCTCAATGCCGGCGGCGGCCTGTGCCATGAGGACGCCGTGCGCTTTACTGTCGAGCACAGCAGGGAAGCCATTCAGTGGCTGATCGACCAGGGCGTACCCTTTACCCGCGATGAACAGTCGGGTAACGAAGATGGCGGGTTCGAGTTCCACCTGACCCGCGAGGGCGGTCACAGCCATCGGCGCATCATCCACGCCGCCGATGCCACCGGTGCAGCCATTTTCACAACCCTGCTCGACCAGGCCAGGAAACGGCCGAACATCGAACTGCTGGAACAGCGGGTGGCGGTTGACCTGATCACGGAGAAACGCCTGGGCCTGGAAGGTGATCGCTGCCTCGGCGCTTATGTGCTCAATCGCGGCACCGGCGAAGTCGACACCTACGGCGCCCGCTTTGTGATCCTCGCCTCCGGTGGTGCGGCCAAGGTTTACCTGTACACCAGTAACCCTGACGGCGCCTGCGGCGATGGCATCGCCATGGCCTGGCGCTCGGGCTGCCGGGTGGCGAACCTGGAATTCAACCAGTTCCACCCTACTTGCCTGTATCACCCGCAAGCCAAGAGTTTCCTGGTCACCGAAGCCCTGCGAGGCGAAGGTGCCCACCTCAAGCTGCCCAACGGCGAGCGCTTCATGCAGCGCTTCGATCCTCGGGCCGAGTTGGCGCCACGGGATATCGTCGCCCGGGCCATCGATCATGAAATGAAGCGCCTGGGTGTCGATTGCGTGTATCTGGACATCAGCCACAAACCCGAAGCCTTCATCAAGACGCACTTCCCGACGGTGTACGAACGCTGCCTGGAATTTTCCATCGACATCACCAAGCAACCGATTCCGGTGGTCCCGGCAGCGCACTACACCTGTGGTGGTGTGATGGTCGATCAACAGGGTCGCACCGACGTGCCGGGTCTGTATGCCATTGGCGAAACCAGTTTCACCGGCCTGCACGGCGCCAACCGCATGGCCAGCAACTCGCTGCTGGAATGTTTCGTTTATGCTCGCTCGGCGGCCGCGGACATTCTTGAACAGCTGCCCCGGATTCCGATGCCAGTCCCCCTTCCCGCCTGGGATGCGAGCCAGGTCACCGATTCCGATGAAGACGTGATCATTGCGCACAACTGGGATGAATTGCGGCGCTTCATGTGGGACTACGTTGGCATCGTGCGCACCAACAAGCGTCTGCAACGGGCGCAACACCGCGTGCGACTGTTGCTGGATGAAATCGACGAGTTCTACAGTAACTACAAGGTCAGCCGGGATTTGATCGAGCTGCGCAACCTGGCTCAAGTGGCCGAGCTGATGATTCTGTCAGCCATGGAGCGCAAGGAAAGCCGTGGCCTGCATTACACCCTCGACTACCCGAACCTGCTGCCGGTCGCGCTGGACACTATTCTGGTGCCGCCCACCTACGTCGGCTGAACTTGAGCCGGACCCGCAGGCGTCGGTGCACATCCGCCGCCTGCGCATCCCGGGGCACGCAAATAGCCCTGACCCGGCGCTCTCCACGCAAACGGAAACGCAATACCACCACCAACGGCAGCGCCAGGCTGTCCGGCCTTAGCTGCACGGGCTGCCAACCCTTGGCCCGACTCCACAACTGCCAGCCATCGGCATCGCGCCGCAAGCCGCAAAACGCCTGTGGGTGCGTCAGCAAGATCTGCCGGGGCAACAGCCAGACTCCGTGAGCCACGCACAACACGACGCCGAGCGTGCTGGCCCAGAGCGGAATTGACAGTAAAAACAACGAACCCAACGCGAACAGCTGGGCCAGAAGATACGCCGCCAGCAACTGCCGTGAGGCATGCCAGCGGCATTCGAACGAATTACTTGGGCTGGACACGGTCCAGGATCATGCGAACCATGCGTTGCAGTTCAGGATCCTCGGATTCGCTGCGTTCCATGAACCAGCCGAACATGTCCTGATCTTCGCATTCGAGCAACCTGACGTAGCAGGCGCGATCAACCTCGCTGAGGTGCGGGTAAACCTCTTTCACAAACGGCACCAGCAACACGTCAAGCTCAAGCATGCCGCGGCGGCTGTGCCAGTAGAGGCGGTTCAGTTCAACATCTTCGACCATGGAGCGCTCCTCAAATAGGCCGCAAGTATACAGGCCCGCGCCGCGTCGAACAGTCGGCTTTGGTCGGGCACCGATGAGCCTTTGTGAACTACCCATTTCGAAGGCGCCCCCTTATGATGTCCGCCAGACTCTTTACCCTGCGATGACCCATGGCCGATTCTGCTTTTTTCTGCACGCTTTCTCATGAAGGTGTTCTCGCGGTCCGCGGCGCGGACGCCAGCAAATTCCTGCAAGGCCAATTGACCTGCAACCTCAACTACCTGAGCGATTCCCGGGCCAGCCTCGGTGCCCGCTGCACGCAAAAAGGCCGGATGCAATCGAGTTTCCGTATCCTGCTCGACGGTGACGGCGTGGTCTTGGCCATGGCCACCGAATTGCTCGAGCCGCAACTGGCGGACCTGAAAAAATACGCGGTGTTTTCCAAGTCGAAACTGACCGACGAAAGTGCCGCCTGGGTCCGCTTCGGCGTTGACCTTGGCGACGCCGCGCTGGTCAGCCTCGGTCTGGACCTGCTGGCAGAAACCGACAGCGTCGTGCGCAACGATGGGCTGATCGCCATCCGTGTCTCGCCTGACCGCGCCGAGCTGTGGGTTGCCGCCAGTCAAGCCGATGCGGTCAAAGGCAAGCTGTCGGCGGTGCTGAGCGAAGGCGATCTGAATCAATGGCTGCTGGGCCAGGTCCGCGCAGGRATCGGCCAGGTCATGCCGGGTACCCGCGAATTGTTCATCCCGCAGATGCTCAACCTGCAAGCGGTCGGTGGCGTGAGTTTCAAGAAAGGTTGCTACACCGGGCAGGAAATCGTCGCGCGCATGCAGTACCTGGGCAAACTCAAGCGCCGCTTGTATCGCCTGCAACTGGCTGCCAGCGAGTTGCCTGAACCGGGTACCGCGCTGTTTTCCCCAACCCACGGCAGCTCCATCGGCGAAGTGGTGCTGGCTGCCCGCGCCGAGCAAAACATTGAACTCCTGGCGGTGTTGCAAGCCGAAGCAGCAGACAGTGGGGACATCCACCTGGGCGCGCTCGAAGGGCCGTCCCTGCAGCTGCTCGACCTGCCTTATGAACTGGACCGCGATCGCGAAATCCAGCAATAACGGCAGCACTTGGCGCGACACCTAGAGAGACTAAATGAGCGAACTGGCGGAAAAGGTCCAAAAGGATTTGGTTGAGGCCATCAATAACGATGACCTGGTTCTGCCAACGTTACCGGAAGTGGCTCTGCAGATTCGCAAGGCCGCGGAAAACCCGGAAGTCAGCGTCAGTACCCTGAGCAAAGTGATCGGCCGTGATACCGCGCTGTCGGCACGCCTGATCAAAGTGGTCAACAGCCCACTGTTGCGCGCGACCCAGGAAGTGACCGATCTGCATACCGCGATCACCCGCCTGGGCATCAACTACAGCTGTAACCTGGCGATCGGCCTGGTCATGGAGCAGATTTTCCATGCCCGCTCCGACGTGGTGGAACAGAAGATGCGCGATGTCTGGCGTAGAAGCCTGGAAATCGCCGGTGTCAGCTACGCCCTGTGCCGCAGCCATACCCGACTCAAGCCCGATCAGGCGGCCCTTGGCGGGCTGGTGCATCAGATCGGCGTGCTGCCGATCCTGACCTACGCCGAAGATCACTATGAGCTGCTGTCCGACCCGGTTAGCCTCAACCATGTGATCGACCAGATTCATCCGCTGATCGGCGAAAAACTGCTCAGGGTCTGGGAATTTCCCGACATGCTGGTGCAAGTGCCGCAGCTATACCTGAACTTCAAGCGCCAGTCTGCGCAGGTCGACTATGTGGATCTGGTGCAGGTGGCCAGCCTGTATTGCCTGCAGGACACCGACCACCCGCTCGCCCGTGCCGATGCGTTGAATGTACCGGCCTACAAGGCACTCGGAATCGACTTTGACGACGAGACGATGTGCGCCGACCTGGAAGAAACACGCACGATGTTTTACTGACCCAAAACCGCGCCGCCCCCTTCGCGAGCAGGCTCGCTCCCACAGGGATTTGTGGTGCTGCATAGATCCAATGTGGGAGCGAGCCTGCTCCGGGCGGCGTTCCGACGATGGGGCCAGAACAAGCCCCATCACTCTCCGGCGACAAAACTCACCCGCACCTTCAACCCTGCGTGCTCACCGTCATGCAGGCTGATCTGCGCCAGATGCGCGCGGCAGATCTCACCGACAATCGCCAACCCCAACCCTGAACCGGCCACTTGCTGATTGCGTCGGTAAAAGCGCTCGAATACCCGATCGCGCTCCTCAAGAGGAATGCCGGGGCCATCATCTTCGACTTCCAGCACTGCGGGCGCCGAGACGCGCAAAATCACGTTGCCACCCGGTGGCGTGTGAGCCAGTGCGTTATCCACCAGATTGCTCAGCAGTTCGTTCAATAATGTCGGCTCGCCCCGCAACCAGACGGGTTCATCCGCTTCCAGCGCCAGCGCGATGCCGCGCTTGTGGGCCAGCGGCGCCATGGCCATGCCCAGGTCCCGAGCCAACTGACTGAGGTCGAGTAACTGCGCGCCACCCTCGGCAATCGCCCGGGCGCCATTTTCAACCCGTGCCAGGGACAGCAACTGATTGGCCAGATGGGTCAAGCGATCAGTGCCCTGGGCGGCGGTCTCCAAAGTACTGCGCCAGGTATCGGGCTCGGCCGAGCGCATGCCCAGTTCCAGTCGCGCCTTGAGTGCTGCCAATGGCGTACGCAGTTCGTGGGCGGCATCGGCAATGAACTGCGCCTGTTTCTCGAACTGCCCGCGCAAGCGCTCGGTAAAGTGATTGAGCGCGCGCACCAGTGGCCATAATTCGCGCTGCACTTCCACCAACGGCAAGGGGCGCAGATCGTCCGGCTGGCGCTCTTCCACCGCTGTGCGCAAGCGCTCCAGCGGGCGCAACGCGGCACTCACCGCGAACCACACCAACATCAAGGCCCCACCCGCCAGCATGCCCAGGCGCAGCAAAGTATCTGTCGCCAGACTGCGGGCCATGCTCACCCGCGCTTCATCGGTTTCCGCTACGCGAATTTCCGCCATGCCGTTCATGTTCGGCTCGCTCACGGGTTTGAGCAGGCTCACCACACGCACGTTCTGCCCGCGATACTGGGCGTTGTAGAAGCGTGCCAGCGCCGGATAGTCATCGGTGCGCGGCGTTCCCGGCGGTGGCGCGGGCAGGTTTTCATAACCGGAAATCAGCTTCTGATTGATGTCGTTGACCAGGTAGAAAATTCGCCCGGCACTGTCGTAGGCAAAGGTATCGAGGGCCACGTAGGGCACGTCGGCACTCAAGGTGCCGTCGCGCTGGGAGACGCCGGCGGCGATCGTCCGCGCCGAGGCCAGCAGGGTCCGGTCATAGGCCGTGTCGGCGGCTTCGCGCCCGTTCCAGTAGGCGCTCAAACCACTGGCCAGCATCAATACAACCAGCAACAGCGCCAGGTTCCACAGCAACCGCCAGCGCAGGCTGCTGGGCTTATGCATCGCGGCTTTCCAGCAAGTAACCGAGGCCGCGGAAGGTCACGATAGCGACCGGCTGGCCGTCGAGCTTCTTGCGCAGACGGTGCACGTAGATTTCGATCGCATCGGGGCTGGCCTCTTCATCGAGGCCGAATACTTGAGAAGCCAGTTGCTCCTTGCTCATCACCCGACCGGGGCGCGCGATCAGGGCTTCGAGTACGGCCTGTTCGCGGGAGGTCAGGGTCAGCAATTCTTCACCGAGGGTGAAACGCCGGGTTTCCAGGTCATAGGCCAGCACACCGCAACGCTGAATGCGTTCACCGCCCAGCACACTGCGGCGCAACAAGGCTTTGACCCGGGCTTCGAGCTCGGTCAGTTCGAACGGTTTGGCCAGGTAGTCGTCGGCGCCGAGGTTCAGGCCGTGGACCCGATCCTTGACGTCGCTGCGGGCGGTCAGCATCAACACCGGCAGGTTCTTGCCCCGCGCCCGCAAACGCGCCAGCACTTCGAAACCATCCATGCGCGGCAAGCCGACGTCGAGGATCGCCATGGCGTATTCCTCGCTGCCCAGCGCCAGGTCGGCTGCCACGCCATCGTGCAGAACGTCCACGGTCAGCCCGGTGCTCTTGAGCGCCTGGGCGACACTTTCGGCGAGCTGCAAATGGTCTTCGACGAGCAGGACACGCATGGATCTTTACCTCATTCCGGGATGGTCGACGCCATTCTCTGGCGCGAAGTTTACAGCCGCAACCGCCGCTGTGAAGCCCGAAAACCGTGAAAGTCAGCTGAAAGCTTAGCGAAAGGTTAGCCCGTTACAGTCCAGCCACGGACAGTTTCGACTGCCGTCGCTGCAGCCACACAGCGATACGAAAAACGCCTCGAAGCGTTTTCGACAAATAAGAACAATAAACGGAGTAACTCATCCATGCAGTCCCTGCAGACCCAGGCTATCGCGCCTGCCCGCCTCTCCCGTTTCAGCCACACTGCGCTTGCCAGCGCTGCCGCCCTTGCCGGCTTTTCACCGTTGAGCCAGGCCGCATTCTTCGACGACAGCTCGGCCACTTTCGAAACCCGCAACATGTACTTCAATCGCGATTATCGCGACGGTACCAGTGCCCAACAGTCCAAGCGTGACGAGTGGGCCCAGGGCTTCATGCTCAATCTGAAATCAGGCTACACCGACGGCACCGTGGGGTTCGGTGTCGATGCGCTGGGCATGTTGGGGGTCAAGCTCGATTCAAGCCCTGACCGCACCGGTACCGGCCTGCTGCCGACTGACGATGGGCGAGCCGTCGATGAATACTCCAAGCTCGGCCTGACCGGCAAAGTGAAAATCTCCGCCAGCGAGCTGAAGATCGGCACCCTGATTCCGGAACTGCCGATCCTCAAGCCCAACGACGGGCGCATCCTGCCGCAGACCTTTGAAGGCGGCATGCTGACCTCCAAAGAGATCAAGAACCTGACCTTCACCGGCGGGCGTCTGGATAAAGCCAAGGACCGCGACAGCACCGACTTCGAGGACATTGCCCTCAACAACAAGAACGGCCGTTTCGCTGGCACCGTGGCCGGCAAGCACTTTGACTTTGGCGGCCTGGACTACAAGCTCACCGACAAGATCACCGGCAGCTACCACTTCGCGCAACTCGATGAAGTCTACAACCAGCATTTCCTCGGCTTGGTCGCCTCGCAGCCATTCGGTCCCGGCACCTTTGGCTCCGACCTGCGGTTTGCCATCAGTGACGACCAGGGCGAGGCCCGTGGCGGCAAGATCGACAACAAATCCCTCAACGGCCTGGTGAGTTACGCCTTGAGCGGGCACAAGTTCAGCGCGGGCTACCAGCACATGTCCGGCGACAGCGCGTTCCCGTATGTGGATGGCGCCGACCCGTACCTGGTGAACTTCGTGCAGATCAACGACTTTGCCGGGGCCGAAGAACGCTCCTGGCAAGCGCGTTATGACTTCGACTTCGTCACTCTCGGCGTCCCCGGCCTCACCTTCATGAGCCGTTACGTGAGCGGTGACAACATCAAGCTCAAGAACGGTGACGAAGGCAAAGAGTGGGAACGTAACAGCGAGATTAAATATGTTGTACAAAGCGGCGCGCTCAAGGATGTCGCCGTGCGTCTGCGCAATGCCACCTACCGTTCCAACTACTCCGCTCGCGATGCCGATGAAGTGCGTCTGCTGGTGAGCTATAGCGTTGCCCTTTGGTAATTCAGTACGTCAATAACAACAACTCCCAAGGAGACTTGAATGAACCTGTCAATGCGTAAACTAGCCCTCGCCGCCAGCGTCCTGCTGCTCACCGGCCAAGCGCTCGCCGAACCCAAACGTCCGGAATGCATCGCCCCGGCCTCGCCCGGCGGTGGTTTCGACCTGACCTGCAAACTGGCGCAAAGCGCACTGGTCAACGAAAAGCTGCTGACCAAACCGATGCGCGTGACCTACATGCCCGGCGGTGTCGGCGCGGTGGCGTACAACGCGGTGGTCGCCCAGCGTCCGGCCGATGCTGGCACCCTGGTGGCCTGGTCTAGCGGTTCGCTGCTGAACCTGGCCCAAGGCAAATTCGGTCGTTTCGATGAAACCAACGTTCGCTGGCTCGCTGCCGTTGGCACCAGCTATGGCGCCATCGCGGTGAAAAGCGATTCGCCTTACAAGACCCTCGACGACCTCGTTCAGGCACTGAAGAAAGATCCGAGCAAAGTAGTGATCGGTTCCGGCGGCACCGTCGGCAGTCAGGACTGGATGCAAACCGCGCTGATCGCCAAGGCCGCCGGAATCAACCCGCGTGACCTGCGTTACGTCGCCCTCGAAGGTGGCGGCGAGATTGCCACCGCCCTGCTCGGTGGCCACATCCAGGTCGGCAGCACCGACATCTCCGACTCCATGCCGCACATCCTGAGCGGCGACATGCGCCTGCTGGCGGTGTTCTCCGACAAACGCCTGGACGAGCCGGAAATGAAGGACATTCCGACAGCCCGCGAGCAAGGCTACGACATCGTCTGGCCGGTGGTGCGCGGCTTCTACCTCGGGCCAAAAGTCAGCGACGAAGACTACGCCTGGTGGAAAGCGGCCTTCGACAAACTGCTGGCTTCCGAAGACTTCGCCAAGTTGCGCGATCAGCGCGAGCTCTTCCCGTTCGCCCTGACCGGCCCGGAGCTGGACACTTACGTGAAGAAGCAGGTCGCGGACTACAAAGTGCTGGCCAAAGAGTTCGGCCTGATCCAGTGATCGCCTCTGTCTAGCGGCCGCGGCTCCGTTTGGCGGAGTCGCGGCACAGGAGTTCCCCATGCTCTTACAACGCATTTTTGCTTCAGTGCTGTTGCTGGTCTGTCTCGGCCTGGCGCTGATGGCATGGCCGTATCAAGCGGCTTTTTCCTACGAACCGGTGGGGCCTCGGGCCTTTCCATTGCTGATGCTCGGCCTGATGGGCTCGGCACTGTTGTACATGGTGTTCCGTCCGGCACCGATCAAGCACAGTGCTGACGAGCCGCCGCTGGACCGCGAAACCCTGACCAAGATCGGCATCTGCGTGGTGCTGTTGCTGGTGTTCGCCGGCACCTTCGAACCCCTGGGTTTCATCGTCGCCAGCATCCTGATCGGCGTGCCCATGGCCCGTCTGTATGGCGGTCGCTGGGTGCCAAGCATCGTGATCATCAGTCTGATGGCCGTCGGCCTCTACCTGCTGTTCGACAAGTTGATGGACGTGCCGCTGCCGCTTGGCGTGCTCGACGTTCTGGAGAACTGATATGGATACTCTTGGCTATTTGGGTCAGGGTTTCGGCGTCGCGCTGAGCCCGTACAACTTGGTGACCGCGCTGTGCGGCACCCTGATCGGCACCGTGGTCGGCCTGTTGCCGGGCCTGGGGCCGATCAACGGCGTGGCACTGTTGATCCCGATCGCATTCGCCCTCGGCCTGCCACCGGAGTCGGCGCTGATTCTGCTGGCAGCGGTGTACCTGGGTTGCGAATACGGCGGCCGGATCAGCTCGATCCTGCTGAACATCCCGGGCGAAGCGTCCACCGTGATGACCACCCTCGACGGTTACCCGATGGCCCGCAAAGGCCTGGCCGGTGTAGCACTGTCGCTGTCGGCATGGAGCTCGTTCATCGGTGCCTTTATCGCGACCTGCGGCATGGTGCTGTTCGCCCCGCTGTTGGCGAAATGGGCGATTGCCTTCGGCCCCGCGGAATATTTCGTGTTGATGGTGTTCGCGATTGTCTGCCTCGGCGGCATGGCCGGTGACCGTCCGCTGAAGACGTTCATCGCGGCGCTGATCGGTCTGTTCCTGTCGACCGTCGGCATCGACGCCAACAGCGGTGTGTATCGCTTCACCGGAGACAACATCCACCTGACTGACGGCATCCAGTTCGTCGTGCTGGTGCTCGGTCTGTTCTCCATCAGCGAAATCCTCCTGCTGCTGGAAAAAACCCACCACGGCCAGGAAGCGGTGAAAGCCACCGGCCGCATGATGTTCAACTTCAAGGAAGCGGCGTCGGTGTTCGTGGTGAACATCCGTTGCGGCGTACTGGGTTTTATCATGGGCGTGTTGCCGGGTGCCGGTGCGACCCTGGCCAGTGCCGTGGCCTACATGACCGAAAAACGCATCGCCGGTACTGGCGGCAAATTCGGTCAAGGTGACATGCGCGGCCTCGCCGCCCCGGAAACCGCCATCGGCGGCGCGGCCTGCGGTGCGCTGGTGCCGATGCTGACCCTCGGCGTTCCAGGTTCGGGCACCACGGCGGTGATGATCGGCGCCCTGTCGCTGTACAACATCACTCCGGGCCCGCTGCTGTTCCAACAGCAACCGGACATCGTCTGGGGCCTGATCGCTTCGTTGTTCATCGCCAACGTGATGCTGGTGATCCTCAACATCCCGATGATCCGCATCTTTACCCGCATCCTCGCCGTGCCGAACTGGGCACTGGTGCCGGTGATCGCGATCATTACCGGGATTGGTGTCTACGCGGTGCACGCGACAACGTTCGACCTGTTCCTGATGATCGGCATCGGCATCTTCGGTTATATCCTGCGCAAGCTGGACTTCCCGCTGTCGCCGGTATTGCTGGGTTTCATCCTCGGCGGCCTGATGGAACAGAACCTGCGCCGCGCCCTGTCGATTTCCAACGGTGCGCTGGAAATCCTCTGGTCGAGCCCGATCACCTTCGGTTGCTGGGTGCTGACGGCGATCATGCTGCTGATGCCGCTCATCCGCATCTGGCGCAAACGTTCGGCCGCGCAACGCGTTATCGCCGATGTCTGATCGGTTCCCCTTCAAACTCTGGTGGGGAACCCCGCTGGTCGGCCTGCTGGGCGGTTACCTCGCCAGCCAGGTCGGCTGGCCTTTGCCGTGGATGGTCGGCTCGTTGCTGGCGATCATCCTCGTGCGCTGCCTGACACCCTGGCAATTGGCGGAAATCCCTGGCGGCCGCAAGTGCGGCCAGTGGATCGTCGGTATCGGTATCGGCCTGCATTTCACCCCGCTGGTGATGGAGCAGGTACTCAGTCATTTCGGTCTGATCTTCTTCGGTGCGTTGGTCACCAGCCTGTCGGCGGTCGTCGGCGTGTGGCTGATGCGCCGCACCGGTGAAGATCGCGCCACGGCGTTCTTTTCCAGCATGCCCGGCGGTTCCGGGGAGATGGTCAACCTCGGCGCCCGCAATGGTGCGGTGCTCAGCCGTGTGGCGGCGGGGCAGAGTTTGCGGGTGTTGGTGGTCGTGCTGTGCGTACCGGCAGCCTTCAAGTATCTGTTGGGCGACGGTGCGCCGATTTCCCATGTCGGCAGCATCGATTGGCGCTGGCTGGCAGTGTTGTTTCCCGCTGGAGCGTTGGCGGCCTGGATCTGGGAACGCCTGCGTCAACCCAACCCCTGGCTGTTCGGACCGTTGCTGGTCAGCGCGGCAGTCAGCATCGGCTGGGATCTGCACATCGGTTTGCCCAATGGCGCTAGCCAGATCGGTCAATGGTTGATCGGTAGCGGTCTGGGCTGTCACTTCAACCGGCAGTTTTTCCGGCGTGCGCCATCGTTCATGGGGCGCACCTTGATCGGCACGGTGTTGACCATGCTGATCGCCACGGTGGCGGCATTGGGTTTGAGTGCGATGACCCATCTGGATCTGCGTTCACTGACTTTGGGCATGATGCCCGGCGGTATTGCCGAGATGAGCCTGACGGCGGAAACCCTGCAACTGTCGGTGCCGCTGGTGACGGCGATGCAGGTGATGCGGTTGTTGTTTGTGCTGTTTCTGGCGGAGCCGTTGTTCAAGTACTGGAACCGGAATCCGGAGTAAGACCGAGTCAATTTCATCGCGAGCAGGCTCACTCCTACAGGGAACGCATTTCAATGTAGGAGTGAGCCGGCTCCGGGCGGCGTTCCGACGATGCTTTTTTCAAACAGATGGAAGACGCCACTCGATAGGCGTCTCGCCGTTCTGTTCGAGAAACTTGTTGGTCCGGCCGAAGTGCCCGCATCCGAGGAAGCCGCGATAGGCCGACAGCGGAGACGGGTGCACCGAGGTCAACACCAGGTGCTTGGTGGCATCGATCAGCTTCTGTTTGCTCTGGGCATGGGCGCCCCACAGCATGAACACCAGGTGCGGTTGTTGTTGGCTGACCACTTCAATGATTCGATCGGTGAAAAATTGCCAGCCCTTGTCCTTGTGCGCATTGGCGTTGGCCCGCTCGACGGTCATGGTGGTGTTGAGCATCAGCACGCCCTGATCGGCCCAGCTCTGCAGGTAGCCATGGTTGGGGATGTCGATGTTCAGGTCGCGTTTGAGTTCTTTGTAAATGTTCACCAGCGACGGCGGCGCCGGTACTCCAGGTTGTACAGAGAAGCACAAACCATGGGCCTGTCCCGGACCGTGATAAGGATCCTGACCGAGGATCACCACTTTGACCTTGTCCAGCGGCGTGGAATTGAGCGCGTTGAAGATCATCGGCCCCGGCGGATAGATCTCCTTGCCGGCCGCCCGCTCCTGTTGCAGGAAGTTTCGCAACTCTGCCATGTAGGGCTGGTCGAATTCGGCACGCAGTGCCTCCTTCCAGCTCGGTTCGAGTTTGATACGGTCTTCAGCAGTCATGGTTACATCCGGCAAAAACAATGGGGCGAACCCTAGGAAAGCGCATCACGCTTGTCAATTGATCTGACGCAGATCCGGCACTTTCCCACACAGCGATCATACTTAACCCTCAAATTCCCGATCGAGGTCACGATGAATCTGCACTTCGAAGAACTCACCGGCACCGACGGCGCACGCATCGGCATCGCCAGCCTGGATGCCGAAAAATCCCTGAACGCCCTGTCCCTGCCAATGATCAACGCCCTGCGCGACCGCCTGGAGGCCTGGGCCAAGGACCCGCAGATCGTCTGCGTCCTCTTGCGCGGTAATGGCGCCAAGGCTTTTTGCGCCGGGGGTGAAGTGCGCAGCCTGGTGGAAGCCTGCCGCGAGCAGCCCGGGGAAGTGCCACTACTGGCCGCGCACTTTTTTGCGGCGGAATATCGCCTGGACTTCAAACTTCATACCTACCCGAAACCGTTGATCTGTTGGGGCCACGGCTATGTGCTCGGTGGTGGCATGGGATTGTTGCAAGGGGCAAGCATCCGCATCGTCACGCCGAGCAGCCGGTTGGCCATGCCGGAGATCGGCATCGGCCTGTACCCGGATGTTGGCGCCAGTTGGTTTCTGTCGCGCCTGCCCGGCAAGCTCGGGTTGTTCCTGGGCCTGACCGGTGCGCACATGAACGGCCGCGATGCCATCGACCTGGACCTGGCCGATCGTTTCCTGCTCGATGAGCAGAAGCCGGAATTGATCGAAGGCCTGTTGCAATTGAACTGGCAGGAACAGACACCGATGCAGCTCAACAGCCTGCTCAAGGCCTTGCAGCAGGAAGCCGTGGCGCAGATGCCCGAGGCCCAGTGGCTGCCGCGCCGACAGCAGATCGACGAGCTGCTGGACGTCAGCGACGTGCGTTGCGCCTGGAAGGCCATCAGCGCCTTGCGCGATCACTCCGACCTGTTGCTGAGCCGCGCGGCCAGGACCTTGAGCGAAGGCTCGCCGCTGACCGCTCATCTGGTGTGGGAGCAGATCATCCGTGCCCGGCACCTGTCGCTGGCCGAAGTCTTTCAGATGGAATACACCCTGAGCCTCAACTGCTGTCGTCATCCGGAATTCAGCGAAGGCGTACGTGCCCGGTTGATCGACAAGGATCAGAAGCCGCACTGGCACTGGCCAGATATCAACAACGTGCCGGACGCGGTAGTAGAGGCGCATTTTCACAAGGCGTGGGAAGGTCGGCATCCGTTGGCGGATTTATCCGAATACTAAACAAATTGTGGGAGCGAGCCTGCTCGCGAAGACGGAGTGTCTGACACACCGCCATCGCGAGCAGGCTCGCTCCCACAGGTTTTGTATTTGACTGAATGATTAGCGGTGGTTACCCCGCCAGTTGTGATCGCCACGTCCGCCACGATGGTTGCGCCCGTCGTGACCGCGATAGTCATTGTTCCAGCCCCCGCGGTTACGGCCGTCCCAGCCATGGTTCTGATGCATCCGGTAATCGCCCCGATATGGCTGGTAATAGCGTGGGGACGGTTGATACATCCGCGGCTGAGAGTAATAACGCGGTGTCGGCTGGTAATACCGCGCTGGCGGCATGTAATACCGAGGCTGCGGCGTGTAGTAACCATTGGAATAGTAGGAACTCCCCCCGGCGTAATAGGTTGGTGCAGGCGAGGTATAGACTTCGGAACTGTAGTAACTGCCTCCTTCGTCGTAGTAAGGCACGCACCCACCAAGGGACAATCCCAACACAGCTAGCAGAAGAATTCGGCGATACATGGCGGCCTCCTGGACCGCGGGTAAGCCACACCAGCGACGCTGGCAGGCGACAGTCAAATGTTCAGTGACTGTCGAAATATCAGACATCGAATTCGGAATCTGGTGCGCCCCCGAAACAAGTAGAAACATCTGGCCGATGAAAGGTTTTTCATCCATTCACGCCCTGATTAACGGTGGCCACCGTGAAATCCACCGCCATGATATCCACCTCCGTAATGCCCACCGCCGCGATAGCCGTGACCACCGTAGTAACCATGCCCACCGTAGTAATAGGAGCGATAACCACCGTAATAACGTGGGCCGTAGTAACCGTAGTAATAGGGCGAGTAGTAACCGGGGTAGTAATAAGGTGCCCCATAGACGTCCGCTGGATAGTCGTAGTAGTAGCAGCCAGACAATCCAAAACCGAGCACTGCACCGAGCAACAATCGACGCAACATGGCGGCCTCCGTAAAGACCTGTGACAGCAGTCGGCACAGACCGGCTGACATCTGTTTTGACTGGTAAATCTCTGCCAAGTGCAACGTCGCACCCACCTTCGGATCAGCGGCGGACAGGTTCCAATGCGGTGCACCAGCGCACCATCACAAGGCGGTGCGTCTTTCCAATCAACACCGTCGACCTCCCTGTCCCCCACGCTAGAGCGCTCGGGCCAACTTGGCACGTCTCTCGCTTTAGCGCACTTGTTCCAAAAAAATGTGCAGGCGTCACTACAGGTTCGCGGCACCACAATTTGCAATGGCTGACTAGGGTTCCGGCTCGCAATCGCGAGTGACTGGTCCGAGAGTTGGCGACCTCCAGTTGAGGTTACACGGCGGGACAAAAGCCCGGGAGACAAGCCACCGTTCGCGGTGCCGCTGCCTTCCTGTCCGTCCCTGATCAACTGGAGAACCACCATGTCCCAACTTCGTTTACCCGCCCTGCTCGCCGCTGCGTTCGCAGCCCTCGTGAGCGTCTCGTCCCAGGCCGCCCAGAAAGATCACTTCAGCGTGTGCTGGACGATCTACGCCGGCTGGATGCCGTGGGAATATGCCGGCAGCCAGGGCATCGTCGATAAATGGGCGAAAAAGTACGGCATCAAGATCGACGTGGTGCAACTCAATGACTACGTCGAATCCATCAACCAGTACACCGCCGGCCAATTCGACGGCTGCACCATGACCAACATGGACGCGCTGACCATTCCGGCCGCCGGCGGCGTCGACAGCACTGCGCTGATCGTCAGCGATTTCTCCAACGGCAACGACGGCATCGTGCTCAAGGGCGAAGGCAAAAAAGTCGCCGACCTCAAGGGCATGGACGTCAACCTGGTGGAGCTGTCGGTGTCCCATTACCTGCTGGCCCGGGCTCTGGATTCGGTGGACCTCACCGAGAAAGACCTGAAAGTGGTCAACACCTCCGACGCCGATATCTCGGCCGCCTTCAACACCGATCAGGTCAACGCCGTTACCACCTGGAACCCGATGCTCTCGGACATCAAGGCCAAGCCTGCCGTGACCGAGGTGTTCAACTCCAGCCAGATCCCCGGCGAAATCATGGACATGATGGTGGTCAACAGCGCCACCCTCAAAGACAACCCGGCCCTGGGCAAGGCATTGACTGGCGCCTGGTTCGAAGTGGTCGAGTTGATGAGCGCGAAAAACGCCGCCAGCAAAGCCGCGCTGGAACACATGGCCAAAGCCTCGGGCACTGACCTGGCGGGTTTCCAGGCACAACTGGACACCACCAGGCTGTTCGCCACGCCCAAGGAAGCCCTGGCGTTCAGCACCAGCAAGCAACTGCCGGAAACCATGCGCAAGGTCGCCGAGTTCTCGTTCCAGCACGGCTTGCTCGGTGAAGGCGCCAAAGACACCAGCGCGGTCGGCATGGCCTTCGCCAACGGCGTGACCAGCGGCGACAAGGGCAACCTCAAGCTGCGCTTCGACCCGAGTTACGTGCAGATGGCCGCCGACGCCAAGCTGTAATCAGGAGAACCGGCCATGCGTCTGATCAACCATCACCCGGACCGCCCGAGTCGCCTGCTGTTGGTGATCCTGCCGTTCGCCCTGGTGCTGTTCGCCTACTTCACGGGCTCGGCCGAGCGACTGGCGGACAACCCCAACGACAAGCTGCTGCCCAGTGCCGTGCAGATGACCGATGCGGTGAAACGCCTGGCGTTCGTGGCCGACAGCCGCACCGGCGAATACCTGCTCTGGCAGGACACGGCGTCCAGCCTGCAGCGTCTGGCCATTGGCCTGGGCATCAGCGCCCTGGCCGGGCTGTGCCTGGGCATCGCCGCCGGTACCCTGCCGTTGTTCGGTGCGCCGTTGTCACCCTTGCTGACCGTGCTGTCGATGGTGCCACCGCTGGCGATCCTGCCAATCCTGTTCATCGTCTTCGGTTTGGGTGAGTTGTCGAAAGTGATGCTGATCGTGATCGGCATTACTCCGGCGCTGGCCCGGGACCTGGAACAGCGCGCCCGGGAAATTCCCGTGGAACTGCTGATCAAGGCTCAGACCCTCGGCGCGTCTACCTGGACCCTGATGCTGCGGGTGGTGCTGCCGCAACTGCTGCCACGGTTGTTGATCTCGCTGCGACTGATGCTCGGCTCGGCATGGCTGTTCCTGATTGCCGCCGAAGCCATCGCCTCCACCGACGGCCTCGGCTACCGGATTTTCCTGGTGCGCCGCTACCTGGCGATGGACGTGATTTTGCCCTACGTGGTGTGGATCACCCTGCTCGCCTGGCTGATGGATTGGGGCCTCAAGTACCTCACCCGCCGTGCCTTTCCCTGGTATGAAGGGGCCGCAAAATGAGTTTCATCACCGTTAAAAACGTCTGGCAGCAATACGCCGATCAAGTGGTGCTTGAAGGCCTGAACCTGAACGTCAACGAAGGTGAGTTCTGCACCCTCGTGGGTGCCTCCGGTTGCGGCAAATCGACCTTCCTGCGCCTGCTGCTCGGCCAGGAACGCGCCAGTCGCGGCGAGATCCTGCTCGACGGCCAGCCCTTGGCCGCAGAGCCGGACGCCAGCCGTGGCGTGGTATTCCAGCGCTACTCGGTGTTCCCGCATCTGAGCGTACTGGACAACGTCGCTCTCGGCCTTGAACTGCCTCGTTCGCGTTTGCTTGGACGCCTGTTTGGCAGCGCGAAAAAAGAGGCCCGCGAACAGGCTTCGGTGCTGCTGCACAAAGTCGGCCTGGGCCACTCGCTGGACAAGTACCCGGCGCAGCTCTCCGGCGGCATGCAACAACGGCTGGCCATCGCCCAGGCGCTGATCATGAAGCCGCGGGTGTTGCTGCTCGACGAACCGTTCGGCGCCCTCGACCCGGGCATCCGCAAAGACATGCACGCCTTGCTCCTGGAGTTGTGGCGCGAGACCCGACTGACAGTGTTCATGGTCACCCATGACCTGTCCGAAGGCTTCAGCCTCGGCACCCGCTTGCTGGTGTTCGACAAGGTCCGTCTCGACCCGCATGCACCCGGCCGCTATGGCGCACGCATCACCTACGACATCCCTTTGAACAGCGACCGCCGCACCCACCGTGCCGCCGTCGACGCCCTGCCAGTGCAACTGGCGGGCTCACTTCGAACCGCTTGAGAGGGTTTTGCCCATGACTGATTCGACCCGACTGTTCCCGCCCTTCGCCGAGGAAATGCTCCCCGGCGGCAGCCATCGTTCCTTCGTGCTCAAGCGCGGCCAACTGCTGCGCCTGACCGACCTGCGCGGCGGCGCCAACGTCAGCCTGACGTTGCTTAACGCCAATGAAAAAACCGAGCGCTTGAACCTGCCCGACAGCCTCAAATGCCAACACACCGCCAAGCTCACCGCCGGCCACTGCCTGTACTCGGACATGGGCCGCGTGCTGGCCGCCATCACCGCCGACACCTGCGGCTGGAGCGACAGCCTGGGCGGCGTGCTCTGCGCTGAAGAAGTGACAGAAAAGTACGGCGCCGGCCGCTATCAGGAATTGCGCAACGGCTTCTTCCGCAATGGCACCGACAACCTGTTGGTGGAACTGGGCAAGTGGGGGCTGGGCCTGTCCGAGCTGCTGATGACCCTCAACCTGTTCAGCCGCGTGAACGTCGATGACGCCGGGCGTTTCCACTTCGTCGAAGGCAATTCCAAGGCTGGCGACTACATCGAGTTGTACGCGCCGATGGACACCCTGGTGGTACTCACCGCCCTGCAGCACCCGATGGATCCGTCGCCGCAATACGCACCGAAGCCCTTGAAGCTCAGCTGGATGAACGCCGACGCCAGCGTCGCCGAACACTGCCGCACCTCGCGCCCGGAAAACGAGCGTGGATTCATCAACACCGACCGTTTGTTCGCCTGAGGATCGCTGCCATGTCACTCGCAATCGCCACCGCTCCACAGTCGCCTGAAACGGCCGTCTACCGCGCCACCATCCCCGCCGGAGAGCCCTGGCTGATGGAGGTCAAGGCCGGCCAGACTTTGCGCATCCTCGACCTGGAGGGTAACCAGGCTGTCGACACCCTGTTCTACAGCGTTGCCAACCCGAAGGAACGCTACGACGTGCAGCGCACCCTGCGCCGGCAGAACAGCGTGTACCTGAGCACCGACAGCGTGCTGTATTCCAACCTCGGCAAGCCGATGCTGACCATCGTTGCCGACACTTGCGGGCGTCACGACACCCTGGGTGGCGCCTGTGCGCAAGAGAGCAACACCGTGCGCTACGCTCTGGAAAAACGCTACATGCACAGCTGCCGCGACAACTACCTGCGCGCCTGTGCTCACGATGGCCGCCTGGGCAAGGGCGACATCGGGCCGAACATCAACTTCTTCATGAACGTGCCGGTCACCGCCGACGGCGGCCTGACCTTCGAAGACGGCATCTCGGCACCGGGCAAGTACGTCGACCTGCGGGCCGAGATGGACGTGATCGTGCTGATCTCCAACTGCCCGCAACTGAACAACCCGTGCAACGCCTACAACCCCACCCCTGCGGAGCTGCTGGTATGGAACTGAAACTTTCGCGGTTGCGCCGCTGGTTGTTTGCCTTGTGCCAGGCCCGTTCAGGGCAGTGCATCAAATCTACAGAACACCAATAAACCCTGTAGGAGCGAGCCTGCTCGCGATGGCGTCAGCGCATTCACCACATAGGTTGACTGACCCACCGCTATCGCGAGCAGGCTCGCTCCTACAGGGGATCGGTGGTGTTGCGAAGTGAACTGATTTTTCACCGGGGACGGCCCTGGTGCATCAAGAAAAACTGCGGGACGGCCCGCATCCCAGTCGAGGCTGATGCGCTATCGCCTCCGGGGGTTATGCCATGTTCGAAAAAGTCCTGATCGCCAACCGTGGCGCCATTGCCTGCCGCATCCTGCGGACCTTGCGCGAGATGCAAGTGCAGGGTGTCGCCGTGTATTCCGAAGCCGATGCCGCCAGCCTGCACATCCTGCAAGCCGACGAGGCCCACAGCCTCGGTGAGGGTGCAGCGGCTGGAACTTATCTTGCGGTCGACAAGATCCTCGCCATCGCCAAGTCCACCGGCGCCACCGCGATCCATCCCGGCTACGGTTTTCTCTCGGAAAACGCCGCGTTCGCCGAAGCCTGCGAGGCCGCCAACATCGCCTTCATCGGCCCGACGCCCGAACAACTGCGCGCGTTCGGCCTCAAGCACACCGCCCGCGCCCTGGCCAAACAACACGGCGTGCCCATGCTCGACGGCACCGAATTGCTCGACAGCCTCGACGCCGCATTGGTCGCCGGCGAACAGGTCGGCTATCCGGTGATGCTCAAAAGCACCGCCGGCGGTGGCGGCATCGGCATGCGCGTGTGCCGCAGCGCGGCCGAGTTGAGCGAGTCCTTCGAAGCGGTCAAACGCCTGGGCCAGAACAACTTCAGCGACGCCGGGGTGTTCATCGAGAAGTACATCCAGCGTGCCCGCCATCTGGAAGTACAGGTGTTCGGCGATGGTCGCGGCGAGGTGATCGCCCTCGGTGTGCGCGATTGCTCGGTGCAGCGCCGCAACCAGAAAGTCCTCGAAGAAACCCCGGCGCCGAACCTGCCCGACGGCATGGCCGATGAGTTGTGCGCAGCGGCGGTCAAACTGGCCAAGGCTGTGAATTACCGCAGCGCCGGCACCGTGGAGTTTGTGTTCGACAGCGAGGCCCAGCGTTTCTACTTCCTGGAAGTGAACACCCGCTTGCAGGTGGAACACGGTGTCACCGAACAGGTATGGGGTGTCGATCTGGTGCGCTGGATGGTGCAACTGGCGGCCGGTGACCTGCCGCCGCTGAGCGATCTGGTACAGGGTTTGAAACCGGAGGGTCATGCGATTCAGGCACGGTTATACGCGGAGGATCCGGGTCGTGATTTTCAACCGAGCCCAGGCTTGCTCACCGCCGTGGATTTCCCGCCGGCCAATGGCATTCAACTGCGCATCGACACCTGGGTCGAGGCTGGCTGCGAGATCCCGCCCTACTTCGACCCGATGATCGCCAAGCTCATCAGTTGGGCGCCGACTCGCGAAGAAGCCACTGCGGACCTGTATCAGGCGCTGGGCGACAGCCTGCTCTATGGCGTGGAAACCAACCGCGATTACCTGCGGCAGATTCTGCTCGACGCGCCTTTCGCCAGCGGCCAGCCATGGACCCGTTGCCTGGAGGGTCTGCTGTACCAGGCCAACACTTTCGAAGTGCTCAGCGCTGGCACCCAGACCAGCGTGCAGGACTATCCCGGTCGCCTCGGTTACTGGGCGGTGGGTGTACCGCCGTCGGGGCCGATGGACAGTCGCGCGCTGCGTTTGGGCAACCGCTTGCTGGGCAATGACGAAGGCGTGGCGGCACTGGAAATCACCATGAGCGGGCCGTTGCTGCGCTTCAATTGCGAGACGGTAGTAGCCGTGACCGGCGCGGTGATTCCATTGCTGCTCAATGGCGAAAGCGTACCGATGAACACTGCGTTGATGGTTCCGGCAGGCGCTACCATGAGCCTCGGCACCATTGCCGGAGCCGGTGCCCGCAGCTATCTGTGCCTGCATGGCGGCCTGCAAGTGCCGGATTATCTGGGCAGCAAAAGCACCTTCACCCTTGGCCAATTCGGCGGCCACGGTGGCCGCGCCTTGCGAGCCGGTGATGTATTGCACCTGCCAGCCCTGAATGACCACAGCGCCGGTCAGCAACTGGCTGAAGATCAGCTCACCGAACTGCCTGCGGTTCGGCGAATTCGAGTGATTTACGGCCCCCACGGGGCTCCGGAATACTTCACCGAAAACTACATCGACACCTTCTTCGCCACGCAGTGGGAAGTGCATTTCAACTCCAGCCGCACGGGCGTTCGCCTGATCGGACCGAAGCCGGAATGGGTGCGTGCCGACGGTGGTGAAGCCGGTTTGCATCCGTCGAACATCCACGACAATCCGTACGCGATCGGCGCGGTGGATTTTACCGGTGACATGCCGGTGATCCTCGGACCGGATGGCCCGAGCCTTGGCGGGTTCGTGTGCCCGGTGACGGTGATCGAGGCGGATCTTTGGCAGTTGGGGCAGCTCAAGGCAGGGGACAAGGTGCAGTTCCTGCCGGTCGATATCAAAACTGCCCGAGCCCTCGCCTTGAAATGGGATCACTGTAGGAGCTGGCTTGCCAGCGAAAACGGTGTGTCAGCGACATCAATGTTGACTGACAGGGCCCCTTCGCTGGCAAGCCAGCTCCTACAAGGGGTTGTGTCGCCTGTGGTATTGGATTTGGGGCGGGACGACACGCGTCTGGTGGCGAGGCTCTCGGGCGACACCCACCTGCTGCTGGAAATCGGCGCCCCCGAACTGGACCTCGTCCTGCGCTTCCGCGCCCACGCCCTCATGCAGGCGCTGGAAAGCAAACACCTGCACGGTGTGATCGACCTCACCCCCGGCATCCGCTCACTGCAAATCCATTATCAGCCCGAGCAACTATCACTACCGGATCTGCTCGGCATCGTTGCCGGCGAATGGGACGCCGTGTGCGCCGCCAAAGACCTGCAAGTACCGTCGCGCATCGTGCATCTGCCGCTTTCCTGGGACGACCCGGCGTGCCAGCTGGCCATCGAGAAATACATGACCACCGTGCGTAAGGACGCCCCCTGGTGCCCGAGCAACCTGGAGTTCATCCGCCGCATCAACGACCTGCCGAACCTCGATGAAGTGCAACGCACGGTGTTCGACGCCAGCTACCTGGTGATGGGTCTGGGTGACGTCTACCTCGGCGCACCGGTCGCCACCCCGCTCGACCCGCGTCATCGCCTGGTCACCACCAAGTACAACCCGGCGCGCACCTGGACCGCGGAAAACTCGGTGGGCATCGGTGGCGCCTACATGTGCGTCTACGGTATGGAAGGCCCCGGCGGTTATCAGTTTGTCGGGCGTACGTTGCAGATGTGGAACCGCTACCGCGACGTTGCCGCGTTCGATGGCAAACCGTGGTTGCTGCGGTTTTTCGACCAGATCCGTTTCTACCCGGTCAGCGCCGATGAACTGCTGCGCATTCGCCGGGACTTCCCCCTCGGGCGCTTCGACCTGAACATCGAGCACAGTCAGTTGAACCTTGCGGATTACCAGGCGTTTCTGGCGCAGGAAGCCGAGACCATCGACGCGTTTCGCGATCAGCAAAAAGGCGCATTCAATGCCGAGCGCGAACGCTGGATCGCCAGCGGCCAGGCGCATTTCGACAGTGAAGAACCGGCCCCGGAGACGACCGAAGAGACGCCGCTGGCCGGCGGCCAACAGAGCGTCGACAGCCACATCGCCGGCAACCTCTGGCAGGTTCAGGTCGAGGTCGGCAGCCGCGTCGAGGCCGGTGACGTGCTGGTGATCCTGGAGTCGATGAAGATGGAAATCCCCCTGCTCGCGCCGATGGCCGGCGTGGTGCGCGAGATTCGCGTGCAACCGGGTTCGGCGGTGCGCGCCGGACAGCGCGTCGTGGTGCTGGAACTCGACTGAACCCATTTTGAAAAGGACTCATGCCATGAACATCAATCTGCAACTCGACGCCGTGCGTGGCGCTTATCGCGACGGCCGCACCACGCCACGACAATTACTGCTGCAACTGCGGGACAAAGCCGCTGCGCTGAACCCGGACTATCACCTGTTCATCCACTTGCTCAGTGTCGATGAACTGGAGCCCTACCTCGCCGCCCTCGACGGTCGCGACCTCGACAGCCTGCCGCTGTACGGCGTGCCGTTTGCGATCAAGGACAACATCGACCTGGCGGGCATTCCGACCACGGCGGCGTGCCCGGCATTTGCCTATGTGCCGGAGCGTTCGGCGACCATCGTCGAGCAACTGCTGGCCCTCGGTGCAATTCCGTTGGGCAAGACCAACCTCGACCAATTCGCCACGGGGCTCAACGGCAGCCGCTCACCGTACGGCGCGTGCCCCAACAGCGTGTTGCCGGAATACCCGTCGGGCGGTTCCAGCGCCGGTTCGTCGCTGGTGGTGGCGCTCGGGATCGCGAGTTTTTCCCTGGGCACCGACACAGCAGGCTCCGGGCGTGTGCCGGCGGCGTTGAATAATCTGATCGGCCTGAAAGCCACCAAGGGCCTGATCTCGACGGCCGGCGTCGTACCGGCTTGTCGTACGCTGGATTGCGTCACCACGTTCACTGCCACCGCGCGGGAGGCCAGTCAGTTGCTAGCACTCACCGCGCGCCTCGATCCACGGGACGAATACAGCCGCAGCAACCCGTTGTGGAACGACGGCTCGGCGTTCGGCACACCGCGGCCGTTCCGTTTCGGTGTGCCGCGTGCGCAGGACCTGCAATTTTTCGGTTGCCCTGAAGGCCCGCTGTTGTTCGGTGATGCCATCGACCACCTCAAGGCCTTGGGTGGCGAAGCGGTGGAACTGGACCTGTCGCCATTTCTGGAGGCCGCCCGCTTGCTCTATGAAGGCCCGTGGGTGGCCGAGCGCTACAGCGTGGCCGGTGAGTTGATGGCGCAAAACCCCGAGGCCGTGTTGCCAGTGATTCGCGCCGTATTGGCCAAGGCGCCCGCCGTCGACGGCGTGCAAACCTTCCGCGCCCAATACCGCCTGCAAGCGCTCAAAGCCCTGTGCGACAACGCGCTGGAGGGCCTCGATTGTGTCGTCACGCCGACCATCGGCCGCCCGGTGACGCTGGCGGAACTCGAGGCCGAACCGGTGCTGCGCAATTCGGAACTGGGCTACTACACCAACTTCATGAACCTGCTCGACTACGCCGCCGTCGCCGTGCCCAGCGCCTTCATGGACAACGGCATGCCCTGGGGCGTGACGCTGTTTGGCCGCGCCTTTACCGATCAGTATCTATTGAGCGTGGCGGATGCACTGCAGCGTCAGCAAGGCCTGGCCGCACCTGCCCCGGCGCCGGTTGCACGCCATGATCGGGCGCGGCTGGTGGTCTGCGGCGCGCATCTGGACGGGCTGGCGTTGAACTGGCAGCTCAAGCAGCGCGGTGCCCGGTTGCTGGAATCGACATTCAGCTCGCCGGACTATCAACTCTATGCCCTGGCCGGCGGCCCGCCGTTTCGTCCGGGCATGGTCCGCGTGAAGGATGGCGGCGTGGCGATTGCGGTGGAGGTCTGGGAGCTGCCAAGCCGTGAACTCGGCTCGTTCCTGACCGGGATTCCGGCACCGCTGGGGCTGGGCAAGGTGCAACTGGCGGATGGTCGCTGGGAGAGCGGATTTATCTGTGAGGCGTATGGGCTGGAGGGTGCGGTGAACATCAGCCACTTTGGCGGCTGGCGGATGTATCTGAAAACACTGCTGTGATCTTTCGATTCGCTGGCAAGCCAGCTCCTACAGGGTTAGCGCAGAACTGGTAGGAGCTGGCTTGCCAGCGAAGGCATCAGCCCAGGCACCGCGGCACCTGGTCCCAGCCGATTTACCCTATGAATCCAGCAGTTATTTCCCCACAGCCCGATGACACCTTGCACAGCCTGCTGTCACGGGCGGATCATGCGATGTATCGGGCCAAACAAAGTGGCCGCAACCGAACCTGCGTAGAGAAGTCTCACTCCGTCCATGAACCAGCCTGATCTCTGCCCCGCCTGCGGCGCCCCCAACGACTGCACTCTGGCTGACCCGCGAACCGCCGACCGCGCCTGCTGGTGCTACGGCGTCAGCATCGACCCGGCGGTGCTCCAGGCGCTGCCGACGGAACTACGCAACGCCTCGTGCCTGTGCCCGCGTTGCGCCGAAGTCGAGACGCAGTTGCAAGCAGCGCCCGAATCGTTCTAGTAAGATGCGCGCCCCTTTCCTCACTGATCCTTAGTCATGCGCGTCGACCGTTTCCTCAGCAATCTGCCGTGCTTCAACCGTAAGCAGGTACGCCTGTTGCTGGTGGAAAAACGCGTCAGGGTTGACGGAAAAGTCGTCAGCGACCCGCACAGCGAAGTCCGCGAATTCAGCCGCGTCGAAGTCGACAACGACGTGCTGCAAGTCGGTAAACCCCTGCGCCACTTCATGCTGCACAAACCTGCCGGTTGCGTCAGCGCTACCAAGGACCCGCAGCACCCGACCGTGCTCGACCTGATTCATGAACCGGACAAGGAAGAACTGCACATCGCCGGACGCCTGGATTTCAATACTACCGGTCTGATGCTGATCACCAACGACGGCAGCTGGTCGCGACGCTTGACCCAACCACAGACCAAACTGCCCAAGGTCTATTACGTCGAAACCGAACAGGACATCGGCCCCGAATACGCGATCAAGTTCAGCGAAGGGCTGTACTTCGCCTTCGAAGACCTCACCACGCAACCGGCCGGGCTAGAGCTGCTCGGGGCAAAATGCGCACGCCTGAGCATCGTCGAGGGCCGTTATCACCAGGTCAAGCGCATGTTCGGCCACTTCAATAACAAGGTGATGCGCCTGCACCGCGAACGCATGGGGCCGCTGGTGCTCGACGACGCGTTGAAACCGGGCGAATACCGCCCACTGACCGATGAAGAGATCGGATCGATCTAAGCAGGCGACCGCCGAGCAGAAGTTGTCGAACAATTTACCAATGGCACTTGCGCGATGACGTGACCCCTGCTTGAATCAGGACGTCGGCCGAAATGTGACCGATGAGTCACCCCATACTTCTAAGAAACTTTTTGCCGGTAGGAACCCTTCGGTTCCGGCCTCATCCGGCAGACTGCCCGCCAATAACAATACCCGTCGACCGGACTGCAATGGATCGACATGGGCCTCTCAAATTCCAGGCGTATGCCTACCTGTCACAAAGCTCGTGCAATCTCTATTTGCGCGCATACCCGCTTGCCAGGAGTCTTATGACATGAGGCCAGAAATCGCTGTGCTGGATATACAGGGTCAGTATCGGGTTTACACGGAGTTCTATCGCGCAGACGCCGCAGAGAAGACCATTATCTTGGTCAACGGCTCGATGGCCACGACTGCGTCGTTTGCACAGACCGTGAAAAACCTCCATCCGCAGTTCAACGTCGTCTGCTACGACCAGCCCTACGCGGGCCGGTCAAAAGCCCACAACCTGCATGAGAAAATGCTCACCAAGGAAATCGAAGGGCAGATCCTGCTTGAGCTGATCGACCACTTCGCCGCCGAGCACGTGCTGTCGTTTTCCTGGGGTGGCGCCGCGACCATGATGGCGTTGTCGCAACGGCCACGGCGCATCGAAAAAGCCGTGATCAGCTCGTTCTCCCCGGTGATCAACGCACACATGCTCGACTACCTCGAGCGCGGCGTCGAACACCTCGGCAACCTGGACCGCGACCGGGTCGGACACCTGGTGAACGACACCATCGGCAAACACCTGCCGTCGTTGTTCAAGCGCTTCAACTATCGCCACGTCAGCTCCCTGGCCGAACATGAGTACGGGCAGATGCACTTCCACATCAACGACGTGCTGCACAGCGACCGCCAGTGCTACCTGCACGCGGCGAAAAAAATCGACGTGCCAGTGCTGTTCCTCAACGGCGAATGGGATGAATACACCGCCGCCGCCGACGCCCGGTTGTTCGCCAGCCACGTGCAACACAGCACATTCAGCACCCTCCAGGCCACCGGCCACTTTCTCGACATGGAGCACAAAGCCGCCTGCCGAGACAGCCGCAACGCACTGATGGGCTTCCTGAAACCTTCACAACACGAAAGCCGACCGCGTTACCACTACGTCCAGGACCACCATGCATTGGCAATCTGAAATAGAGTCATCGCGAGCAAGCTTCGCCCCGCAGCGTTAATCGCATTTCTGTAGGAGCGAGGCTTGCCCGCGAACGACCGCCATGCGGTCTATGCATCGTTTCACCTGCGCTAAAGCCATTTGGTGCAAAGAAAAACTTCAAATCCCCGCGCGTATCTGGTACAAAGTCAGCCGCTCTGAGCGGGTGTCGTATAATGGCATTACTCCAGCTTCCCAAGCTGATAACGAGGGTTCGATTCCCTTCACCCGCTCCACTAATTTCAAAGCTTCCAGCAGCGTCTGTACGCATCGACAACGAGCTGGAGGTCGCATTGGGGGACGTTTAGTCTCACCATCGCGCTTCAGACCAAATCCTCACCTCGCCATACCCGCCACGCCACTTCATGTTGCCCCGTCGGAAAACGATCTGGCCGGTTTAAAGCGCATCAAAATCAAATGTCGGAACATATCCTGAACCGAGCTGGTATGGACATTTCGACGTCACAAAATCATTGCTTAACAAATCATCCGAGCTCTTATATTCACTCGTGAGAACGCCAGTGATATTTAAAAGCGTGTGCGGCAAGGACGATATGCTAGCTCTTTGATTCTCTCTTTCCTTCAACTTTGAAAGCTTGAGCGCTTGCTGGCTTGAAATATTATCGGATGCCCAGACAAACGCCGAAACCGGCAGATCATACTTATTGCCAATTCCATGACCCAACAGCCCTCGACTATCATCCATGAGATTTTCGCCATGATCCGATGAATAAAACAAGATCGATGGTTTTTTGCTCAATTTCAATTGCTCAATAATTGAGATTAACAGCCAGTCCGTATACAAGATGGAATTATCATATTCTGCGGTGATTTTATCTTTTACGCTATTGGTTGACGGCTTGAATTTTTTGAAATCATCTGGATACCGGCGCGAGTAATCGAAATGACTGCCCTTGATGTGGATAAATATGGCTTGTTTTTGCGTACCGCCGTTGTTTAAAATTTTTTCATATTCCGGCATCAATGCTCCGTCATAGCTCCTTTCAAAATATTGCCAATTTTGTGCCTCTGCTGCTATTTGCGGAATTATTCCGCCGAAACTATCGACTTCCTGCACTGACAACCAATAGGTCATGTAACCGGCTGCGCGAAATATACCCACCAAGGATTTTTTTGACGCAATGGCATTCCAATCCGATATGGGCTCAAGGCTGAGCATTGAGGGAACGGCGACCGAAGTATATGGGGCTGTCGTACACATGCGATTGAACTTGTAAATCCCTGCCAGCTTGTCGAGATTCGGAGTGGTCTGCTTGTCATATCCGTAGAGAGACCAATTTTGCGGCCGCGATGACTCACCGATTACAAAAACAACAGTTTCTATATTTGACTCATTCGAAACACTGATTATTTTCACCTCCGATTTCTGGCGCCGCTTGATAAATTGCTCCGATTGCAAATACAAGTGAGCAGTGAGGCCGAGTTGCGATAAGTACCCGACGGGCGTGCTTTGATCTTTTGCAACGAGATCCAGGACCGCATGCTTCCCGAAAGAATTGACTTTGACCGTTTTATAAAAATACGCGCCATACCCCAAAAGCAAGGCACTAATTGCCAAAACGAAAATACCCTTGTTTTTATGTAATTCACGCTTATGCAAGCCTATGAGCCCTGCCCCATAGCAAGCGACGAATATTATCAAAACGATGGTAAGCGGCCGCCAATAAGTCGGCAAAAAATCGCTTGCCTCCTTGTAGTTGTTCAAACCGATAAACACATAGGCCGCCGTGAATCTCGAATTGAAATTCAGAACAAGGAATAGATCGACGACCGCCAACAAATAGAACGGAAGCAGAACGACGTGAGTTTTGAATTGATTGAACGAAGAAAATCGAATCGCCAGAAGCCACAACACTGAAATAGAGATGGTATACATGGCCAATAAATCAATTTTCGAGTATCGATAGTTTATGATTAATCTAATTATCAGCGGCGACAACAAAAAAGCCCACAATACTAAATTTGGCCATTCCGCTTTAAATACTCTTGTTGGGTAATCGATGGCCTTTGCTGATATTTTCATAGTCGAGCTGTTCTCGTCGGATCCAACCTGCTGCCCAAAGGTTAGCTCAGTTGGCGTGTAGCGCCACGAGGCTCACCCTGCATTCGCAACAGCGCAGAATCGACCCGCCGGGCCAAGCGCTCGTATAGTTTTCGTATAGATCCGCCCCTGCTCGTAAAGAAGCAATAGCGCTGCGTTGAGCCGGACGGGAGATACCTTATCCTCCCGGCTTACCCTTTGCCCCGATATCACCATGGACAGTTCAGAGTTGGGAATCATGATCGTTTCAATGATCGGGTTGTTCGGCTTTGCTTCGTTTATTTTTGAATACTTGAGTGCCAGGCGCTCAAAGAAAAGTAAGCCGCAGTGATTTTCACCATCTCGCGATGGCCAACGCCAATCCGTTAAGCGCGACTCTGAACCTGTGACGAGGGAGCTTGCTCCCGTTGGACGGCGCAGCCGTCCCATTTTTTGGGGACCGCTTCACGCTGGGGCGCCAGCCCGGCCCAGCGGGAGCAAGCTCCCTCGCCACAGATTACTGGTGAGCAATGCTTCGGTCCGACACCGGCTATCTTGAATTTGGCTTTTTCACCAAAAAATTAGCGCTTCGCCATAAAGTCGCTGTCCTGTTAGCGTTTTTCTCGCCTCCGTAAAGGATTTCGTCTCCTGGCAGACGATTGGCGCACCTGTTGCCCGCGCATACGCCTGCGCGGCAAATCCTTGCAATACACATATCACTTCAATTCGGCCATGCCTGAAGCCATGGCCGCAGAGCCCTCCTAGACTCGATCCCTATCGCCCTATGCCATCGACCCCAGGACGATTTCGGTGGTTATAGTATTGATTCAAATATTTCAGTAGGTATAGTAACCACAAGCACACCACAAGGAGGTGATGTGAATAGCCGATTTTTGATAAGCCAAATCATTGCGGACGGTTGGTATCTGGTACGTATCAGAGGCAGCCATCATCACTTCAAGCATCCGACCAAGCCGGGCTTGGTGACGGTCCCTCATCCCAAAAAAGATCTGCTGAAGAAAACGGCCATCAGTATTTTGCAACAGGCGCTGCTCTAACGAGCCCGATGCGCTGAGTCCTCGGAGGACAATGAACATGCTGTACCCAATTGCAATTTCAATGGGCGACGACGAGCACGCCTGGGGCGTGGAAGTCCCCGACATTCCGGGCTGCTTTTCCGCGGGGGAAGATCTGGACGACGCGATGGCCATGGCCCGAGAAGCCATTGAGGGCCATTTCGAGATTCTGGCCGAAGATGGTTCACCCATTCCGTCTGCCAACAAAGTGACCCTGCATGCAGCTAATCCGAAGTACGCGGGCTGTGCGTGGGCACTGGTGGACATCGACGTCACTAAATACCTGGGCAAGGCCCAGAAGCTGAACATCACACTACCCGGCTACCTGCTCAACCGAATCGATGAGTACGTGCTGCACCACCCGGAAGAGAAAAGCCGTTCGGGTTTTTTGGCGTCGGCTGCTCTCAAGGTGCTGCAGCAAGGCTGATGACCCTATTACATTGATATATCAACCGGCCCCAAGTGGCCGGTTTTTTTATGAGCGGGAATTTAGTGAAGCGCTGCAGGCAACTTTCAAGAAAAAGCCGCGTCCTACACGACACTAGGAATTGTCCGTACACTTGCGCATTGCTGTGCCTTTGTCATGAGCCCTATAGTCCGAGCGCGCCCAAATGGCGTATCGGGTTTGGCGACTCGATGTCAGCGGCATAGGAACCTCCGAGCTTAACTCGGAGCGTTTTTAATCGCACTTGGCTGCCTTTTTTCGGTAGCTGTGCGTGGGAGACCTTCGGGTCTGCCGGTTTTGCCGTTGCCCGGTTCGCCAACCCGCGTACAGCTACCACCCTATTGTTTGGCGACGATTGAGTGGTAGGTCTTTCACCTGCAAACGGTAGTTACTCATGAACGAATATATGGCTTTAACCAGCAACGTCGACGATCTACCCTCCCTCTACGTCAACACCACCCAACCCCTGCACTCCCTGCTCAGCACGGTCAGTTACAGAATTCGCGCCGTGACGCAGCTTCTTGAAAACCTCGCAATGCGCGGCGACCTGACCTCTGACTCAGTAGTTCTCAGTGACTTCGCATTACTGTGCTCCGTGCCATTGCGCGACGGTTGCGATGTGCTGGACGTTATCGCTCGACGCATGGATGCAGAGCCGTCCTGAGCAATCGCGGCCAGTTAAGAGATAGCACGGACGAACAGTCATTGTGGCGAGGGAGCTTGCTCCCGCTGGGTCGGTCCGCGTTCGGGCGAAGCGACCCCGAAAGGGACTGCTACGCAGTCCAACGGGAGCAAGCTCCCTCGCCACGGGTTGCCATCACTCGCGGGAAAATTGTGCTGTCATGTGAACAATCCCATGAGAGGTCCCAAACATGACCCAAAACATCTACGACGACCCTAAATTCTTCCAGGGCTACAGCCAGATGGCCCGCTCCATCGGCGGTCTCGATGCCGCGCCGGAATGGCCTGCACTGAAGGCCATACTGCCGCCAATGCAGGGTCTGAAGGTAGTGGATCTCGGTTGCGGCTACGGTTGGTTTTGTCGCTGGGCCAGTGAGCAAGGCGCCGAAAGCGTGCTCGGCCTGGATGTTTCGCAGAAGATGCTGGAGCAGGCGCGCAAAACCAGATCCGCTTCGAACATCCGTTATGAGCGCGCCGATCTGGGGCAGCTCAATCTGCCCACCGCCAGTTTCGATCTGGCCTACAGCTCCCTGGCGCTGCATTACATCAAGGACTTGCCGGGGCTGTTCGCCAGTGTCCACGCAGCCCTCAAACCCGGTTCGCATTTCGTGTTTTCCATCGAACATCCGATCTTCATGGCACCGCGCAATCCTGGCTGGATCATCGATGCCCAGGGCAACAAGAGCTGGCCCGTGGACGGTTATCAGAGTGAAGGCGAGCGCGTGACCAATTGGCTGGCGGACGGTGTGATCAAACAGCACCGCACCATTGGCACGTTGCTCAACACGCTGATTGGCGCTGGATTCAGCATTCAGCACGTCGACGAATGGGGGCCGAGCGATGCCGAGGTGGCGGCGCAACCGGCCCTTGCCGAGGAGCGTGAGCGGCCCATGATGATGTTGGTCGGCGCTCAGCGTTGATGGATAAAAAAGGGACAGATAAGTCTGTCGCTTTTTCGCATCAGCGGGTTGCGACGATAAACAGTCGTGGGAACGGCAACAGTACCGAACCATCGGCCAAGGCCGGATACGCCTGTTCGATAGCCGCTTGATACTGCTTCAGATACTGCGCCCGTTCCGCTTCGTCCAGCGGGTCGAGGAACGGCCGCAACCCGCTGCCCTTGAACCACTCGACGACACCCGACGCACCGTCCGCGAGCGGATGATGATAGGTGGTGCGCCACACATCGACGCGGGCGCAGTGGGGCTTCAACATCGAGTAATAGCCACCGGCATCAGCCATTTCCGTGCGTTGCCCGGCAGCACCGGCCAGTTTGGTGGCCCAAGGGCCATGAGCTGCTACTTCGCGCATTAAACGGTGTGAAGGCTCATTGAGGTTGTCCGGCATCTGAATGCCCAAGGTGCCACCCGGTGCAAGCTTGTTCACCAGCGAAGGCAACAATGTCGCGTGATCAGGCAGCCACTGCAATACCGCGTTGGCAAATATCACATCGAACGGGCCAGTGCCGCTCCAGCTATCAATGTCCGCGATGTCGAAACGTACTTGCGGCAGACGCTTGCGGGCGGCTTCGATCATGTCGGTCGAACTGTCCAGCCCCTGCACCGAGGCGCCGGCAAAGCGCTCCACCAGCAACTCGGTGGAGTTACCAGGCCCGCAACCGATGTCGACGGCCGTACGCACGTCCCCGGCAGGAATGGCCGCCAGCAGGTCACGGGCGGGACGGGTGCGTTCATCTTCAAAAGCGACGTACTGTTTGGCGGACCAACTCATTGCGTTCTCCTGTCGGTGCGTTGTCCTCGGGCCGCTACGATACCGCGGCAAGCACCGCTAAAGGTTTCAGAAAATCACCTTTTCGGTCACGTCGAATTTTCATTCGACCGCCACTGTCTGAAAAATCCAACACAAAACCCCAAGCCGCATCTGGATCAGTGCCGAACAGAAAAACGGCGCGTGACCGAAATCCCGCGCCGTTTATGTTCAATCCTTGTGCTCAACTTTTGGCCTGCAATGCCTTGGCCATTTGCAGATGATTTTGCAATTTGGGCAGGGTTTCTTCGGCGAACGCCTTGATTTCCGGCACGTCGGTGGTCTGTGCTTCCTGCTGCAACTGATCGATGGCTTCCTGGGTGGTCTTCACCTGACTGGCTGCATAGGCCTCATCAAAGGTCGTCCCATCCATGGCTTGTGGCATCAGGGCTTTGGCCTTTTCGACAATTTCTTCGCGCGGGGCGACGGGCAAATCCAGTTGCCTGGCGATTTTCGCCAGGTGCTGGTTCGCAGTGGTGCGGTCGTTGATGACGACGATGGTGTAGTCCTTGACCTCTTTGGACTCGGATTTCTGGTGCGCCAAACGACTGGCTTCGATGTCGGCCATGCCTTTGGCCGAGGCTTCGTCGATGAATTCGGCGGATGACTGGGCAAAGACGCTACTGGCAAACAGCCCCAATAACGTGGCAAAACTGGCATTACATAATCGGGTGGCCATCCGGTTCATGGTCGCGCCCTCCTTGAAAAGTTCAAACGGGAGCTTTCGCCCCCGCTTCTCAATCAAAACCACCCGCATCCTTTAGCGGGATTTCTGACCGCCCTTGCGGCCCATGTCGGGTTTCGCCGGGTCTTTTTCGACGGTCGTGGTGGTGGTTTTCCCACCCTTGCGACCGGCTTCAGAAGCCTTCGTTCGATCGTTGGCGAAATTCCCCGAGTTCGAGTTTCTTGAGCTAGGCATGATTCTCTTCCTCTTGGTGATAGTCGCGGCGAGCTGTAGCCCCCATAGAATCTGAAGTTGCGCGTCCCAAAAGGTTTAGAAAATTATGTGGATACCACGACGAACGGTGCCTGGTTTTCAGACCAGTCGCAGGTGATGCTCGCGTTTGGCGCAATACATCGCTTCGTCGGCATGCCTGAACAATTGCTTCTCTTCGGTGCCGTGATCGGGGTATCGGGCGACGCCGATACTTGGCTGGATGTTCAGGCTGTGCCCGTCCAGACGCAGGGGCTGGACCAGGACCTGACGGATTTTCTCGACCACGATGTCGGTATCGTCGGCAGCGCGAATGCTGTGCAGCAACACCACGAACTCATCGCCGCCGATGCGTGCCACGGTGTCGGTTTCCCGCACGCAGCCCTTGAGCCGGTTGGCCACCGCTTGCAGCAGCATGTCGCCGACCGCGTGGCCATGGGTGTCGTTGACGTGCTTGAAGCGGTCGAGGTCGACGTACAACAGCGCCATGCGCCCGCGGTCTTCCCGGGCCACTTGCAGTGATGCCTTGAGCCGGTCGCGCAGCAGTTCGCGGTTGGGTAACTGGGTCAGTTGGTCGTACTGGGCCATGTATTGCAGGCGGGCATGCAGTTGCTTGCGCTCGATGGCGGTTGCGACCTGGGCGCAGACGTATTGCAGCAGTTCCTTGTCTTGCTCGGTGTAGCGCTCGCCGCCCGGAATGCTTTTGACGATCAACGCACCGATGGTGCCGTTTTGCGAGTTCAGCGGCACACCCAGCCAACACGGTGCGTTCTGCTCGGTTACCAGCGCTTCGAAGCCGGCAGGCGGTGTGCACTGGTCCGGGGTCAACAGGATCGGCTGCCCCGTGCGGATCACTTCGGCGCACAGGCGCCCGGTCATTGTTCCGGGCTGTTCGGGCTGTGGCTCGTGGTCATCGACGTGATAAGGGAAATTCAACTGTGCGCAGCGCTCGTCGTACAGTGCCACGGAAAAATTCAGTGCCGGCAACCATTCGCCGATGATCATGTGGATGCGTTTGAACAACGCCAGCAGATCCTCTGCCGCATGGGCCGCCTCGGAAATCGCATACAGCGCGGCCTGCCGGGATTCGGCCTGCTTGCGCTCGGTTATGTCGCGGGCCACCGCGATGCGCAATTGATCGTCCTCGGACCAGCGCGCCGACCAGAGGATGTGCACCACGCGGCCATCCTTGCGCAGGTAGCGGTTTTCGAAGTTGAGCTTGGGCTCGCCACCCATGATTTCCCGGGCGGCATCGAGGGTTCGCTGGCGATCGGCCGGGTGCACCATGTCGATCATCGGCTGGCCGATCATCTCATCCGCGCTGTAGCCGAATATGCGCTCGCACGCCGCACTGACAAAGACGAAGCGGCCCTGTTTATCCACCGCACAGACGGCGTCCAGCAACAGATCGATGTAGCTCGCCAGCGGCGCGGAATTTCGGTTTTCCATGGTTCAGCGTGGGTGTCCCGATAATGCAGCGCTTATCAATCATCCCTGCCCTGTCGGCCTTGCATCCTTGTGATCATATTCAAGCCTTGTTCGGCATCAGCCCCGGCAACGCATGGACCAGCGCGTTAATGGCGAAACCGATGAACATCACCCCGCACAACCGGGTGATTGCCAGTTCATGACGCTGGTACAAGCTGCGCACTCGCCGCGCACCGACAACGCCAATGAGAATAGCGTAGGCGAGCAACCCGCCGACGAAACTCAGGGCGATCAGCGCCGGCAGCATTGACCAGTTGAGCAGTTCCGCGCGGCTCGACAACAGTGCCGTGAACGTCGCCACGGCCACCGGATAGGCCTTCGGATTGGTCAAACCGAACAGAATGCCGTGCCAGAACGGTTGCCGTGCCGGCCCCCGTGGCGCATCAGCGCTGCTGCGCCGGGCGCGCACCGCACGCCAGCCGAGCCAGAACAGATACAGGCCGCTGAGCACACCGAGCACGTCGAACGCGGTACTGCCGATCTCCCGCGCACCGACAATCGCGATCAGCGCCGTACTGCACCAGATCACATCGCCGAGCAAATGCCCGCACAGAAACCCCGCCCCGGCCCGTCGCCCATGGGCCGCGCCAATGCCGAACACCGCCAGCACACCCGGCCCGGGGGTGATGCCGTAGATAAAACCCGAGGCAAGCACGGCCATTAGCAACGATGGGGTCATGGGGAGTCCTTTTGAACGGCTTGGTGAATGGTCGCCAGTCTATATCAGGTCATTGCCTGTCGATTGAAACATCTCGACAGACGAACGGGCTGGCCCCGCCTCACTGATGACGGTGTAGTATGTTGTATTACAAACCACTACATCGAGACCACCATGTCAGTTATGTCCCTGCGCATACCAGACGAAATCGCCGATACCCTCGCGAGTCTTTCCAAGGCAACGGGCCGCAGCAAATCATTTCTGGCCGTGGATGCGCTGCGTGAATACCTGGCCCGTGAAGCGTGGCAAATCGAGGAAATTCAGAAAGCCTTGAAAGAAGCCGATGAAGGTGACTTCGCGACACAAGAAGAAGTAAACGCAATGGCTGACAAGTGGACGGCGAATGCGCGTTGAGTGGTTGCGTACGGCGTTAAAGAATCTGGATGACGAAGCCGCCTACATCGCCATCGAGAATCCAGAAGCTGCAGCAGATTTTGTTCGAGCGATTCTCGCCAGTGTCGATCACCTTGCCCGATTTCCAGCGACGGGTCGTGAAGGACGCTTACCCGGTACCCGGGAATGGGTCATGCCTGATCGCCCCTATTTGATTCCCTACCGGGTTCGCCAAGGTCGGCTTCAGGTACTACGAGTTTTTCATACGCGTCGCCTGCCACCTTCCAATTGGTAAAGGCCATTTTAGAAAAGCTTCTAGCGTTCGATCCCCTCCCCAATCCTCCGATTCAACCAGTTCAACGCCTGATCTCCACCCCGCCGTGTATGCCACGCCAACACAAAAGTGAACGATGGAATGTGAAACGGCGGTGGCACGACAACCAATGTGGACTCATCGATATCGCGCAAGCCTCGCGACGCGACAGTGAGGATCAGGTCCGTTCCGCTGATGAGCTCCGGGGCGACGCTCCAGTGCGGCAGGCTGATGGCGACACGCCGGCGTTCGCGCAATGCGGTCAGCGCCCGCTCGATTTCCGGGGTGCCGCTGCCGCGCATCTCCAGCAGGACGTGGGGGCGTGCCAAATAAGTGGCCAGGTCGAGGGCTCCGTCGACGGGCAGGCTTTTGGGGTCCAGCAGGCAGGCGTAGTGCTCTTCGAACAGCGGCGTGCTGCGCAACTCGTTGGGCATTTCCGGGAATACACCGGCGGCGACATCAATGTCACCGTTGAGCACCCCTTCGAGCATGCTTTCGCGGCTGCCATGGCTGATTTGCAGGTCAATGCCCGGCGCTTCGCGGCGCAACGCTCGGATCAGCCCCGGCAGGACAATGGCGGCGCCGTAGTCGGACATCGCCAGGCGGAAGGTGCGCTGGGTGGTCGCCGGATCGAAGGCGTTCGGCGCCAGCAGCGCTTGCACCTGGGCCAAGGCTTCGGCCAGCGGTGCCACCAGTTCCAGCGCTCGCGGAGTCGGTACTAGGCTGGCACCGGCGCGCACCAGCAGGGGATCGCCGAGCAGGTCACGCAATCGCGCCAGCGCATGACTGACCGCTGGCTGGCTCAAGTGCRGACGCTCGGCCGCCCGGGTCACGTGTTGCTCGCTGAGCAAGGCGTCGAGGATTACCAGCAAATTGAGGTCGATGCGTCGAAGATCATTCATCTGCTGCATGTTCTGAATAGCAAAACGGAATTTAAATCTGCGCGACGAATACCCTAGAGTCCAGCAAAACCTGTTGGGGATCGATCATGAGTACGTTGCATTGGGTGAGTCTGTTGGTGCTGGCAATGATTGCCGGGGCGGTGGTGCCGTTTCAGAGTGCGATCAACGTCAATCTCGGGCGCGGGTTGGGCCATCCGTTGTGGGCGACGCTCGCCTCGTTGCTCGTGAGCATTTTGGTGTTGTTGCCGATCATCGTTGCGATGCGTTTGCCGTTGCCGTCACTGGCATTCATCAGCAAGGCGCCGCTTTGGATGTGGGCCGGTGGCGCTTTTGGGGTGTGCTTTATTTCCTTGGCATTGGTGCTGCTGCCCAAGCTGGGTGCCGCAGGGTTCATGGCATTGGCGCTGGCGGGGCAAGTGGTGGCGTCGTTGTTGCTGGATCACTACGGCTGGTTTGGGTTGGTGGAACGGCAGCTCACCTTGCCCAAGGTGTTTGGGGTGGTGCTGTTGATGGCCGGGGGTGGTGTTGATTCAGTTTAGTGACGCTGCGGAAAAAGCGATGACAGCGACTTCTTGAAGATCAAAAGATCGCAGCCTCCGGCAGCTCCTAAGGGGATGCGTGGTCCGTGTAGGAGCTGCCGAAGGCTGCGATCTTTTAAAACTTATCGAGTGTGCGCAACTTCTGCGGCAATCCCCACAGCAACAGCGCCACCGCGATCAGCGCACAGACACCGATGACATACAGCGCCGGCGTGGTGCTGCCGGTCAGGTCCTTGATCCGGCCGACCATCACCGGGCTGACGATGCCGCCGAACTGGCCCAGGGTGTTGATCACTGCAATCCCGCCGGCAGCACCCGCGCCGGCACCGGCCAGCAGTTTCGGCGGCAGGGTCCAGAAGCTCGGGATAGAGGCGATGATCCCGGCACCGAGCAGGCCCAGCGCGACAATCAGGAAGGTCGTGTGGTTGGCGAAGATCCCCGCGCAGAAGAACCCGATCGCACCGACCGCCACCAGACCGGCGACAAACTTGCGGCGCTCGCCAGAAGCATCGGACAGGCGTCCGATCACCACCATGCTGATGGCACCGCAGATGTACGGGATGGCCGTCAGCAAGCCGATCATCACCGGACTTTCAGTGCCGGCGCTGCGGATCAGTTGTGGCGCCCAGAAATTCAAGCCGTAGGACGCCACCTGAATCAGGAAATAGATCAGGCCCAAGGTCAGGAAACCCGGAATCCTAAGTGCAGCGAGCAGCGAACCTCCGCTCTTGTGCGGCTCATGCTGAGCGATGCGGCTGGCCAGCAAGGTCTTCTCCGAAGGCGTCAGCCAATGGGCGTCTTCGATGCGGTCCTTGAGCAGGGTCAGCACCAGCAAACCGAGGCCGATGCACGGCACGCCACCGAGCAGGAACAGCCAGTGCCAGCCGCGCATTTGCAGCACTCCGTCGAGGTGTTGCAGCACAAGCCCCGAGAACGGCGCGCCCACCAGGCCGGCGAACGCCGACGACAGGAACAGCATCGAGGTGATACGCCCGCGATAGTGCTGCGGGAACCACAGGGTCAGGTAGTACAGCACGCCCGGGGCAAACCCCGCCTCCATCGCACCGATCACGAAGCGCAGCACGTAGAACTGCCATTCGCTGTTGACGAACACCATGGCCGCCGTGGCCAGGCCCCAGGACATCATGATCCGGGCGATCCAGCGGCGTGCGCCGACCTTGTACAGCATCATGTTGCTCGGCACTTCGAAAATCACGTAACCGACCACGAACAACCCGGCGCCTAGGCCGTACGCGGTGTCGCTCAGGCTCAGGTCGGTCTGCAGCTGAAACTTGGCGAAGCTGATGTTGATGCGGTCGAAAAAGGCGAACAGGTAGCAGACCATGATCAGCGGCATCAGGCGCCAGGCGACTTTACTGACCAAGGCTTTTTCGGTGTCGTGGCTAACGGCCGGGCTCGCGCCGGCCTCCAGTGCATTCAGGCTCATTGCAGTTCTCCAGGCGGACTTCCCGTGGGTGTCCGATTGTTTTTGTTGTCTGGTTAAGGTGCTTTTTACTGTAGGAGCGAGCCTGCTCGCGATGACTGAGTCACATCCAACATTGATGTCGACTGCCTCACCGCTATCGCGAGCAGGCTCGCTCCTACAGGGGATTGGTGTCAGGTGGGGATCGGGTGCAGATCGCAATTACGTCCAGCCTTGGCCAGTTGCCCTGGTACTTCATGGCCGAGCAGCGCCGGCAGCCCTCGGGACAGTTTCAGCAGCAGCGGCAAATCGATGCCGGTATGAATGCCGACTTCATCGCACAGGTTCACCAGATCCTCAGTGCAGATGTTTCCCGATGCCCCCGGCGCAAACGGGCAGCCGCCGAGACCACCGAGGGCCGCGTCGAAGCGCCGGGCACCGGCCTCGTAGGCGGCCAGCACGTTGCACAGGCCGAGGCCGCGGGTGTTGTGAAAGTGCAGGGTCAGGTCCGTCGGGGACACCCGCTGCAGCACCCGGCGCACCAGTCGGTCGACCTGACGCGGGTTGGCCATGCCCGTCGTGTCGGCCAGGGTGATGCCCTGGATGCCGAGCTCCTGATAGGCCTCGACGATGTGCAGTACACGGTCCTCATCGATCTTGCCCTCGAACGGGCAGCCGAAGGTGGTGGCGATGCTGGCGTTGAGTCGCACGGCGCTGTCGCCGACGAACTGCACAATCTCGCCGAACGCGGCCAATGAATCTTCACAACCCATGCGCATGTTCGCCCGGTTATGAGTCTGGCTGGCAGACATCACAAGGTTCAGCTCATCGGCACGGCACGCCAGTGCCCGTTGCGCGCCTTTGAGGTTGGGGATCAACGCGACGTAGATCACCCCCGGTTGCCGGGCGATGCCCTTGAACACCAGTTCGCCATCGCGCAGTGCAGGAATGGCTTTGGGTGACACGAACGAACCGGCTTCGATGCGGCTGAATCCGACCTGCGACAATTGATCGATCAAGGCAATCTTGTCGTCGGTTTCAACCCAGGTCGGCTCGATTTGCAAACCGTCGCGCGGGGACACTTCCTGCACGATCAGGCTATCGGAATAATCAGTGATCATTGCACCACTCCTTCGACTTTCAGGCGTTCGATGTCCATCGCGGTCAGGCCCAATTGCGCGAGGATGCCGTCGGTGTGCTGGCCCAGCCCGGGGCCGGACCAGTTCACACCGCCGGGGGTCTCGGAGAGTTTCGGCACAATGCCCGGCATCTTCACCGTGGCGCCACCGGGCAGCTCGGCATTGAGCAGCATGTCCCGCGCCTGGTAGTGCGGATCGGCGACGATGTCGGCCACCGAATAGATGCGCCCGGCCGGGACTTCGGCGGCCTCCAGAGCGGCCAGTACCTCGTCGATGGGCAGACTGCTGGTCCAGTGGGTGATGGCGGCGTCGAGCACATTGCTTTTGGCTGCACGCCCGTCGTTGTGGGCGAATTCCGCCGCCTCGGCCAGATCGGCGCGGCCGATGGTTTGCATCAGGCGCTTGTAGATCGGATCGCTGTTACCGGCGATCACCACGTAGGCGCCATCGGCTGTCAGATACGTGTTGGATGGCGCGATGCCCGGCAAGGCACCGCCGCTGCGTTCGCGCACATGGCCAAGCATGTCGTATTCCGGCACCAGGCTTTCCATGACGTTGAACACGCTTTCGGCCAGGGACACATCAACGATTTGCCCGCCGCCCTGCCCGGTCTTGACCCTTAGCAGCGACATCAGCGCACCGATCACCGCATGCAACGAAGCCAGGGAATCGCCAAGGCTCACGCCAACCCGCGCCGGCGGCGAACCTGGCGTGCCGGTGGTGTAGCGGATGCCGCCCATGGCCTCGCCGATGGCGCCAAAACCCGGACGATCGCGGTACGGGCCGGTCTGGCCGTAACCGGAAATCCGCACCAGCGTCAGGTTGGGATTGAGCGCGTGCAACACGTCCCAACCGAGGCCCAGTTTCTCCAGGGCGCCGGGGCGCAGGTTTTCGATCAGCACATCGGCGCTGGTCGCCAGTTGCTTGACCAGTTCGATGCCTTCGGGGGATTTGAGGTTCAGCGCCAGGGACTTCTTGTTGCGTGATTGCAGGTACCACCACAACGAGGTGCCTTCGTGCAGCTTGCGCCATTTGCGCAGGGGATCGCCCTGGCCCATGGCTTCGATCTTGATCACCTCGGCGCCGAACTCGGCCAGCATGCGCGCCGCAAATGGCGCGGCGATCAGCGTGCCGATCTCGATCACTTTGATCGCACTCAAGGGGGCAGTCATCGCGGGGTACCTCTTGTTCTTGGAATATGCGCCAAGGCTAGAGGACAGGGGGCTCGGGAATCCAACCTTCAGTTAGCAACGGGCGTTCGCGAAATGCGAACGCTCGACAAGAGGATTATCGCGACCTTCAGTCCGCCATCGCGAGCAGGCTCACTCCTACAGTTGATTCGTGGCGATCACACATCCCCTGTAGGAGCGAGCCTGCTCGCGATGAGGCCCGCCCATTCAGCCGAGAACTATCAGGCTGAACCCCGCAAATGCTCAAACAACATCCGGCTCACCGGCGACAGCAACGCCTCGTCGCGCACCACCAGAATCAACGCCCGGTCCGACCACTCGTCCGTCAACGGCACCGCGTGCAAGCCCAGTGCCCGGCCAAACAATTCATAGGCCCGCTGCGGAAGGATGCCAATCCCCATGTTGGCCTGGATCATCCGGCACATGGCATCGAACCCTGGCACATGAATGCGCACCCGCAACACCTTGCCGGCCTCACGGGCTGCGGCATGGGTACGCATGTTGATCGAACTGGCGGCATGCAAGCCAACGTAATCACTGCCCAGCGTATCGGCGAACGCCACGCTCGACCGGCTCGCCAATGGATGATGGGGCGGCATCAACACCACCAGTTTGTCCTGGCGATACAGCACGCTGTGCAGGCCCTTGATGTCACTGTCGATGGAACAGATCCCGAGGTCGGCCACCCCGTCGAGCACGCCCTGAATCACCCCGGCGCTGGGCCGTTCTTCGAGGTCGGTCTTGACCTGTGGGTGACGCTCGGAAAAATCCCGCAGGTCCTCGGGCAAAAACTGAATGATCGCCGACAGGTTGGCGAGCATCCGCACATAGCCGCGCACACCGTGGCTGTGCTCGCCCAGTTCAAGGCCCATTTTTTCGACGTTGAACAACATCTGCCGGGCATGGTGCAGCAGGGTTTCACCGGCCGGCGTCAGTGACATGCCCTTGGCCTGGCGCACGAACAGACTGATGCCCAGCGCCTCCTCCAGCTCCATCAAGCGCTTGCTCGCCGCCGAGACGGCAATCGCTTGGCGCGAGGCGGCACGGGTCAGCGTGCCTTCTTCATGGACGGCGACGAACAGTTGCAGAGTGATCAGGTCGAGACGGCGGATCAGGCTTTTTTGCAGCATCGGGTACTCGGCGAAGTCGGCTCAGGCAAAGTCGCAGCATAGCGTTCTTCGCCCGCGTCGTGCCGTGGTCCGGGCACCGGTCGTGATAAAGTCGCCGCCCACAGACCTTTTGCCGTGAGACGAAGACCGCAATGACCGATTTCCAGGATGTCGATGCCCAACTTGAAGACTGGAACGTCTTGCGCAACACCGCTTCGTTCAGTGGTTTGCTGGTGGGCAACGGCGCCAGTCGCGCGGTGTGGGACGATTTCGGCTACGAGTCGCTGTTCGAAAACGCCCGCACCGTTGAAGAAAAACCCCTGAGCCCGTCCGAGCTGAGCGTGTTCGATGCGCTGCAGACCCGCAGTTTCGAGCAGGTATTGAGCGCACTGAAAACCACCAGCCGGGTTAACAAGGCCCTGGCTGTCAGCTCCGCCGCCCCACGCAATCGCTATTACGCGATCAAGGAAGCGCTGATCAACACCGTGCATGCGCTACATATCCCGTGGCGGCTGGTGGTGCCTTCGACGCTGGCGACGATCAATCAGGAACTGACCAGTTATCGCACGGTGTTCACCACCAATTACGACTTGCTCTCCTACTGGGCGGTGCAACACCAACCTGGGGCGATTACCGACCTGTTCCAGGGAGGCGAACCCGGTTTCGACCTGAGCGACACGGCCACCGACAAAACCCGTTTGCTGTACCTGCACGGAGGCCTGCACCTGGTGCGCAACCAGGACGGCACGGCGCGCAAGCTGATGTCGACCGAGGGCACGTTGCTGGGCAATTTCGCCATCAACAACACGATCAAGACCCTCGACGACGTGCCGCTGTTCGTCAACGAAGGGCCGAGCGCGGACAAGCTCAAGACCATCCGCAGTTCGGACTATCTGTCGTTCTGCTACGAGCAACTACTCGGTCACGGCCAGGCACTGTGCATCTTCGGCCATGCGTTGGGGGAGCAGGACAGACATATCATCCACGCCTTGCGCCTGGCAAAACCGCAGGTGGTGGCGATCTCGATTTACCCGCGCAGCAAGCCGTTCATCCAGCATCAGAAGCGGCATTACGCGAAGGTGTTTGAGGGGACGGGTGTGGAGTTGAGGTTTTTTGATTCGAAGAGCCATGGGCTGGGTGGTCCGAAGATGGCGGTTCCGGTCGAGGTTTAGCGGCGACGCAGCTGCCGCTATCGCGAGCAGGCTCGCTCCTACATTGGAATGCACTCCCCCACAGGGATTTGTGCTGGATTTGAAAGCTGTACTCAAAACACCGGCAACGTCTTGTCCTTGACCACCTTGGTCGAGCCGTTGGCCTTCACGCTGGCGATACCTTTCTCCATGGCTGCAGCGGAGGAATAGGCCTCGCTGCTGCCGATGATCTCGTGGTTGCCCGCCTTGAGGTTGAAATACGGATGGCCATCCTTGGTGGTTTTCTTCTCGTAACGCTCATCCAGCTGGCTGTTGGCCTGGACCGAGGCGATGCCTTTGTCGGCGGCAGCGTGGGTGGTGTACAGCTCGCTGGTCAGAATGGTCTCGGCGTTGGCCGCCTTGAGGACAAACCTGAACTGGCCATTGCTGCTTTTGCTCACTTCATACCATCCGGACATGCTCTTTCTCCTGGGCGATTGAGAGGTTGCGCGCTCCACAGTAAAGACCAGCCTGGTGTTTCTGTCGCCTGTACCGGCCCCATCGTCGGAACGCCCATGCAGCGCAAAACCAACCTATTTCACTGCAGCCCGAACCACCGACAACTCCGGAGTAGCCACCCGCCGCTGGCTCAGATACCGCGTACAACTCACCCGCAAGAACGAAGCGAAATTGACCACCTCACCGCGATAGTCCATCACCTCTTCATACAGCTTGGCGATCAATTGGTTGGTGGTCATGCCGTCGACTTCGGCGATTTCGCTGAGGATGTCCCAAAACTGATTCTCCAGCCGCAGGGTGGTGACCACCCCGCAGATGCGCAGCGAGCGGGAGCGCGATTCGTAGAGTATCGGGTCGGCTTTGACGTACAGCTCGCACATGGACCTATCCCTCGTTACAGCGTGATTTTGGTACCCAGCAACCCCAGGAAACCGGCCAGCCAGTTCGGGTGCGCAGGCCAGGCCGGAGCTGTGGCCAGATTGCCCTGAACATGGCCGTCCGTCACCGGAATATCGATATACGTACCGCCCGCCAGTCGCACTTCCGGAGCACAGGCCGGATAAGCGCTGCATTCGCGACCTTCGAGAACACCCGCGGCCGCCAGCAACTGCGCGCCATGGCACACGGCAGCGATCGGCTTGCCGGCCTTGTCGAATGCGCGCACCAGCTCCAGGACTTTTTCGTTCAGGCGCAGGTACTCCGGAGCACGGCCGCCGGGAATCAGCACGGCGTCATAATCAGCAGCGTTGACCTTGGCGAAATCGAAGTTGAGGGCAAACAGATGACCGGGTTTTTCGCTGTAGGTCTGGTCGCCTTCGAAGTCATGGATCGCCGTGCGCACGGTCTGGCCGGCAGCCTTGTCCGGGCAAACGGCGTGCACCGTGTGGCCGACCATCAGCAGCGCCTGGAACGGCACCATCACTTCATAGTCTTCGACGTAATCACCGACCAGCATCAGAATTTTTTTCGCAGCCATGGGGAGGACTCCTCTGGAAGTGGGCTTGCAGGAGTATTCAAGGTAGTCCTTATCCGGCTGGGCGGGTAACAACCGGCTACTACGAATGCACAGGACCACTGTAGGAGCTGCCGAAGGCTCGGGCCGCGTTCGGACGATCTTTTGATCTTGATCCTTGGATTTATTGGATTTGTGGCGCGGCGGGTAAAAAGATCGCAGCCTTCGGGAGCTCCTACGCGTTGCTCGCATTACTCGCAACTGTACGGATAAGTCTGTGCCTAGCTGTAACAGCGGCTTACACCGGGTTTATGGCTAGATAACACTACCTCCCACCCTCCACGATTCTGGTTGCCATCATGTCCTCGCGCGAAAACACCGGCATGGCCCTCGGCCTGCTCGGCGTTGTGATCTTCAGCCTCACCCTGCCCTTCACGCGGATCGTCGTGCAGGAACTGCACCCGCTGCTCAATGGCCTGGGCCGGGCACTGTTTGCAGCGGTTCCGGCGGCGTTGCTGTTGCTGTGGCACCAGGAAAAATGGCCGACCTGGAAACAGGTCAAAGGCCTGACGCTGGTGATAGCCGGGGTGATCCTCGGTTTCCCGGTATTGTCGGCCTGGGCCATGCAAACCTTGCCGGCGTCCCACGGTGCGCTGGTCAACGGTTTGCAGCCGCTGTGCGTGGCGCTGTATGCCGCGTGGTTGTCCCATGAGCGGCCTTCGAAAGCCTTCTGGGCCTGCGCGGCATTGGGCAGCGCGTTGGTGCTCGGTTATGCACTGATCAGCGGTGCCGGCAGCATTCAGGCCGGAGATTTGCTGATGCTTGGTGCCATTGCAGTGGGCGGATTGGGCTACGCCGAGGGAGGCCGACTGGCCAGGGAGATGGGTGGCTGGCAGGTGATCTGCTGGGCGCTGGTGTTGTCGACGCCGCTGCTGATCGGCCCGGTGGTGTATCTGGCGCTGCAGCATCAGGGCGAGGTTTCCGCCAAGACCTGGTGGGCCTTCGGTTATGTTTCGCTATTTTCGCAGTTCATCGGTTTCTTCGCGTGGTACGCCGGGCTGGCCATGGGCGGCATTGCCCGGGTCAGTCAGATCCAGTTGCTACAGATTTTCTTCACCATCGCCTTCTCGGCGCTGTTTTTCGGTGAACATGTGGAGCCGATTACCTGGCTGTTTGCTGGCGGCGTTATTGTCACTGTGATGCTCGGACGCAAAACGACAGTGCGCCCGGCGCGAACTGCCACTGCATGACCCTGTAGGAGCCGGCTTGCTGGCGATGGCGTCCTCGAGATCGCTATCGCCGGCAAGCCGGCTCCTACAGGATTGTGATGTTTACAAATAGCCGTCAGCGCGCAGCAAGGTTTCCAGGCAATGCTCGCTGATGTGATAGAAATCCTTCAGCTCCTGAATCTTCGCCAGCAACAAGGCCGGGGCCACCGGCTCGGCGCGTTTGACCGCCAGGATCATCTTGTTCTTGTTGGTGTGGTCCAGGGAGATGAACTCGAACACCTTGGTTTCGTAGCCACAGGCCTCAAGGAACAATGCGCGCAAACTGTCAGTGACCATCTCCGCCTGCTGGCCCAGGTGCAAGCCGTATTGCAGCATCGGCTTGAGCAGCGCCGGGCTCTGGATTTGCAGGCGGATCTGTTTGTGGCAGCACGGCGAGCACATGATGATCGAGGCGCCGGAACGGATGCCGGTGTGGATCGCATAGTCAGTGGCGATATCGCAGGCATGCAGGGCGATCATCACGTCCAGCTCGCTCGGCGCCACGCTGCGCACGTCACCGCACTTGAACACCAGGCCGGGGTGTTCAAGCCTGGCGGCGGCGGTGTTGCACAAGGTGACCATGTCTTCACGCAGCTCGACGCCGGTCACCTCGCCTTCGGCCTTCAAGGTGTTGCGCAGGTAATCGTGGATGGCGAAGGTCAGGTAACCCTTGCCCGAACCGAAGTCCGCCACGCGCACCGGTTTGTCCAGCGCCAGGGGCGACGAGGTCAGCGCATGGCTGAACACTTCGATGAACTTGTTGATCTGCTTCCACTTGCGCGACATCGCCGGGATCAGCTCATGCTGCTGGTTGGTCACACCCAGGTCGGCGAGAAACGGCCGGCTCAGGTCAAGAAAACGGTTTTTTTCACGGTTGTGCTCGGCCGATGGCACTTCGCGCAATTGTTGAGGTTTGCTCTTGAACAGCGATGACTTGCCCTTTTTGCTGTATTCGAGCTGGACTTCGTCGGTCAACGCCAACAAATGCGCATTTTTGAACGACGCTGGCAGCAGCCGGGCAATGCTCGCCACGCCTTCGGCCAGCGGCAGGTTCTTGGTGATGTCGCGGGTCTTGTAGCGGTAGACAAAGGACAGGCAAGGCAGCGCCTTGACCGTCACCGGTTTGATGATGATCCGCTGCAGGTCCGTTTCATCGCCCACGTACTTGGCCAGCACCAGTTTGATGAACGCATTTTGCTCGAGGCTGGTTTGCACCAGGTCGATGAACTGGGCGTGATGATCCGGCGCGAGGCTGGCGGGAGTGGCGGTGACGGACATGGAAAAGCGGCCTCAGGCGATGCAAATCGGAGAATGCCGGTATTTTAAGGGGGACGAGGACTTTGGGCACGGGGTTATTTTGCGGCAGGTCCCAGTCATGGTGCCCAGGACCTCAATACAACCGCTGAAAACTCAGGGTTCCACCAGGCGAAGCCTGCGGTTGTTCGGCGAGTTGATGATGTGTTTGACGATCAGCCCCACTGGCACCGCCCAAGTCAGGCCATTGGCAGGGTCAGTCACCACGGCGACCGTTTCGGAACTTGCCTCGATATCCAGGCGCCGCCGGTCGTCGCACGACTTGAGTACGCCGTAGGCACGGCTAACCAGCCTTTCCGCCAGGTACATCGGTACATCCATACCCTGCAGATGCTTCACCGCGCGACAAAACAGGACTTGATCATCGATCCCTCCTTCACTTTCATGACGCCGTAGAAACGCCTGGGCTATAGCCAGTAGCTCCTCATTCAGATCTGTATTTTCATCGATGACCTTCATGCTCACGTCTCCTGCGGAACGTCTGTGGTGGCAGGACTGACTGCTACGGGCCGGGCGGCACGGCGCAAATCGGGTCCGGCGCAAGGCAGGCGTACGGCCGGATTGGGCATGCCACTGGGCGAAAGTTCATGGGTCATTTCAAATTCGGCACGCACGGACCAACCGCAAGCTTCCGACGTGCATTGCAGATACGCCACCCGCAGGAAAATATGTCGGCCTTCGCTGGTGCGGATGCGCATCCTGTTCAAGCAGTGCGGGCACACCATTTTATAAGTACTCATGCTTGATTCCCGACGGTCATTGGGTGGCAATCAACCTGATCAAACGCAATACTGCTTGAGAGTTTCATCGCGGCGCTCCGGTCTTGCGAACAGTGTCTGCCAGACATAAGGAAGTGCATCGGGCAGACGCGTAATGGGTTCGAGCCATGCTCGTAGGAAATCACCCTGATAGCATTAGGAAGTTTCGACATCGTATTCTTCTGACTCATCTTTGACGATTGATTAGTTACAAGAAAAAAAGTACTCATTACGCATAAATTAGGCACTCAAAAAGCATATGTCAAAAGGAAGAGGCTCAAATTGCGTAGCAAAAAATCACAAGCTGTTCTGGCTCGTTTAAAGCAAGTTACAGGTACTAAAACCGATGTTTCTTTATCTTCGGCGCTACAGATCAGCCCGCAAACCCTTAGTAGCTGGAAAGGCCGCGACAGCACGCCGTACTCATTATGCGTAGAAATTGCTCAAACTCGGGGTATCTCCCTTGACTGGTTGCTGCTGGGCGAAGGTCCGATTTTGAGACAAACAGTTACTAATTCTTCGGAAGCCAATCAGGAAAGCACAACACGGGAAAACACCATTCTCACGCTCTGGCGGTTGCTCGACGAAAATGATCGCTGCGCCATACAACACGCACTCGAGGAAAAGCAACGACTGCGTGATATGGAACTCAGGCTTTGCGAAATGGCCTCCATTCTGGCAACACTTAAACCTTCGAATGAAACTTGATGACCTATGTAATCCGAAGTTTCATAGTTTCAAGACATGCCGCGCCCGCCACCCACACCAAAGCAACCCATTCATGGCCCCTTATCTTCGCCTTCGCAGGTGTCGAATGATTTCGCCGATACCGACGCTATCGATCCATTGCATGAACTTGATGCTCATAGGAATAACAACCAGTGCGCAAAGAAAGGCTGTCACGCCTGCTGTCAGAAAAGGCACCAGCGGATGTGCGACAGGCGTGAAGAGGTAACCGACACCCGCAGACAGCGACCAGGAACCGATGCGTTGCCAGGCCTTGAAGTCAGTGCGAGTGGTTGTAACCAGCCACGCGCCGAGCATTGCACCAAACAGTACCTCGCCATCAACCACTGGCAGTGATGCAATCCCCATTCCCAACATGAGCCCACTGATACCGTTGTAGGTCGAATCAGTCAGGCTCATGTGCACCTCGCGCAACGACCGAATCCACGATGATCGCTCCCGACTCGATCGCCTTGAGCAAGGCAGAACTGCGAGTGCTGACGTCGAACTTTCGGCGAATATTGGTGAAGTGAAAATTAACGGTAGATTCCGAGCAATTCTCGATCCTGGCGATTTCCCAGGAAGTCTTGCCCTTGAAACACCACATCAGGATTTGTGTTTCTTTCGCCGTCAGCTTCGCCGTTGGTGTACTTGCCTCTGCGCCGGGTGCTACCCGTGCCAAAGAGTCATTCGATTGTTGGGTTGACATAAGAATCCCTCTTCGCGGGAACACCCGTCGCTGGGCGTCCACTGTTAGAGAGAAATACTGACGATCAGGCCGAACCCGAACAATCGACGGGAGTTGTAGCGGCGAGCGCTACATAACGCGATGAAAAGTCTTAGCCGAGCACTACCAACCGGTTCGGCAATTCATTGCGCGCATGGGTCACTGGCACATGCACCTTGAGCAACTCGCCACAGGCTTCGATGCAGCTGACAAACCCTTGCAGCGTCTGCCCCTGCTTCACCTGTTGGGTGAACGTGGCGACAATGGCGTCCCAGTTCTTGTTGTCCAGGCGACTGGAAATCCCTTCATCCACCAGGATCTCCACATAACGCTCGGCCTCGGAGACGAAAATCAGCACGCCAGTGCTGCCCTCGGTGTGGTGCAGGTTCTGCTCCAGGAACTGCCGGCGCGCCAGGTTCGAGGCGCGCCAGTGGCGCACCGAGCGCGGGATCAGATGGGTGGTGACGTTCGGCAGGCGGAACACCAGGCACAGCACAATGAAGAGCGCCCATTGCACCATCAGCAGGCTGTGCAGGGTCAGCCAACCGGTGAGGTAATGCACGATGCCCGGCACCAGCAGCGCCAGCAGGCTGGCCCACAACAACGGGATGTACGCATAGTCGTCGGCGCGGGCCGCGAGCACGGTCACCAGTTCCGCGTCAGTATCGCGCTCGACCCGGGCAATTGCCTCGGCGACTTTGCGTTGTTCGTGTTCAGTCAGTAATGCCATGTCGTGAATTGCCTGCTCGTTTTTATTATCACCAGCCGCCGGACGAACCGCCCCCGCCGAAACTGCCCCCGCCGCCGCTGAAGCCTCCACCTCCACCGCCGCCGCCAAATCCACCACCGCCAAAGCCGCCCCCGGATCCGCCGGAGCCGCCCCGGCCGGCAGGAAGAATACCGAGCATCTGGCACACAAAAACAGTCAGGATGAACAACATCAGCAAAAACACGAACAACCCGGGATGCCGCGAGACGAAATCGCCCCCCGGATCGCCTCTGGATTCATACGCCGTGGAGGGTTCGTCCAGGGGGTTGCCGCCCAGCACCACCAGCATCGCCGCCACGCCGTCACTGATGCCCTTGCTGAAGTTGCCGGTCTTGAACGCCGGGGTAATGACCTGGTTGATGATCACCGAACTCTGGGCATCGGTCAGGCGATCCTCCAGGCCGTAGCCGACTTCGATGCGAAGTTTACGCTCGTCCCGGGCGACGATCAGCAAGGCGCCGTTGTTCTTGTCCTTCTGCCCGATGCCCCAGTGGCGGCCGAGTTGGTAACCGAAGTCGGCGATGTCGGCGCCTTGCAAATCCGGCAAAGTCACGACCACAAGCTGCTCGCCGGTGGCTTGCTCATGGGCCTGAAGTTGTTGGCTGAGTTGCTGGCGCACCGATGGCTCGATCATCTGCGCATTGTCGACCACCCGCCCGGTCAGCGCCGGGAAGCTCAGCTCGGCCCGGGCCGTGATCGTCACCAGCCAGAACAACAGCAACAGGACTGTTTTAAACACACGCATTAGCAACCTCTTCCGTCCCAAGCCTGGCCCTGTAGGAGCTGCCGCAGGCTGCGATCTGTTGATCTTGACCTTTAGCGCTCGCGAAAAAATCAAAGTCAAAAGATCGCAGCCTGCGGCAGCTCCTACAGGGTTGATTCAGAATTTGACCTCGGGGGCCTTTTCCGACCCCGGTGTGGCTTCGAAGGTCTCGCGCACCGGCAGGTCGCTGTACATCACGCTGTGCCACAGGCGACCGGGGAACGTGCGGATCTCGGTGTTGTATTTCTGCACCGCGAGGATGAAATCACGCCGGGCCACGCTGATCCGGTTCTCGGTGCCTTCAAGCTGCGATTGCAAGGCGAGGAAGTTCTGGTTGGCCTTCAGGTCCGGATAGCGCTCGGAGACCACCATCAAACGACTCAAGGCGCCACTGAGCTGATCCTGGGCCTGTTGGTACTGCTTGAGTTTTTCCGGGTTGTCGAGGGTCGAGGCATCCACCTGGATCGACGTGGCCTTGGCCCGAGCTTCAATGACCGCCGTCAGGGTCTCTTCCTCATGTTTGGCGTAGCCCTTGACGGTTTCCACCAGATTGGGAATCAGGTCAGCACGGCGCTGATACTGGTTCTGCACCTGGCCCCAGGCGGCCTTGGCCTGTTCGTCGAGGGTCGGGATATTGTTGATGCCGCAAGCGGTCAGCAACGTGGCCAGCATCAGCAGCGTGGCGACCTGCAGGCGCGAACGGTAGATTGGACTTACATTCATCAGGCTGAAGCTCCCTTGTACATTTCATGAAAAGACCGACCGTGAAACCTACTGAGCCGGCTCTTGGGGCATAATCGCCCGCGCCTCTGGATTGCAACGGGCCGATGGGCTAAAAAGAGGCCCTGCGCAAAAACGCATCCGCCATCTGGCTGTGGTTTTTTGGCTCTGGTCTTTTGAGCGGGCACCCGAACAACAATAGACGCTCCCTAAATTTTGGCTGGCCGGCGTGTGCATCGCCGTTTGGGCCCTTGAGAAAACTATTCATGAAGAAGCTGTGTTTGCTGGGCCTGTTCGTCAGCCTGGCCAGTCATAACGTATTGGCCGCCACGACACCCGCCCCCCTGGAGAACAAGGAAGCCTTCGTCAGCAATCTGATGAAGCAAATGACCCTCGATGAAAAAATCGGCCAGTTGCGCCTGATCAGCATCGGCCCGGAAATGCCCCGGGAGCTGATCCGCAAGGAAATCGCGGCGGGCAACATCGGTGGTACGTTCAACTCGATCACCCGCCCGGAAAACCGGCCGATGCAGGACGCGGCCATGCGCAGCCGCCTGAAGATCCCGATGTTCTTCGCCTACGACGTGATCCACGGCCACCGCACCATTTTCCCGATCCCGCTGGCCCTGGCTTCGAGCTGGGACATGGACGCCATTGGCCTGTCCGGGCGCATCGCCGCCAAGGAGGCCGCGGCTGACAGCCTCGACATCACCTTCGCGCCGATGGTCGACATCTCCCGCGACCCGCGTTGGGGCCGTACTTCCGAAGGCTTCGGCGAAGACACCTACCTGGTGTCGCGCATTGCCGGCGTGATGGTCAAGGCGTTCCAGGGCACTGGCGCCAACGCGGCCGACAGCATCATGGCCAGCGTCAAGCATTTCGCCCTGTACGGCGCGGTCGAGGGTGGCCGCGACTACAACATCGTCGACATGAGCCCGGTCAAAATGTACCAGGACTATCTGCCACCGTACCGTGCGGCGATTGACGCCGGTGCCGGCGGAGTGATGGTCGCGCTGAACTCGATCAACGGCGTGCCGGCCACCGCCAACACCTGGCTGATGAACGACCTGCTGCGCAAGGAGTGGGGCTTCAAGGGCCTGGCAGTCAGCGACCACGGGGCGATTTTCGAGCTGATCAAGCACGGCGTTGCCGCCGACGGTCGCGAAGCGGCGAAGCTGGCGATCAAGGCCGGCATCCACATGAGCATGAACGACACCCTGTACGGCAAAGAGCTGCCAGGGCTGCTGAAGTCCGGCGAGATCCAGCAGAGCGACATCGACAATGCGGTGCGTGCGGTACTGGGCGCCAAGTACGACATGGGCCTGTTCAAGGACCCGTACCTGCGCATCGGCAAGGCCGAGGATGACCCGGTCGACACCTACGCCGACAGCCGTCTGCACCGCGCCGAGGCCCGCGATGTGGCGCGTCGCAGCCAAGTGCTGCTGAAAAACCGCAACGAAACCCTGCCACTTAAGAAGACTGCAAAAATCGCCCTGGTCGGTCCGCTGGCCAAGGCGCCCATCGACATGATGGGCAGCTGGGCCGCTGCCGGTAAACCGGCGCAATCGGTGACCCTGTTCGACGGCATGACCAACGCCCTGGGCGCTCAATCGACGCTGATCTACGCTCGTGGCGCCAACATCACCAGTGACAAGAACATCCTCGGCTACCTCAACTTCCTCAACTTCGACGCCCCGGAAGTGGTGGATGACCCTCGCCCGGCGAACGTGCTGATCGACGAAGCAGTGAAAGCGGCCAAGGACGCTGACGTAGTGGTTGCCGCCGTCGGCGAATCCCGTGGCATGTCCCACGAATCGTCGAGCCGCACCGACCTGAACATCCCGGAAAACCAGCGCGAGCTGATTCGCGCATTGAAGGCCACCGGCAAACCGCTGGTGCTGGTGTTGATGAACGGCCGCCCACTGACGATCCTCGAGGAGAAGGAGCAGGCTGACGCGATCCTGGAAACCTGGTTCACCGGCACCGAGGGCGGCAACGCCATCGCCGATGTGCTGTTCGGCGACTATAACCCGTCGGGCAAACTGCCGATCAGTATCGCGCGCTCGGTCGGCCAGATTCCGACCTACTACAACCACCTGACCATTGGCCGGCCGTTCACCCCGGGCAAACCGGGCAACTACACCTCGCAATATTTCGATGACACCACAGGCCCCCTGTACCCGTTCGGTTATGGCCTGAGCTACACCGAGTTCAGCCTGAGCGACATGGCCCTGTCGTCGACCACACTGAACAAGACCGGCAAGCTCGACGCCAGCGTCACAGTGAAGAACACCGGCAAGCGTGACGGCGAAACCGTGGTGCAGTTGTACATCCAGGACGTGGCCGGCTCGATGATCCGCCCGATCAAGGAACTGAAGAACTTCCAGAAAGTGATGATCAAGGCCGGCGAACAGAAGGTCGTGCACTTCACCATCACTGAGGACGAGCTGAAGTTCTACAACACCCAGCTCAAGTACGCGGCGGAGCCGGGCAAGTTCAACGTGCAGATCGGCCTGGATTCCCAGGACGTGACGCAGCAGAGTTTTGAGTTGCTGTAATCCCTGACACACCGCAAAAACCTGTAGGAGCGAGCCTGCTCGCGATGAGGCCATAACATTCAACATCATTGTTGACTGTCAGGCCGCCATCGCGAGCAGGTCGGGTCGCCGCACCGTCGCTCCTACAGTGGTTTCAGGGTGTTTGAAAGTTTGGGTTCAACCCCTTCGATCCAGCAGATTCACCACCACCCGATCCACCCATCCCCACACCCGCTGCTTGATCCGCCGCCACAGTGGCCGGCGCTTCCATTCTTCCAGGCTGACTTGCTGGCTCAGGGCGAAGTCGTGTTCGAAGCTCGCGGCCACCGACCGGGTCAACCCGGGGTCCAGCGCTTCCAGATTGGCTTCCAGGTTGAAGCGCAGATTCCAGTGATCGAAGTTGCACGAGCCGATGCTCACCCAGTCATCGATCAAGACCATTTTCAGGTGCAGGAAACACGGCTGGTACTCGAAGATCTTCACCCCGGCCTTGAGCAGTCGCGGGTAGTAACGATGCCCGGCGTAGCGCACGGACGGGTGATCGGTACGGGGCCCGGTCAGCAGCAACCGCACATCGACGCCCCGGGCAGCCGCCCGGCGCAGGGAACGGCGGACTTTCCAGGTCGGCAAAAAGTACGGCGTGGCCAGCCAGATCCGTCGCTGGCCGCTGTTCAGGGCGCGCACCAGCGATTGCAGAATATCCCGGTGCTGGCGGGCGTCGGCATAGGCCACCCGGCCCATGCCCTCGCCCATCGATGGCACCCGAGGCAGGCGCGGCAAGCCGAAATGCGAGGCGGGACGCCAGGCGCGACGATGGCGGTTGGCGATCCACTGGCGGTCGAACAGCAACTGCCAATCGAGCACCAGCGGCCCGGTGATTTCCACCATCACTTCGTGCCATTCGCTGACGTCTTCCCCCGGGGTCCAAAACTCGTCGGTGACACCGGTGCCGCCGACCACTGCCATGCTCTGGTCCACCAGTAACAGCTTGCGGTGATCGCGGTAGAAATTGCCGACCCAGCGCCGCCAGCTCAGGCGATTGTAGAAACGCAGCTCCACCCCGGCGGCCATCAGCCGCCGGCGCAAGGTCAGGGTGAAGGCGAGGCTGCCGTAATCATCGAACAGGCAGCGCACCCGCACCCCACGCTCGGCGGCCTGTACCAGGGCCTGGACCATGGCTTCGGCACAGGCGCCCGCCTCCACCAGATACAACTCCAACTCAACCTGTTCTTCGGCGCGGGCAATCGCCACCAGCATGCGCGGGAAAAACTGCGGACCATCGACCAGCAGTTCGAAGTGGTTGCCTTCACGCCAGGGAAAAATCGCTCCGGCCATGTCAGCGCGCCGTAAAAATCAGCACCGCACCCACCGGCACCGACAGACTGATCGCCGAGAGGCCGGCCATTTTGCGCAACGTCTCCAGACCAGGCGTCAGATCGAAATCCTCGGCATTGATCACCAGCGGTTCGAGGGTCACCACCTGGAAGCGCCGGTCATCGAGACGGGTCGCCAGCAGTTCGGCGGGGTATTCGTGTTGTTTGCCGTGCAGGTCCACCATCAGCAGCAGGCGCAACTCCAGCTGTGCGCCGGGAGCAAGATCATTGATCGGGCGCAGATCGATTTTCGTGGTGATCAAGGCGTCGGGAAACCGGTCGATCTGGAACAGTTCCTTGCGCATGCGCTCATCGCGCAGCGCAATGCCGCTGTTGATCGACTCCAGCTCGACTTCCACCTGCGCCAGTCCTTCGGGATCGACCTTGCCGTGCAGCACCAGAAAGCGCTGCACTTCGCAGACATTGGCGTTTTTGGTGCTGACGAACGACAGGCGCGAAGACTCGCCATCCAGGTACCAATCGGCACGGGCCGACAACGCAGCACCGGCCAGCAGCAGGAAAGCGAGGGGTTGAAGGGTGGAGCGCTTGAACATAGAGACTCGTGGGGCAGATAAACCTGTGCTGAACCTTAACCGGCCTTCAGCGCATTGCAAGCCATCCGTTACCCCATCGCCACAAAAGCCCTCCTCTCACCCAGGCACTTCATCGCACTCAGGGCTGCAAGCGACAGCCCTGGCGCTCGCCGATCCACACTGCGCTGTTGCTGCGGCCCATGCCGCTGACCGTTACCCGCTTGCCAGCAACATCATCGGTAAAGTCGCTGGCGGGCAGCCACTGTTGCACATAACCGTGGCAGTACTCGGCGTCGTTGTTCATCACGTAGCGGCACGAACAGTATTCCTTGGCGGTGTAGGCGCTGATGATGTCGGGGAACGCCCACAGCGCCACCCGCTCGTGCCAGAACCAGCCGAGCAAGGCGATCAGCAGGATCAACAATAGGGAACTGGCCGGTCGACGGCGAATGAAACCGGTCATGGCTGCACCTTCCCGGCAAAGACCTTGAGCGCGAGTTGGAGCAATTGGTTGTGCCGGTAGCTGCCGTCGCGGTCATCGCCATAGCGGACGATCACCAGGTGTTCGCTGGGGATCACATACATTGCCTGCCCCCAATGACCCAATGCGGCGAAGGTGTCGGCGGGGGCATCGGGCCAGGGTTGTGCCGCGCCCTCGACGGCTCGATTGAGCCACCATTGGCCGCCGGGTACGGCATCGTCTTTGTGTGCGTGATAGTGAGCGAACGGCTCGCGGTTGAACGCCACCCAATCCTTGGGCAGTAGCTGCTTGCCTCCCCAACGACCTTCGCGGGCCATCAACAGACCGACCCGGGCCAGGTCCCGTGCAGTGAGGTAGGCATAGGACGACGCGACGAAAGTGCCCGTGGCATCTGTTTCCCAGATCGCGTGGCGAATGCCCAGCGGTTCGAACAATGCAGTCCACGGAAAGTCGGGATAACGACCGGGACCGACGATGGTTTTCAGCGCGGCGGACAGCAGGTTGCTGTCACCGCTGGAGTAGCGAAACGCCTGGCCTGGCGCGGCATAAGCATCATGGGCCGCGGTGAACGCGGCCATGTCGTGGTGACCGCGGGTGTAGAGCATGGCCACCACCGAAGACTTCAGCGGTGCGTATTCGTAGTCCTCCTGCCAATCCAGGCCCGAGGCCCAGTGCAGCAGGTCGGCCATGGTCATGTCGGGGTGTTTTTTCAGGGGCGGATAAAACTTCGCCACCGGGTCGCCGAGCTTGAACAAGCCTTCGCCATAGGCCACGCCGAGGATCGTGGCCATCAGGCTCTTGCTGATCGACCAGGTCAGGTGCGGCGTCTCGGCCGTCGTCGGACCGGCGTAGCGTTCGTAGATCAACTGGCCGTCGCGGATCACCAGCAAGGCATCGGTACGAACACCCTGGCGAGTGGTGTCATCGCGGGATGGGAAGGCGTAGGCCTCCAGGGCTTGCAGCGCCGGGCCGGTCGGCGTCGGGGCGGTCGGCCATTGCTCGGCGGGCCAGTTTTCGGCCTGGACCGTGAAGCTGAGCAACAGCAGGAAAATAAGGGACAAGCCTTTAGGCATGGCGGGGGCTCGGAGATTGAACTTGGTGAGCCTAGTCGAGGTTGATGACAGTTCTGAAATTTGTGTTGTCTGTGAGGGCGCTTTCGCTGGCAAGCCAGCTCCTACAGGTGCTGCGTCGAACACAACATTTGTATACGACACAGGTCCTTGTGGGAGCGGGCTTGGTCCGGGCGGCGATCCGACGAAGAGGCCGGTCAGGGCAGCGAAGATTCCGCCAGTGCCTTGGCCAGCCGCTTGCCCCGCGCCCCCGCCGCCAAATCCATCACCGCCTTGTCCCGCTGCCACATCGCCGGCCACTGCGCAGGCCCGCCAGCCATTGCCTCGTCCACTTCAGCCTTGAGCCCTTCGAACTGCGCAAATAACCCGCCAAGCACCACATGCCCGGCCAGACTGGTCGGTGGCTGGCGACTGGTTTCCGCGCACCCGGCCAACAACCCCAGCAACCGCAGTTGCAAGCCTTGTGGCCAATCGCATTCCTGGCCGACGCCATACAACCACGCCGTCATGGCGCTCAGTACGTAGATGTCTTCCAGCGTGCGGAACGGTTTGACGTACGCGTCCCAGCCATCCCCGGCGAGCAATTCGCACAGTGCGTTATCCAGAAACAAGCAGCCGTGGCTGATGTCCGGCATCAACGGAATCGGCGCCAGCTTTTCCACCCGCACACCCGGCTCACCACGATAGATCACCGCCAGGCTCAAGCGTGGATCGACACCGGGCTCCTCGCTGCGGGCCGCCACCAGCAGCCAGTCGGCGGCATTGCCGGCGGTGACGAAATCCTTGCGTCCGCTCAGACGCAAACCGCTCAGTCGGGTTTGCATGTCGGCCGGGCGCAGACTGCGCTGTTCGGTGGCGCACAGCGCGCCGAGGCTCAGCGGCGCACTCGGCCAGAGCATGCGCAAGGCCGCTTGATACCCCACCAGAAACGCCAGCCCCGGCGTCGCCATCAACCGCCCGCCAAGCACGGCCAATTCGAACGGCGTGACCGCTCCCAACTGCTGCAACAAGGTCGCGAAACCTTCAGCCAGATCCGGGTTGGCGGGCAGGCGATCACGGCGGTTCAACAGGATTTGCCAGGGCATAAGAGGCTCCTTGTGGGCTGTCATATAAGCATCACCAAAGCTTAATGGCGATGACACCGGGGCTACATAGCCTGACTTTGCACAACACGGCTAGGGGGCGTTCTCAATTAGTTTCCCTACCGCGCCGGGTTGTGCCTTAAAGCTGGCCATGCTGCGTTGCAGGCCTTGGAAAGGGAACAACCATTCCCAGCGGCCTACGCCTTGCCTGGCCAGCTTTAAGG
>NZ_JBFUHR010000028.1:0-75547 GCF_056402295.1 Pseudomonas sp. P4_B3
GGCGCTTTGGTGGCGTGCCGCACACCTTGTACGTGCCAATTGCTTCGATCCTGGGTATCTACGCCCGGGAGAATGGCCAAGGCATGGTGTTCGATCTGGTATCGCCGATGGGCGAGGATGACGAGATCGTGCCCGATGACGATCTTCCACCACCCGACAGCGAGCCGCCGCGTCCAAGCGGTCGACCCAGTTTGAAGGTGGTGAAGTAATAAAAAAGGCGATCCGWWCGGATCGCCTTTTTTATTACTTCACCACCTTCAAACTGGGTCGACCGCTTGGACGCGGCGGCTCGCTGTCGGGTGGTGGAAGATCGTCATCGGGCTCGATCTCGTCATCCTCGCCCATCGGCGATTCCAGATCGAACACCATGCCTTGGCCATTCTCCCGGGCGTAGATACCCAGGATCGAAGCAATTGGCACGTACAAGGTGTGCGGCACGCCACCAAAGCGCCCTTCGAAACTGACCGCCTCGTTGTCCATGTGCAGATGACGCACAGCCTGTGGCGACACATTCAGGACAATTTGTCCGTCACTGGCAAAACCCTGAGGCACCTGGACCGACGGATACTCGGAATTGACCAGCATGTGCGGGGTGCAATCGTTGTCCACAATCCACTCGTAGAGCGCGCGGACCAGATAAGGTCGACTGGAGTTCATAGCGGCTCCTTAAGCCTTAGCGCATATCGCGTTCGACACCAGACAGACTCGCCTGGAAAGCCTCACGCGCAAACGAGCGCTCCATGTAATCAAGCAGCGGCTTGGCAGGCCGCGGCAGTTCTATACCCAAAATCGGCAATCGCCAGAGTATTGGCAGTAGGCAGCAGTCCACCAGACTTTGTTCCTCACTGAGGAAAAACGGCTTGTCGGCAAACAGTGGCGACACACCCGTCAGGCTTTCGCGCAACTCTTTCCGAGCCACGGCACGGGCCGCCTCCTTGGTCCGCGAATCCAGAATCAGATCCACCAGGCCACACCAGTCACGCTGAATACGATGAATCAGCAGACGACTGTTGGCACGCGCCACAGGATAAACCGGCAGCAAGGGCGGGTGCGGGTAACGCTCATCCAGATATTCCATCACCACAGTCGACTCCCACAACGCCAGGTCGCGATCGACCAGGGTGGGCAAGCTGCCGTAAGGGTTCACCTCAATCAGTTTAGGTGGCTGACGCCCAGCTTCCACGTAAATGATCTCGGCGCTGACACCCTTCTCTGCCAGTACGATGCGCACTCGGTGGGAATAGTGGTCGGCGGGGTCGGAGTAACAGGCCAACCGATTGGTCACGCCCATGGCGATCCTCCTCGCTTGTAGAAATTATCGAACGCGGAAAAACGAGCGCGCCCAGAGGACGCCTCCCGTAACGACTGGATAACCAGGCTCGCTACATCTTCAGAGGCGCCCTTGGGCGCGCGCGATTAACAGCAATAGCTTGAAGCTTTATCAGTGCACGTCTTTCCAGTATTCGCGCTTGAGCAGGTAAGCGAAGACGAAGAAGAACGCCAGGTACAACAATACGTACGTACCGATGCGCTGATGTTGCAGCTTAACCGGGTTAGCCGAGTAAGCCAGGAAGGTTACCAGATTCTTGACCTTCTCATCGAACTGCTCTTCAGTCAGAGCACCGCTTTTCGGCACGATGGTCAGTTGATCGCACGCTTCATGAGTCAATGGCGTACCGGTCAGCGGATCAAATTGCTTTTTGCCGCCTTCGACGATCTGAACCTGTTTGCAACCAACCACCTGGCGACCTTGCAGGCCGGCCAGGACGTTTGGCATGCCCACGTTCGGGAAGACCTTGTTGTTCACACCCCATGGACGCGACGGATCTTCGTAGAACGACTTCAGGTAACCGTAGAGCCAGTCGGTACCGCGAACACGAGCAACCAGGGTCAGGTCCGGCGGAGCGGCGCCAAACCAGGCCTTGGCGTCCGCTGGCTGCATGCCGATGCTCATGTGGTCGCCGATCTTGGCGCCAGTGAACATCAGCTTCTCCAGCATCAACTCATGGGGAATGCCCAGGTCGTCGGCAACTCGCTCATAGCGTTGGAACTTGGCACTGTGGCAACCCATGCAGTAGTTGGCGAACGTACGTGCACCATCCTGCATGGCTGCTTTATCGGAAACGTCAACGTCGACTTTTTCCAGCTCGGGGCCACCGTGCTCAGCTGCGAAAGCGAACACTGGCAACGCAGCAAGCATCAATACAGCAAATAGTTTTTTCATCAGCCAGTCACCCTTTCCGGAACCGGTTTGGTCTTCTCGAGCCGGGTGTAGAACGGCATCAGAATGAAGTAGGCGAAGTACAGGAAGGTACATACCTGCGACAGCAACGTACGCTCAGGGGTTGGAGCCAATACGCCCAGCACACCCAGGATCACGAACGCGATGCAGAACACCCAGAGCCAGATCTTGCTCAGCCAGCCTTTGTAGCGCATCGACTTGACCGGACTGCGGTCGAGCCATGGCAGGACGAACAGCACAGCAATGGCCGCGCCCATGGCGATCACACCGAAGAGCTTGTCCGGAATCGCGCGCAAGATGGCGTAGAACGGGGTGAAGTACCAGACCGGAGCAATGTGCTCTGGGGTCTTGAAGGCGTTCGCCACTTCAAAGTTCGGCTTTTCGAGGAAGTAACCGCCCATTTCCGGGAAGAAGAACACGATCGAGCAGAAGATGAACAGGAACACCACCACACCGACGATATCTTTCACGGTGTAGTACGGGTGGAAGGCAATGCCATCCAGCGGTATGCCGTTTTCGTCCTTGTGTTTCTTGATGTCCACGCCGTCCGGGTTGTTCGAACCGACTTCGTGCAACGCCAGGATGTGCAGCACCACCAGACCCAGGATAACGATCGGCAGGGCAACCACGTGCAAGGCGAAGAAGCGGTTCAGGGTAATACCGGAAATCAGGTAGTCACCACGAATCCACTGGGTCAGGTCGTTACCGATGACCGGGATCGCACCGAACAGCGAGATGATCACCTGGGCACCCCAGTAGGACATCTGCCCCCACGGCAGCAGGTAACCCATGAAGGCTTCGGCCATCAGCGCCAGGTAGATCAGCATGCCGAAGACCCACACCAGCTCACGCGGTTTCTGGTACGAACCGTAGAGCAGGCCACGGAACATGTGCAGATAGACCACGATAAAGAACGCAGAGGCGCCGGTGGAGTGCAGCAGACGCAGGATCGAGCCGTACTCGACGTCGCGCATGATGTATTCGACGGAGGCAAACGCCTCTTCCGCCGACGGGTTATAGCTCATGGTCAGCCAGACGCCGGTAACGATCTGATTGACCAGAACGAGCAGCGCCAGGGAGCCAAAGAAATAGAAGAAGTTGAAGTTCTTCGGAGCGTAATACTTGCTGAGATGGTCTTCCCACATCTTGGTTGCGGGAAAGCGTGCATCAACCCAATCCATGAATTTGCTCATCACGCCTTCTCCGTATCGACGCCAATGACAATGATGTCGTCGGTCTCATAGGAATGCGGGGGAACTGGCAGGTTCAAAGGCGCAGGTTGCGACTTGTAGACGCGACCAGCCAGATCGTAGTGGGAACCGTGGCAAGGGCAGAAATAACCGCCTACCCAGTCTTTCCCCAGATCCGCAGGTGCCACTTCGGGACGGAAGGTCGGCGAGCAACCCAGGTGCGTGCAGATACCGATCAGCAGCAGAACCTCAGGTTTGATCGAACGGGTTTCCGGATCAACGTAAGTCGGTTGTGTCGAGTTCTTGGAGGTCGGGTCAACAAGCTGGCCCTCGATCTTCTTCAGATTCCCCAGGATTTCCGGCGTACGGCGGACGATGAACACCGGCTGGCCGCGCCACTCAGCAATCATCTGCTGGCCTGGCTCGACTTTGCTGACATTCACTTTCACCGGTGCACCTGCGGCTTTCGCCTTGGCACTGGGAAACCATGACCCCACGAACGGGACCGCAGCCCCCACCGCTCCTGCAGCACCCACCACGGATGTGGCTGCTACCAAGAAGCGACGCCGGCCTGCATTCACGCCGTCATTGCTCATTCAGTCCTCTCCATCAGCTTTGTGGCCTGTTAAATCAGGCGTCTACTAAGTAAATCTATGTACTTATAAAAATTTTGCCGAATGGTAATGAAAAGCCCCAATTCTGACAAGGTAATTACCGGAGCCCGTCATCCCCAAGCCTTGTAGTATAGGGCGCCTGCGGATGTGGCAAGTTGTCACAGCGCAATTCTTTGATAAATCGCAGACACAAAAAACGCCCAGCTCCGTGAGGAAACTGGGCGTTCTTTTTTGAACGTGAAAGCGAATTAACGCTTCGAGTACTGCGGACGCTTACGCGCCTTACGCAGACCGACTTTCTTACGTTCAACTTCACGAGCATCGCGGGTTACGAAGCCGGCTTTACGCAGGGCGCTGCGCAGAGTCTCGTCGTAGTCCATCAGAGCGCGAGTGATACCGTGGCGGATTGCGCCAGCTTGACCACTTACACCACCGCCGATCACGGTGACGTAGATGTCGAACTTCTCGACAGTCTCAGTCAATTCCAGCGGCTGACGAACTACCATGCGGGCAGTTTCGCGGCCGAAGAAATTATCCAGCGAACGGTTGTTGATGGAGATGTTACCAGTACCCGGACGCAGGAAAACGCGTGCGGTTGCGGTCTTGCGACGGCCAGTGCCGTAATTTTGAGTCGCCGACATAATGTACTATTCCGTTAAAACTTCAGTTCTTGGGGCTGCTGAGCAGTATGTGGGTGTGCAGCGCCCGCATAGACTTTCAGCTTACGGTACATGTCGCGACCCAGCGGGTTCTTAGGCAGCATGCCTTTGACCGCGGTCTCGATCACGCGCTCAGGGGCCTTGGCGATCAGCTTTTCAAAGTTGATCGACTTGATGCCGCCCGGGAAACCGGAGTGGGAGTAGTACATTTTGTCAGTGGTTTTAGCACCGGTAACACGGATCTGCTCAGCGTTGATTACGACGATGTAGTCGCCGGTGTCAACGTGAGGAGTGTACTCAGGCTTGTGCTTGCCACGCAGACGGCTCGCGATTTCGGTGGCCAGACGACCCAGGGTCTGACCAGCAGCGTCGACGACAAACCAGTCGCGCTTTACTGTTTCCGGTTTAGCAGTAAAAGTTTTCATTCTTTATAGCCTCAGGGGCCGCCCTGTAAATTAGACGGCGGATCTTACTGAATAGTGCGTACTTTGACAAGTCAAAGGCAGCCGGATACAGACGCTTTCGGGGGCTCGGGTCGGCGCGTCCGTTCAACGGCAAGATTCTTCGGCGGCGGCGCATCACTTCCACTGCAGAAAGAGGTGCGCAATTATGCAGATTGCGAAAAATAATTCAACCTGCTTTTATGATTGTTTTGCCCAAGGAGCACCCGATGGACTATCGCCAGCTAGGCCGAACCAATCTGAACGTGAGTGCCCTCTGCCTCGGAACCATGACCTGGGGCGAGCAAAACAGCGAGGCAGACGCCTTCGCCCAGATCGAGCGGGCCAAGAGCGCCGGAATCAACTTCATCGACACCGCCGAGATGTACCCGGTGCCACCCAAGGCTGAAACCTACGCCACCACCGAACGCTACATCGGCAATTACTTCAAGAGCCGCGGCGACCGCGTCGACTGGATCCTGGCCAGCAAGATCGCCGGCCCCGGCAACACTATCGACTACATCCGCGATAAAAACCTGCGCCACAATCGCCAACACATTACTGAGGCGGTTGATGCCAGCCTCAAGCGCCTGCAAACCGACTACATCGACCTGTACCAGTTGCACTGGCCGGAGCGCAGCACCAACTTCTTCGGTCAACTCGGCTACAAGCACAAGATCGAGGCCAACCTGACCCCGCTGGAGGACACCCTCGAAGCGCTGGACGAACAGGTCCGCGCCGGCAAGATCCGCCACATCGGCCTGTCCAACGAGACGCCATGGGGCACCATGCGCTTTCTGGCCCTGGCCGAAGCCCGAGGCTGGCCGCGTGCCGTGTCGATCCAGAACCCGTACAACCTGCTCAACCGCTGCTTTGAAGTCGGCCTGGCGGAAATCGCCATCCGCGAGCAGTGCGGCCTGCTCGCCTATTCGCCGCTGGCGTTCGGCTTCCTTTCAGGCAAGTACGAAGGTGGCGCCCGCCCGCCAAAAGGTCGCCTGAGCCTCTACAGCCGCTTCAGCCGCTATTTCAACCCGCAGTCGCAAGCTGCCTGCAGTCGTTACGTGGCCCTGGCTCGCGAGCACGGCCTGGACCCGGCGCAAATGGCCCTGGCGTTCGTAACGCAGCAGCCGTTCGTGACCAGCAACATCATCGGCGCGACCACGATGGAGCAACTGGAGAGCAACATTGCCAGTTTTGATCTGAAATTGTCGGAAGAGGTACTGGAGGGGATCGAGGCGATTCACAAGGAACATCCGAATCCGGCGCCTTGATTGATTCATAGCCCCATTCGCGAGCAGGCTCGCTCCCACAAGGATTACGCCGCACCTGTGGGAGCGAGCCTGCTCGCGATGACGGACGATCAGTCACCGCCAATCAAAGCGACCGCGCAATAATCTCCTTCATGATTTCATTGGTCCCGGCATAGATCCGCTGCACCCGCGCATCCGCCCATGCCCGCGCGATCGGGTACTCCCACATGAACCCGTAGCCACCGTGCAACTGCACACACTCGTCGAGCACCTTGCATTGCAGGTCGGTGCCCCAGTACTTGGCCATCGCTGCCGTTGGCACGTCGAGCTTGCCTTGCAGGTGCAGTTCCAGGCAGCGGTCGACGAAGACCCGGCCGATCTGGATTTCCGTGGCCATTTCCGCCAGTTTGAACCGGGTATTCTGGAAATCCGCGATCGACTTGCCGAACGCCTTGCGCTCGCGGGTGTAGTCCAGCGTCCATTGCAGCGCCGCTTCAGCTGAAGCCAGCCCGCCAATGGCCACCGTCAGGCGCTCTTGGGGCAATTCCTGCATCAGGTAGGCAAAGCCCATCCCGGCCTGGCCCAGCAGGTTTTCCTTGGGTACACGTACGTCCTGGAAGAACAGCTCCGAGGTGTCCTGGGCTTTCATCCCGACCTTTTCCAGGCGCTTGCCCTTGTCGAAGCCTGGCGTATTGGCTTCCACCAGAAACAAACTGGTGCCCTTCGCGCCGGCCTTCGGGTCGGTCTTGGCGACGACGATCACTAGATCGGCCAGGTAGCCGTTGGTGATAAAAGTCTTGGAGCCGTTGATCACATACTCATCGCCATCGAGCACGGCCGTGGTTTTCACCCCTTGCAGATCGGAACCGGCGCCCGGTTCAGTCATGGCGATCGCGGTAACCATCTCGCCGGACACCAGCTTCGGCAGGTATTTGTGCTTCAGCGCTTCACTGCCGTAATGCAGGATGTACGGCGCCACGATGTCCGAATGCAGGGAAAAACCGATGCCGGTCAGGCCAAGTCGCCCCACTTCTTCGATCACCACCGCACTGTAGAGAAAGTCCGCCCCCAGACCGCCGTACTCCTCCGGCAAGTGTGAGCACAGCATCCCCGCCTCCCCTGCCTTGTTCCACAGTTTGCGGTCGATATAGCCCTGTTTTTCCCATTGCCCATGGAACGGCACCGCCTCTTTTTCGAGGAACGTTCGCACACTGTCGCGGAAAAGCTCGTGCTCGGAACTGAACAGGGTTCTGGGGATCATGCGACACCTTTTCTTTGTTATTAGAAGGAATTGACCGTCAGAGCCTAAGCCTCGCTTCCGATACAGGACACTGGACACATCCGACAAAAAATAAGACGATCCAGCCGTCTGGTGACCACTTCCCCCTATAAAAATAAAGTTGAATTATGTCTAACCAAGCCTCCACGCCCCTGCGGCGCGTCAGCATCCTGGCCATTGACCGGGTTTTCGCTTCCACCCTCATGCAAGCCAAGGATTTCTTCCACCTCGCCAGCCTGCGCTACGGCAAACAGCTGGGCCATGGCCTGACACCGGCGTTCGAAACCCGCCTGGTCAGCCCCGATGGCAAACCGGTCAACACCTTCAGCGATGTGCTGATTCCAGTGGATGGCGGGCTGGAAAACGCCGACATCATCGTTCTTCCCGCGTTCTGGGACGATTTCGACAGTCTCTGCAAACGTTACCCGCAAGTCCTGCCCTGGTTGCGCCAGCAACATGCGCGCGGTGCCGTACTGTGCGGCGAGGCCACCGGTGTTTTCTGGCTGGCCGAAGCCGGGCTGCTCAATGGCAAGGAAGCGACCACCTACTGGCGCTTCTTCAATGCCTTCGCCGAACGCTTCCCCCAGGTCCAGCTCAATCAGGACAAGCACCTGACCGACGCCGATAACCTGTACTGCGCCGGCGGCACCACCTCGGCGTGCGATTTGTACATCTACCTGATCGAGCGCTTCTGCGGCGCCAATGTGTCCCAGGCCGTAGCGCGGGACATTCTGTATGAGGTGCAACGCAGCTACGCGCCTGGACGCATCGGGTTTGGCGGCCAGAAGCTGCACCAGGACGTGATCATCCTGCAGATCCAGCACTGGCTCGAAGAACACTTCGCCGACAAGTTCCGCTTCGAAGACGTCGCCCGCGAACACGGCATGAGCATCCGCAACTTCATGCGCCGCTTCCAGACCGCCACCGGCGACAAGCCACTGCATTACCTGCAACGCCTGCGCATCGAAACCGCCAAGGGCTTGCTGTCCGGCAGCCGCAAGAGCATCAAGACCATCAGTTACGAAGTCGGCTACGACGATGCGAGCTTCTTTGCACGGCTGTTCCGCCAACACACGGAGTTGTCGCCGAACCAGTATCGGCAGCAGTTTCAGCAAGCGGCGTAATCACAGGCATACAAATGAACCCTGTGGGAGCGAGCCTGCTCGCGATGACTTCGGCACATCCAGCATTAATGTGACTGACTCACCGCCTTCGCGAGCAGGCTCACTCCTACAGGGATTGGCATAAAAAAGGGCCTGCATTTGCAGGCCCTTTTTTATTTTCCGAATCGTCCTACGGCTTGTGCGCCCGGGCCAGGAATTCGTGGGATTGCATTTCCAGCAGTCGGCTGAGGGTACGCTGGAACTCGAAGTTCAGCCGGCCACCCGTGTACAGGTCTTTAAGCTCGACTTCGGCAGAAATGATCAGCTTCACGTTGCGGTCGTAGAACTCGTCGACCATGTTGATGAAGCGTCGGGCGATGTCGTCGGTGGTGACGCTCATCTGCTCGACATCGCTGAGCAACACGGCGTGGAAGATCTTGCCCAGCTCGATGTAGTCGTTCTGGCTGCGTGGGCCGTCGCATAGTTCGCGGAAGTTGAACCAGGCCACGTCATCGCAGGTGCGCAGGGCACGGATTTCACGGTTCTCGATCATCAGCACGTCATTTTCGACCGCCGCCGTGCATTCCGGTGTCAGCGCACGGAAGCTCTTGCGCAGGCTTTCGTTGGCGGCTTCGTCGAGTGGATAGTGGAACAGCTCGGCTTGTTCGAGGTGACGCAGACGATAGTCGACGCCGCTGTCGACGTTGACGATCTCGGTGTTCTGCTTGATCAGCGCAATGGCCGGCAGGAAGCGCGCGCGCTGCAGGCCGTCCTTGTACAGGCCGTCCGGCACGATGTTCGAGGTGGCGACCAGGGTCACACCGTTCTTGAACAGTTCTTCCATCAGCGTGCCGAGGATCATGGCGTCGGTGATGTCGGAGACGAAGAATTCATCGAAGCAGATGACCCGGGCTTCGGTGGCGAAGCGCTTGGCAATGATGGTCAGCGGGTTTTTCTCGCCGCCCAGGGTCTTCATCTCTTCGTGCACGCGCTTCATGAAGCGGTGGAAGTGCGTACGGGTCTTTTCCTTGAAGGGCAACGCTTCGAAGAAGGTGTCCACCAGGTAAGTCTTGCCGCGACCTACGCCGCCCCAGAAATACAGGCCCTTGACCGGGGTCTGATCCTTCTTGCCAAACAACTTGCCCAGCAGGCCCGGCTTGTTTTGCTCGGCCGCGACCAGATCGTCGTACAGGCGCTGCAAATGACGCACGGCGGTTTCCTGCGCGGCGTCATGGAAGAATTCCGGGCGTTTCAGATCAGCTTGATATCGTTCTAGGGGCGTCATAATTCGTTAGCAAGGCAACAAAAACGGGCCGACACTGTAGCGACGGCCCGCAGGAATGGCAATCGGCCCTTGGTCGGGCCGAGCCGTTGATTATTCCTGAATCGGCGTCAGGGCAATGCGCAAGGCCTCGATAGCCGCGTCGCGTGCGGCGCTGTCGGCGAAGGTCGGGCTGTCGGCAACGCATTGACCTTCGAGCCAGACGCTGAAGCCCAGATCTTCACTGCGCACGTCCAGATCCTGGCCCGCTTGCAGTTGCTTGGTCACCTGCCCCGCGGTTTTACCGTCGGCGAAGTTGCGCGACAGCAGCAGTTGTTCGCCATCGGCCGCCAGCAGACGGAAGCGGAAACTGCCGTCGTCTTCACGGAAGCTGACAAACCGCGCAGCCTTCACGACTTTCTTCTTGGTGGTCGCAGCCACTTGAGTCTGGGCAACGAAGGAGCGCAGGCCTACCGCTTCACGCAGTTCGTTGAGGAAGGGTGTCGCCACCGCGCGGGCCTTTTTCGCGCCGTGTTGCAGGATGTCTTCCAGATCCGCCGGGCGCTCGATCAACAGGTTATAACGCTCGCGGGACTCGCCCAATTCGTTGTCCAGTAGCTGGAACAGACGACTCTTCGCCTCGCCCCAACCCAGACCCTGCAACAGTTCGCTGCGGAACTCGTCGGACTGCGCCGGGGTGGCGAACGCCTGGAACAAGGTGAACAGGTGTGAATTGTCCGGATCCTTGGCTTCGCCCGGCGCGCGGGAGTCGGTGACGATCCGTGAAATCGCATCCTTCATTTCTTTGGCGCTGCTGAACAGCGGAATGGTGTTGTCGTAGCTCTTCGACATCTTGCGGCCATCCAGGCCCGGCAAGGTGGCGACGCTCTCTTCGATCAACGCCTCGGGCATGGTGAAGAACTCTTTGCCCTGGCCAAAAAGATGGTTGAAGCGCTGACCGATGTCCCGCGCCATTTCCACGTGCTGGATCTGGTCACGACCGACCGGCACCTTGTGCGCATTGAACATCAGGATGTCCGCGGCCATCAGCACCGGGTAGCTGTACAGGCCCATGGTGATGCCGGCGTCCGGGTCTTCACCGGTCTCGACGTTCTTGTCCACCGAAGCCTTGTAGGCGTGGGCGCGATTGAGCAGGCCCTTGGCGGCAACGCAGGTCAGCAGCCAGGTCAGTTCGGGGATTTCCGGGATGTCGGACTGGCGGTAGAAGGTCACGCGATCGACATCCAGGCCACCGGCCAGCCAGGTCGCGGCGATTTCCAGACGCGAGCGCTGGATGCGCAGCGGGTCATCGCACTTGATCAGGGCGTGGTAGTCGGCCAGGAAGTAGAACGAATCGGCATTGCTGTCACGGCTGGCGACGATCGCCGGGCGGATGGCGCCAGCGTAGTTGCCCAGGTGCGGCGTGCCGGTGGTGGTGATGCCGGTGAGGATACGGGTACGAGTCGTCATGGGTAATCGCTTGTCAGACTGCAATCAATTCGAGAGACGCGGCAGGATCAGATCCTTGAGATCGGTCAGCTTGCCATGAAAAAAGTGTCCGCATTCTGCCACTTTCAGCAGCTCATGGGGGCGTTCGAGCTTGTCGGACCATTCGTAAACCAGCTGCGGATCGATCACTTCATCGGTTTCCGGCTGGATCAGGGTCAGTTCGCCCTGCTGTGGCAGTGGGTCCCGAGCGCCGAGGCGCATGACTGCCGGCGCGACCATGAACAGGTGCTCGACCTGCTCACCCTTGGCCTCAAGGCGTCCGCCGAGACTTGCGGCAACAAAACCGCCGAAGGAGAAACCGAACAGGGTCAGCGGCAATTGCGGGTGTCTGGCGCGAAACCATTCGGCGACAGCCTGGGCATCATCGACTTCACCGGTGCCCATGTCGTGAGAGCCTTCGCTGGCGCCGACGCCACGGTAGTTGAAGCGCAGGGTGATCAAGCCTGCATCGCGCGCAGTGCGCTGCAGGGTCGAGACCACTTTGTTGAGCATGGTGCCGCCCTGCACCGGATTCGGATGGCAGATCAGTGCCAGGCCGCGAGGCTGCTCATTATCCAGATAAAGAGCTTCCAGTTGGCCAACAGGGCCATCAATCACTACAGGGGTTTCACGCATAAGCAAGGAAGGAACTCCGTGACCTCGAATCGGGTCGACTCGTCTAGCAAATTGTCTGTGGCTGTCTATTGCGAGTGAATCGCGGTATACAGCGCAGGTTCGAGCCGTTAACGTAAAGCAAAGCCGTTTATAGAGGAAGGACTCGTGGAACACTCGCTCTTAGTTTGGTTGTTACCGACTCTTGCCCTGGTTGTGGGTGTCGCCATTGGGTTCCTGATCGCCCGCGTTGCACCGAACGCCGCGCCGAGCCGCACGCAGCGTCAGCTGGACGATATTCAGGAACGTTTCGACAGTTATCAGAACGAGGTGGTGACCCACTTCAACAGCACCGCGACACTGGTCAAGAAACTGACTCAGAGCTATCAGGAAGTGCAGGACCATCTCGCCGAGGGCGCCAACCGCCTGGCCCTGGACGAACAGACTCGCCAACGCCTGCTGGCCTCCCTGCACGCCGATGCAGCTCAGGCTCCACGGGAGCGCCTGACGCCGCCACGCAATCAGGAACCGCCTCGCGACTACGCACCGAAAGCCCCGAACGCGCCGGGCATGCTCGATGAGCATTACGGCCTGAAGAAGTAAGCAGGCCCGCACGCAAAAGCCCCCGGACAGGTAATTGTCCGGGGGCTTTTTTGTTTCTGATCCTGTATCTCTGCTGCCCACACTGGCCTCTTCGCGGGCAAGCCCGCTCCCACAGTTTCCGAGGTCGACCCAGAACCCTGTGGGAGCGAACTTGCTCCGGGCGGCGTTCCGACGATGGGGCCGGAACTGACGACAAAAAAAACCGCCCGATCTGTAGAGGATCGGGCGGGCCTTTTTACGCCTGGGGTTCAATCAGACGATCAAGGGTACTGCTGAACCTGACCTTGTTGCTGGGCACCATACTGCTGGCCCGGAATCGCCTTGAGGTTAACCTCGACACGGCGGTTCTGCGCACGGCCATTGACGTCAGCGTTGCTGGCAACCGGGCCATCCGGGCCGGCACCGCGAGCGCTCAGGTTGGCACCGCTGACACCTTGCGAGGTCAGGTAGGTTGCCACGCTCTGGGCACGACGCTGGGACAGGTCCATGTTGTGCTGGCGGCTGCCGGTGCTGTCGGTATAGCCGACGATTTCGATCTGGTTCTGGTTGAACTCTTTCAGCGAGCCCGCCAGGTTGTTCAGCGGCTGATAGAAACCTGGGGCAATATTCGCCGAATCGGTAGCGAACGTGATGTTGCCCGGCATGATCAGCTTGATCTGGTCGCCCTGGCGCTGCACTTCAACACCGGTGTTTGCCATGCTGGCGCGCAGCTTTTTCTCTTGTTGATCGGCGTAGTAGCCGTAGCCGGCGGCAGAAGCACCAACCACCGCAGCACCGATCAGTGCGCCCTTGCCACGGTTATCGTGGTTGATCGCAGCACCGGCCAGCGCACCGGCCAGAGCGCCGAGGCCACCGTATTTCGCGGTCTTGCTCATGCCTTCGGAGCCGCTATCCGCCTGGCCCTGAGCCTGGCCTTGACCACCGTAAGGGTTAGGCGAGGCGCAACCGGACAAAACGGCCACAGCCGTAGCGACAATAATCAAACGACGCGTGGTGAACATGTAAAGCTCCTACTTTTTTGCATTCTGTGGTGCAACGGGCCAAGGCATCAGCCTTTGCGGGCGTTGGATCATGTTAATGGGTAAAAATTCCGAATGTTACAAATCAGCCCCGAACAAAGGGGTTCTCGCGCATTTCGTCGCCCAGACGGGTATCCGGACCATGCCCGGTCACCACCGTCGCCTCTTCGTCGAGGGTGTACAAACGCTGCTTTATCGAACGCACGATGGTGGCCTGGTCGCCCCCCCACAAATCCGTGCGCCCGACGCCGCGACGAAACAGCGTATCACCGGCAATCAGCAGCTTGGCCTCGGAAAACCAGAAGCTCATGGAGCCCGGCGTATGACCTGGCGTGTGCAGCGCCACGCCACATCCGCAGGCCAGTTCTTCATCATCGGCCAGCCAGCGATCCGGGGACGGTACCGGGGTATAAGGAACGCCGAACATCTGGCACTGCATTTCCAGGTTGTCCCACAGAAACTGGTCTTCCTTGTGCAGATGCAGGGTCGCGCCGGTTTTCTCCTTGAGTTGACCGGAAGCCAGGAAATGATCGAGGTGCGCATGGGTGTGAATGATGCTGACCACTTTCAGCCCCAGGGCATCGAGACGCGCCAGGATCAGCTCATGATTGCCACCCGGATCAACAACGATGGCCTTTTTCGTCACCGGATCGCCGATGATCGTGCAGTTGCACTGCAACGGGCCGACGGGGAAGGTTTCGCGGATGAGGGTGGGTTGCTGGGACATCGGGGCCTGCTCGATAAACGGGGACGAACGATTTTCGCACAATTGAGCATCGAGCCAATGGCCGCGATGGGTAACGTGAAAAATCCTTAACCCAACACCCCCAACTCCTTCGCCCGCGCTACCGCCTGCGTCCGCCGCTCGACCCCGAGTTTGCTGTTGATGTGGCTGGCGTGGGTCTTCACCGTGTGCAGGGAAATAAACAGCTGATCGCTGATTTCCTGGTTCGAACAGCCCTGAGCGATCAATCGCAGGACCGCCATTTCCCGCGTGCTGAGCTGCTCCGCGGCCGCGCAGGACTCCAGTCCGGGACGGGCAGCCAATGCCGGCAGTTTTTCACTGAGACTCAGGGAAACAGGGGTTGGCGGGCAAAGTTGAAGTTGCCCACGCAGCCAGTCCGGATGCTCGGCCAGCAGGCCCTCAAAGGGTTGCAGCACCCCTCCGCCAGCAGCATCCAGCGCCTGAGCCAGTGCCTTGCGGGCTTCCGGCTCCCTTCCGCTGCCCAGCAATAACGCCACTTTCTGGGTCAACGCCATGGCACTGAGCATCTGCCGGCCGCTTTGCTGGCCATGTTCGAGCAGCGCATTCAAACGCCCTTCGGCCAGCATCGGTTGGCCCTGGATGACGTCGAGCAAGGCTTGTTGCAATTCGATATGCAGCGGCAATTGCGGGTGGAACTCCGGTGGTGCCGCCCCGTTTTCGCCGTTATAGGTCTGCCCCAGGCGCGACAGCCAGGCTTCGGCCAGATCGGTGCGCCCCTGGGCCAGCCAGAGTTCACATTTGACCAGGGTGATCATGGCCAGGTAGTAGATGGGTGGCACGTCCCAGATGTGCATGAGCCGTTCAGCTTCAGCAAGTTCGGCAAAGGCTTTGGCGAACTCGCCGCTGCTGCCTTCCAGCCTGGCAATCACACAATGGCCGATCAGCACGCTGATGTCACGACAGGCGCGCGCCTCGCTCAAACCGGCCTGCAATCGCAGCCGCGCCGCCTGCGGCTGCATGCGCAGGGCCAGCAGAAAGCCTTCATACAAGGTCAGCCGGGCTCGAACTGCATACAGCCGCTGCGCAGACAAGCTCTGCAGGCGTTGCATCCCCTGACGGACCTCCTCCAGCGCCCGACAGATTTCTCCGCGCGCTTGCAGAACCCGGGCGCGGTCGTAGTGCGCCAGCGCTTCGAACAACGGGTTGCCGACCCGTTGCGCCAGCTCCAGCGATTCGCGGTTCAGCCCCCGCGCCCGCCACAAATCACCGTCGGCAATGGCCAGGTTGGACAGGGTCGAGAGGCACATCAGGCGCTGGCCGTAACGCTTGGACGGAAGACTGTCCAACGCTTCGCGGCAGTACTGCAGCGTCAGTTCGCGGTTGCCGCGCCCACGGGCAATGATGCCGCTCAACGCCAGCCATTGAGCGAGCATGGACTTCTGGGCGGTGGCCGACGGCGCAGGCAAGAAACGGCTCAAATGGCTGGCCAGTTCCTCGGCGGCATCCAGCTGGCAAGCCATCCCCAGCGCCCAGCTATAGAGCACAATCAGTCGCGGCGTGCTGATCAGCAAGCTGTCAGGCAAGTCCATTTTCCAGCGCAGCAACATGCCGACGTTCTGCTCGGCCAGCAGTTGCTCTTCGGAGAGGTTCTGCACCAGGTTCGCCGCGACGTCCAGGTGACCGGCACGCAAGGCCTGCTCCACGGCCTCATCGAGCAATCCCTGGGCATTGAACCAGCGGCAGGCACGCAAGTGCAGGCTGGCGGCCGGCACCATCGACTGGGAAGCAGGCCGTGTGCGCAACAGATCGGAAAACAGGTGGTGGTAACGATACCAATGGCCATGCTCGTCCAGTGGCACCAGGAACACCTGGTGGGCAAGCAGGAAGCGCAGGATCTCCCCGCTGTCATGGGCGTCGCGAACGGCGTCGCACAGTTTGCTGCAAAATCGTTCCTGGGGTGCCGTGTCGTAGAGGAACGACTGGACCTCGGCAGGCAGGCAATCGATGACTTCTTCGAGCAGATAATCGCGGATCAGCCCTTCCCCACCGTGCAACGATTGCGGCAGCGCGCCATCGGTGCCTGCCTCGGAGGCGGCCAGCAGCCAGAAGCGCAACCCCGCGACCCAGCCTTCGCTGCGCTGGATCAGGTTTTCCAGCGCTTCGCCACGCAAGGAACTGCTGTGGCGATCAAGCAGGCTCAAGGCTTCGTCGTGGGTCAGGCGCAGATCCTGTTCATGCAACTCAAGTAGTTGCCGTGACAGCCGCAGCCGCGCCAGATGCCAGTCGGGACGTTGGCGACTGGTGACCATCACCAGCAAGCCATCGGGAAGATGATTGAGGAAAAACTGCAGGCAGCGGTCCAGCACCGGCCCTTGGGCCAGATGGTAATCATCCAGCACCAGCAGTAATGGCGTCGCTGTAGACAGGTGCACGGCCAGTTCGTCAAGCAGGCCGTCCAGCCACTCTTCGAACGCGAACGGCTGATGGCGCTGGCGCATTTTCAACAGCCCGAGGGATTGCCTGCCCAGATGCGGGAAATAGTCCTGAAGACCTTCCAGCAGGCGCTCGAGAAAACGCCCCGGGTCACTGTCGCGCGGGCTCAACCCCAGCCAGAGACTTTGCCAATGCGCCGGCAACCCCTGACAAAACTCCACCGCCAACGAACTCTTGCCGAACCCTGCCGGTGCGCTGACCAGCAATAACCTGCCGCCGAGCCCGGCACTCAGTCGTTCGCACAAACGTGGACGCAGCACATGGCCGTCGGGCAACGGCGGGCGGAAGAAGCGCCCGTCGAGTGTCGCGACGGCGATGTTTGCAGAACCTGGGGATGTAGACAAATCAGTCATAGCCGGCTCTTGTTTGAATTGCGGGTGGCGGCGTTGCAGATGTCCGCAGACTAGCCGTAAACGGATAGGGAATGAAGGTAGTTGCTACAAATGGCTACAAAAAGTCTACAAACAAAAAAAAACGCCCCGAACCAGTCGGGGCGTTTTCAGAGGGTGCGGCCTCTACTCAGTTCACCTTAGCGAACACCATCCTGACGCAAGGCGGCCGGGGTGAAGTCGCTGGTGGTGGCAGTGAAGCCGAAGTCATAAGCCGACTTCTCTTCGTTCTTCATGCCCAGCGCCAGGTAACGTCCCGATTGCAGGTCATACAAGGCTTCGAGGGCATACCACGGCACTTGCTTGTCGTAGTAGTTCTCGGCGTGGGCCTCGGCGACGCGCCACAGTTGACCGCGACCGTCGTAATGGTCGATGACCGCTGCTTGCCAGGTGTCTTCGTCAATGTAGAAGTCACGCTTGGCGTAGATATGACGCTGGCCTTCCTTCAGGGTTGCAACCACATGCCACACACGGCGCAACTCGTAACGAGCCAGGTCCTGGTTGATGTGACCGGCCTTGATGATGTCGGCGTACTTGAGCTTCGGATCGTCGAGCTTGTAGGCATCGGAGCCGATGTACATCTCTTTCTTGCCTTCGAGCTTCCAGTCGTAACGATCCGGTGCACCATTGAACATGTCCAGGTTGTCGGAAGTACGCAGGCCGTCGGCTGCAGTACCCGGGCCGTCATAGGACACTTGCGGTGCACGGCGCACACGACGCTGACCGGCGTTGTAAACCCACGCCGAGCGCGGCTCCTTGACCTGATCGAGGGTTTCGTGAACCAGCAGCACACCACCGGCCAGACGTGCCGGCGCGGTCACTTTCTGCTTGAAGTAGAACAGGATGTTGCCCGGATTTTTCGGGTCGTAATCCTTCATCTTGTCGCGGAACACGAACTGGTCCTGGAAGTACACCAGGCTGAACGAACCGTTCGGCTGTGGTGTGGCCTGTGTCACCAGGCGGGTCACGCTACCGCCGCGATAACGGGTGATGTGGTTCCAGATGACTTCCACGCCGCTTTTCGGAATCGGGAACGGAATGGCGGTTTCAAAGTTCTCCAGACCGTTACCGCCAGACACCAGATTGGTGTTGGTGGCGTTGCGCTTGATGGCGGCGAACACGTCATCCGGCACAGTGGCACCGCGGTGGGACGGATACACCGGCATCTTGAAGGTTTCCGGGTAGCGCTTGAACATCGCGTACTGGCCCGGGGCGAGCTTTTCCTTGTATTGGTCGACGTTCTGCGCCGTGATGGTGAACAGCGGTTTTTCACCCGGGTACGGATCGGACAGGAAGCCTTTGCTGTCGACGCTGCCGGCGTTCTTCGGCAGCGGTTTCCAGGCCGGGATCGAACCGTCGGCGTTACCCGCCATTTCGGCGCCCATCGGGGTCAGGCTCTTGCCCAGTTTGTCGGCCTCGGCCTGAGGAACCGCTGCGATGACGCTGGTCGCCAGCAGCGAAAGACCCAGAACACCGGCGTGGAACAGACTCTTTGTTATTTTCATTTATGCGTTCGTCCTGAAAATACTGTGCTTAGAAGTTCACGCCGAGGCTGAGCGCAACGAAGTCGCGGTCATCCACGGTGGTGTACTTGCCGTCGAAGAAGTTGGTGTAAGCCAGGCTCGCGGTGTAGGTGTTCTGGTACTCGGCGTCGACACCCAGGCTCACCGCCTTGCGGCCTTCCTCGAAGTTGCCGCCAGGGCCAGGGGAGTAACCGCTCACGTCATGGGACCAGGCAACGTTCGGCTTGAGGTTCACACCGGCAAACACGTCGTTGTATTCCCAGATGGCGCGACCGCGGTAGCCCCACGAAGTCGGGGTGGTGAAGCCTTCGTTGGTGCAGTTGCGGCTGCGGTTGTTGGTCGGCGTACCCGGGCCGGCACCGTTGATGGTGCTGGTGTTGAGCGCCACGCAGGTATCGAGCGCGCCAGAGGCTGGCAACTCACCCGGGCCGTAGACCGGATCGCGGCCATAACGAACGTCGGAAGTGCTTTCCAGGCCGCCAACGTGGGTCACGCCCACCTCACCCACCAGGGTCAGACGGCTGGCGCCCATGACCTGATCGAAGAAGTGCGTCAGGGTAGTCTGGAACTGGGTGACTTCCTTGCGACGATACCCGTGCAGGTCTTGACCCGGCACGCCGGTAAGCAGCGATGCATTGGTCAACGGATTGTTCGGGTTGTTATTGCCCAAAGGACGTACACCGGAGAACAGGATGTCGGTGGAGTTGAGCTGCACCGGAGCGTTCGGACGGTAGCTGATCTCACCGCTCCACGCCGTACCGGTAGGCAGGGTGGTGGAGAAGCTCAAGCCATACAGGCGAATGTCTTCGGGGTATTCGATGAAGTATTGCGAATTACCTGCCACCAGCAGTGGCCCGAGTGCCGCGAACGGGCCTGGAAGTCCCGCTGCAGTGTTGTAGACCGACTGAGGCGCACCGGTGGCGCTGAAGATCGGCGCACGGCTGTGGTAATTCATGAAGTAGGCGCCGAACTCGGTGTCCAGCGGATCGAACATGTACTTGAAGGACGCACCCCACTGACCGCTGTCGCGGGCATCACGATCGGGGCCACGACGCACCAGGACACCCTCTTCGTTGACGTCGACGCCGTTGGCGGCCAAAGGCCCCAGGGCAACGGCCGGAATTTGCGAGCGCTTGTTCAGCACGCGCAGGTTGTTGTCGCAGCCGTCGGCAACGATGTCTGGCTGGGAGAAAAACGTGCCGCAGTTGTCGACGACGGTCTGGTCCCATTCAATTTGATAGAACGCTTCGGCCGAGAGGTTTTCGGTCAGGCTCTGGGACACATAGAACATGTTGACCGGGATCAGGCCTTCCTTGATCTCGGCACCCGGACGGCGGAATGCCGACACGTCGATCGGGTTGATCGAGTTGATGCCACCACCGATGAATGTACTTTCACCCCAGCTCACGACCTGCTTGCCCAGACGCACGGAGCCTGGCTGATCGGCAATGGAGTAGTTGTGGTAGACGAAGGCGTCGAGGAGTTGAGTGCCAGCGGACTTGGCGCCTTCCTTGCGACCGTCGTCGCTGATGTCCTTGAACGGACGACTTTCGTCTTTCAGTTCAAAGTCGTACCAGTATTTGCCACGGACGAAAACACCGGTATCGCCGTATTTCAGTTCAAGGTCATGGATGCCCTTGAAGATCTTCGAGAAGGTTTCCCCGCTCTTGAAGTTCAGGTGACCGTCATCAGAGGTCTGGGACAAACCCTTGCCGCCGTTGTTGACGCCGATGAGGTTCTTGTTCGGCTGCTGAGTAGACCAGCTGGCACCAATCGACAGGGATGAGTCGAACTGACCTTCGATTTCACCTACGTTGAAACTGACGCCGAATGCTGGCCCGGCGAGCGTAGAGGCAAGACTGACAGCCAGGGGCAGTTTCGCCCGGCGCCAGAACTGGTTTACTGATGTCATCGACGCTACTCCATGTGCATTTTATTTTTATGGCAATGAGCACTTCTAAAAACGCTGTGGATAACCGGGAGCCATGGCATCCCAAAGTCATTCCAAAGTTGCATCGCCCCGGTTCGTGCGGTTGCTCCGTTCTTAAAAATCCTTGAACGGACTATAGCCAGCAGGTAGTAGTGCTTGATCCCTCTAAAGTGTGATTTGCAGTTGCCAGCCACTCTGGAACAGTCCTTTCGCCAGTCCGACACCCGTCGGCACGGCAAGGATGGCTGAAAAATTCGATTTGACAAGCCAAGCGCTTGCTTGGTGGGGCTGGCATGCCCTTTCGGGCACGCCAGGAGGCGCTTAAAGCGTCGAGAGGAAGGTGCTGTTGGTGGCTTGCCATTCGGTGATGTCGACACGAATGCGCTTCTTGTCGAGTTTGCCGACGCTGGTCTTGGGAATTTCAGTAACAAGGGCGATCTGGCTCGGAATCGCCCACTTGCTCAAGTGCCCCAGCTCCACAAACGGCTTGAGGTGCTCCTTGAGTTCCCGGGCTCCGATTGCGTACCCCTCACGGAGCACCAGCAGGGCAAACGGCCGCTCGCCCCACTGCGGATCGGGGATCCCCACTACTGCTACTTCACGTACCGCCGCATGACGGCTGATCAGGTCTTCGAGGTCCAGGGAGGAAATCCACTCGCCACCGGTCTTGATCACGTCCTTGATCCGGTCACGAATGTCGATCACGCCCATGCTGTCCAGGGTCGCCACGTCACCAGTGTGCAGCCAGCCGCCGGCCCAGAGCTCGGCGCCCTTCTGGGGTTCATTGAAATAACCCTCGGTGAGCCACGGTGCACGCAGCACCAGTTCACCCTGAGTCTCGCCATCGGCGGGCAGGAAGTTGCCCTCGGTGTCGACGATCGCCGCCTCCACCAGCGGCCCAGGCACGCCGGCCTTGATCCGGTAAGTGGTGCGTTCGTCTTCAGTGCCGGCCATCAATTCGTCGTTGAGGTGCGCACACGACACCAGCGGCCCGGTTTCCGACATGCCGTACGCAGCGGTCAACTGAATGCCCTTGGCCTTGGCTGCCTCGTACAACGTACGGTTCAGGGCGCTGCCGCCGATGACGATTTTCCAGCCGCCGAAGTCGACATTCTGTGCGGCCTTGGCATTGAGGACCATCTGCAGGATGGTCGGCACGCAATGGGAGAACGTGACCTTCTCCTTGCGCCACAATTCCACCAGGTACTCCGGGTCATAGCGGCCGGGATACACCTGCTTGAGCCCGAGCATGGTCGCCACATACGGCAAGCCCCAGGCGTGGACGTGGAACATCGGGGTGATCGGCATGTACACGTCGTTGGTGCCCAACAGGCGCACGCTATCGATCGCGCCCATGATGGTCGACACGCCCATGGTGTGCAGCACCAGTTGCCGATGGGTGAAGTACACACCCTTGGGGTTGCCGGTGGTGCCGGTGGTATAGAACGTGGTCGCGACCGAGTTTTCGTCGAAATCCTCGAAGTCGTACTGCGGGCTCGCCGCGGCCAGCAGTTGTTCGTATTCGCCGACGAGGTTCGGCAGGTCCGCGGTTTTTTCCGGCAGGTCAGTCAGCAACAGGGTTTTGTCGACCGTCGTCAGATGCCCTTCGATGGCCTTGTAGAGACCGACGAACTCGCTGTTGACCAGCACGAAGCGGTCCTCGGCGTGGTTCATGGTGTAGAGGATCTGTTCCGGCGACAGGCGCACGTTGATGGTATGGATCACCGCACCGATCATCGGGATGGCGAACATGCATTCCAGGTAACGATGGCTGTCCCAGTCCATCACACCCACGGCATCCCCGGGCTTGACCCCGGCCGCTGTCAGCACGTTGGCCAGTCGGGCCACCCGTTCGATCAGGGTCGGGTAGCTGTAGCGCAACTTGTCGCGGTAGATGATCTCGCGGGTTTTCTCATAACGGGCACCAGACATCAGCAGCCGCTTGATCAACAGCGGGTACTGGTAAGCGCCTTCGGCCGGGGGGATAACGCGAGTCTGCAACATAAGAATCCCTTTTTCTGACTGCACGGTCGTGACTGAAAGTACGCACTGTAGTGCCCTTGATCGTCAGCCAAATCAGCCAAAGGAATGATTTGCAGAGCCGCATGAATACTGGCGTTGCGCCAGCCTTCACAGAAGTTTGGTGATTGCGGATGGACCCGATGTAGGAGCTGCCGCAGGCTGCGATCTTTTGGCGATTCCAATAATGTTGAAGATCAAAAGATCGCAGCCTGCGGCAGCTCCTACGAAATCAATGCATCTCGGTAAAAGCCAGCTTCACGCCAATCGCAATCAGCACCGCGCCCATGGTCCGGTCGAACCAGTGACCCATGCGCGCAAAACCGGCGCGCACGCGCTGCTGGCTGAACAGCATCGCCACCAGGCAGAACCAGGTTGCCGTCGCCACCGCCAGGTAAACCCCGTAACCGGCCTGCACGGCCAGTGGCGTTTGCGGATTGATGACCACGGTGAACAGCGAGAGGAAGAACAGCGTGGCTTTCGGGTTGAGACCGTTGGTGACGAAACCTGAGGTGAAGGCACCCCGGGCCGTGCGCTCGCCGGCTTCCTTGTGCAGATCGTCCGCCACAGGCTTGGCCGGTTGCGCGCGCAGTGCCTTGTAACCGATGTACAGCAGGTAAGCGGCGGCGGCCCATTTCAAGGCATTGAACAGCACGATCGACTGGGACACGATCAGGCCGATACCCAACAGCGAATAACCCACGTGCAGGAAAATCGCCGTCCCCACACCCAGCGCGGTCCAGGTGCCCGCGCGGCGACCGTGGGTAACACTCTCACGCACCACCACGGCAAAGTCCGGGCCGGGGCTGGCCACGGCCAGCAGGTGAATCAGGGCAACGGTCAAGAACTCTGTCCAGTACATGGGGGCTCCTTTAGGCCAAGCGTATCTATTTATTTCATCTGGTAGGCTCGGCAGATTACGCCTTCAGTTCAATGCACAAAAGGTACAGTTGATGACGAATACTCGCCGCGCCGTTTTCCTTGACCACCCGTCCCTGGACCTCGGCGACCTTGACCTCAACCCGCTGCGCAGTTGTTTCAGCGAACTGCAGCTATTCGCCCAGACCTTGCCCGATCAAGTCATTGAACACCTCAAGGGCGCCACAGTTGCCATCAGCAACAAAATTGTCATCGATGCCGCGACCATGGCCGCCAGCCCTGATCTCAAGCTGATCCTGATCACCGCCACCGGCACCAACAACGTCGACCTCGCCGCCGCCCGCGCCCACGGGATTACCGTGTGCAACTGCCAGGGTTACGGCACACCGTCGGTGGCGCAGCACACGATCATGCTGCTGCTCAACCTGGCCACGCGTCTGGCCGATTATCAAAAAGCCGTCGGCGCAGGCCGCTGGCAGCAGGCCAAACAGTTCTGTTTGCTGGATTACCCGATTGTCGAACTCGAAGGCAAAACCCTTGGACTGCTGGGCCACGGCGAATTGGGCGGCGCAGTCGCACGGCTGGCCGAAGCCTTCGGCATGCGCGTTCTGCTGGGGCAAATTCCCGGACGCCCCGCCCGGCCGGACCGCTTGCCGTTGGATGAACTGTTGCCACAGGTCGATGCCCTGACCTTGCACTGCCCACTCAACGAACATACCCGCCACTTCATCGGTGCCCGTGAACTGGCCTCGATGAAGCCCGGTGCATTTGTGGTCAACACCGCACGCGGTGGATTGATTGATGAACAGGCTCTGGCCGACGCCTTGCGCAACGGGCATCTGGGCGGCGCCGCCACTGACGTGCTGAGCGTCGAGCCCCCCGTCAATGGCAATCCGCTGCTGGCCCACGACATCCCGCGCCTGATCGTCACCCCGCACAATGCCTGGGGCAGCCGCGAAGCGCGCCAGCGAATCGTTGGCCAAGTGACCGAAAACGCACAGGGATACTTCAGCGGTAAGGCGCTGCGGGTCGTCAGTTGATAAACTGCGGCACTTTTTTCCACGGGAGCAGTTATGGATCCGCGCAGTGAAGTACTGCTTCGTCAGGCCGAGTTATTCCAGGGTTCGGTGTTGTTGGCCGGTTTGCCCGCCGACGACTTACTGGGTCGTCTGCCCGATGCTCATGGCTGGTGCTGGCACGCCGGCGATCAGGCCGCGCTGGACGCCCGCTTCGCCGAGCGCAGCCATTTTGGCGTGAATGCGCCGGAGCGCGAGTTCGATAGCGCCGTGGTGTTTCTGCCCAAGGCCAAGGACCTGACCGACTACATCCTCAACGCCCTCGCCTCGCGGCTGGCCGGCCGCGAGCTGTATTTGGTCGGCGAGAAAAAAAGCGGCATCGAAGGTGCCGCCAAACAACTCAACCCGTTCGGCAAGCCACGCAAACTCGACAGCGCGCGACACTGCCAGCTCTGGCTGGTCACTGTGGCCAACGCGCCTGAAGCCAAACCGCTGGAAAGCCTGGCGCAGACCTACGAACTGCCGCTGGCCGAAGGCCCGTTGAAGGTCATCAGCCTGCCAGGGGTGTTCAGCCATGGCCGACTGGACCGCGGCAGCGCGCTGTTGCTGGAACATCTGGACAAACTGCCCAGCGGTCACTTGCTCGATTTCGGTTGCGGCGCAGGGGTTCTGGGGGCGGCGGTGAAACGTCGTTACCCGCACAACCAGGTCACTTTGCTGGATGTGGATGCCTTTGCCGCTGCCAGCAGCCGTCTGACCCTGGCGGCCAATGGTCTGGAAGCCGAGGTGATTACCGGTGACGGAATCGATGCCGCGCCGATGGGTTTGAGTGCGATCCTGAGCAATCCGCCGTTCCATGTCGGCGTGCACACCGACTATTTCGCCACTGAAAACTTGCTGCGAAAAGCAGCCAAACATCTGAAAAACGGTGGCGAACTGCGCCTGGTAGCGAACAGTTTCCTGAAGTATCAACCGTTGATCGAAGAGCATCTTGGCGTGTGTGCGATCAAGGCTGAAGGGCAGGGCTTCCGGATCTATCGAGCCAAGCGCGGATAGAAATTTGTACTTGCCGAATGGATTTTGCCTAGGCAGAATCCGCTCCGTCCTAGGGGAGTAGTCTCCCACGAGCGCCATGCTCGTCCGGCATGCGTCAACATACTTGGTCCTCAGACCATGGCGCATGCGACCCAAGCATCCACATCAGATGGATCGCAGGGTTTGACAAGACCTATGACACGAACACCTTACCCGGGGCGGGAAGGCTGTACGTGTCATAGCCGTGTCGACCCGCCCCTTAGGAAACCCCCTGATGCTGGATTCACTACTCGTACCTACCGCAATCGTTGCCTTGGCCGAAATCGGCGACAAGACGCAACTGCTCGCGCTCATTCTCGCTGCCCGTTTCCGCAAGCCCTGGCCAATCATCGCCGGTATCGTCGCCGCGACCCTGGCCAACCACGCGGCCGCCGGTGCAGTCGGTGCCTGGGTCGGCAGTTTCTTCTCGGATACGATGCTGCACTGGATCCTCGCCGCAAGCTTCGCCGCCACGGCGCTGTGGACCTTGGTCCCGGACAAGATGGATGACGACGAAGCCAGCACCGCCCGCAAGTTCGGGCCGTTCCTGACCACGCTGATTGCGTTCTTCCTGGCGGAAATTGGCGACAAGACTCAGATCGCAACCGTGATGCTGGCTGCGCAATATCCGGAGCTGTGGCTGGTGATCATCGGTACCACCCTCGGCATGTTGATTGCCAACGTGCCCGTGGTATTGGCCGGTAACTTTGCCGCGGACAAATTGCCATTGACCCTGATCCGTCGACTGGCGGCGTCGGCGTTCTTCATCCTGGCGATTGTCGCGGTGTACAAGGCGATGCAGAGCAGCGGGTGGGTTTGACGGTTTAGGTCGATAGACCGCGTTATCGTTCTTCGCGAGCAAGCCCGCTCCCACATTGGGTCTCCAGTGCACACAAAATCTGCAGTCAATGGAAATCAGTGTGGGAGCGGGCTTGCTCGCGAAGAGGCCAGCAGCCTCACCGCATGACTATCAGGACTTCTTGGCCTGCTCATACAAAGGCATGACCTTCGGAATCGCCGCCTGCAACGCTGCAATACGACTCGACGACGCCGGGTGAGTGCTCATGAACTCCGGTGGCGCACCTTCCGAGACCTTGCTCATCTTGTTCCACAGGGTGATCGCGGCATTCGGGTTGTAACCGGCGCGGGCGGCCAGTTCCAGGCCGATCAGGTCCGCCTCGTTTTCATTGGCGCGGCTGTTGGGCAAGGTCATGCCGTAGTTGGCCACGGTATCGGCCAGGGCCATGGTGTCCTGCCCCAATCCCAACAAGGCACCGGCGCCCTGCTTGGCCATTTCGATGCCGTAAGCCTTGGACATCGCTTCACGACCGTGCTCGCGCAGAGCGTGGGCGATTTCATGGCCCATGATCGCGGCGATTTCATCGTCGGTCAGGTGCAGGCTGTCGATCAGCCCGGTGTAAAAGATGATCTTGCCGCCAGGACCGCAGTTGGCGTTGAGTTCATCGCTCTTGATCAGGTTGACTTCCCACTTCCATTGGGCCGCGTCCGGACGGAAGTTCGGTGCCTGGGCAATCAGCCGGTCGGCAATCGCCTGAACCCGCCGGGCTTCATTGCTGGTCTTGTCCAGCACACCTTTGCTGGACGCTTCGCCCACTGTCTTCTGATAGGACTGGGCGTACATCTGGTCGACCTCTTGCGAGGACAACATGCTGAACATGTACTGCTTGCGCTCAATGCCCACGGCACCGCCGCTGGTGGTATTGACCGACTGACAACCGGTGAGCAGCAGCGCTGCGCTCAGTGCACTGACAACCAAAATCTTGTTCATCAAAAAATTCCCTGAAAACATGCCGCGTATCCTAGGCGTGGAAATGTGTCGACGCCAGATACAATGGACGTAAGACGCACAATTCGGACAAAGCTCTCATCGCCGTAGAAAACATTTCACATACGCCGACAACCCCCAGTCCATCCCGCCGTGCATTGATTCAATTACGACATCCAACACCCGAAAACAGTCATTTCAACTGCCCGCGCTCATGCCCGCCCGACACCCTGCCGATACACCTGGGCAGACGTCCTTTCGCGTGCGGAGCCACCATGAAATTCAAATCGATCCAGTTTTCCGTGGCGGCCCTTGCCGGCGCCATTGTCCTTAGTGTCGTGGTAGCGCTGGTGGTGTACGCGCTGTTTTCCGGCGCCCGGACGCAAGACATGGTCCAGGAACGGACCCAGGCACAATTCGAGCAAGTCATCGAACAACGCCTGACGTCCCTGGCGCAAACCCAGGTCAGCCAGATCCAGCGTGAACTCGAAGCACCGCTGCTGATTGCCGGCGCACTGGTGCGGGTCAACGCCCTGATTGGCACACCGGGTGCCAATGGCCAGCCTGCGCTGAGCCTCAGCCGCGAGCAATTGATCGGCCTGATCAAGGAAAACGTAGTCAAGAACCCGAAAATCCTCGGCACCTATATCGGTTGGGAGAAAGACGCACTGGATCACAACGATGCGGCCTACGTCGGCACCCAGGTAGTCGGCATCGACGCCGCCAACGGGCGCTTCCTGCCCTGGTGGTTCCGCAACGACGACGGCACCCTGGGCCTGGACAAACTGGTGGACGTCGACGACCAGAAGACACTGTCCACTGGCGTTCGCGCCAGCGAGTACTATCTTTGCTCGAAAGAAACCAGGAAATCCTGCGTGATCGATCCGGCGCCTTATAAGGTCGGCGACAAGATCGTCATGCTCGCCTCCTTTATTGAGCCAATCATGCTCAACGGTGCCTTCCAGGGCATCGTCGGCGCTGACCTGTCGGTGAACTTCATCCAGGAAATGCTTCTGGGCGCCAACCAGAAACTCTACAGCGGTGCCGGTGAAATGGCCCTGATCGGCGGCAATGGGCGGATCGTTGCCTACACCAAGGACCCGAGCAAATTCGGCGAGAAGGTCAGCGACATCCTCGACAGCAAACAGATCGCCAACATGGCCAATCTCAAGCGCGGCGAAGTCACCTACACCGTCGACAAGGCCCAGGGCCGGATCGAGTTGTACTTGCCGTTCGGCATCGGCCAGACCGACGCCCGCTGGACCCTGATGCTGCAGTTGCCGCTGAATGCGGTCATGGCCGACCTGCAAAAACTCCAGGCCGACCTGGACGCACAGCGCAAATCCGACACCTTCGGCATGGCGATGGTCGGCCTGGTGATTGCCGGTATCGGTTTGCTGGTGATCTGGCTGGTGGGCCACGGCATCGCCCGTCCGCTCAAGCAAATGGTGGCCATGCTCGACGATATCGCCCAGGGCGAAGGTGACCTGACCCGACGCCTGATCAGCGACCGTGCCGATGAGCTGGGTTCGATCGCCAAAGGCTTCAACACCTTCCTGGCCAAGTTGCAGGCGATGATCACCCAAGTGGTGACGTCGGTGCAGAGCGTCAGCGATTCGTCGGAACACACCGCCGACATCGCCATCCGCACCAACACTGGCGTACACAAACAAATGGCCGAGATCGATCAAGTGGCCACCGCCGTGCAGGAAATGACCGCCACCGCCCAGGACGTGGCACGCAACGCGACCCAGGCCGCACAAGCCGCCAGCCATGCCGACCAGGCCGCCAGCCAGGGCATGCAGATCGTGCGCGACACCTCGAACTCGATTGGCGCCCTCGCCGTGGAAATCGGCCGCGCCGTGGGCGTGGTGCAAACCCTGGCCAAGGACAGCGAAAACATCAATGCCATCCTCACTGCCATTCGCGGGATCGCCGAGCAGACCAACCTGCTGGCTCTGAACGCGGCCATCGAAGCCGCCCGCGCCGGTGAGCAGGGACGTGGATTTGCCGTAGTGGCCGACGAAGTGCGTAACCTGGCGCAGAAGACGCAAAAGGCCACCGAAGAAATCCAGGCCATGATCCAGCAACTGCAGCAAGGCACTCGGGATGTGGTGCGGGTCATGGAGGACAGCCAGAACCGCACGGACGAAAGCGTGCAGCACGCGGCCAAGGCTGCCGAAGCGCTGGAAACCATCACTCAGGCGGTGTCGGTGATCAACGACATGAACACCCAGATTGCCAGCGCGGCCGAAGAGCAAAGTGCGGTGGCGGACGACATCAACCGCAACGTGATCAACATCGGCCAGGTGGCCAATGAAGTGGCCGGTGGCGCGGATGAGTCGAGTGCGGCCAGTGCGGACTTGACCAAGCTGGCCGAGCAGCAGCGGCGGTTGATCAATCAGTTCAGGGTTTGATTCAAGGACCCCTTCGCTGGCAAGCCAGCTCCTACAATGGATTTGCTTGCGCCGCAGCACCCTGTAGGAGCTGGCTTGCCAGCGAAGGCGTCAGCGCAGCCAACACATCAACCCGGCGTCAGACACTCCGGCCCATTGAGCTTCGGATCATTCACCATATTGGCCAGCACCCGCTCGCGCAATGCGGCAGGCTCACTGGCCAGCAAGGCTTGCAAAGCATGCAACGGCGTCTCGGGATCCAGCCACGCGGCCTGCCCCGCCTCATCAAGAATCAACGGTCGCCGCTGGCTCGCCGCCGGCTGGGTAATCACCGCGGTACTGAGCCAAACCTGTTCCTGTACCGGATACGCCTCCCAGATCGCCGCAAAAAACAGCGACGAGCCCTCCCCCGGTGTCAGCCAATACGGGCGCTTGCGCGTTGTGCCGCGCCATTCGTAGAAACCATTGGCCGGCAACAGGCAGCGGCGCTCGCGCAAGGCCTGGCGAAACATTGGCTGTTCGGCAACGGTTTCGGCGCGGGCGTGGGCTGGGGTGCGGGACAGATCGGTCAGCCAGGGCGGCGTCAGGCCCCAGCGGGCGCGGGCCAGCGTGCGCTGGCCGTCAGGTTCGGCCCGCAGCATCAACACCGAATCATTGGGGGAGATGTTCCACTGCGCCTGCTGGTCGGCGGGAAAACCGGGCAGCGCCGCGAAGGCGGGGTTCCAGCGAAACAGGGCATAACGTCCACACATGGGGCAACACGGCTCTTGATCAAACGAACGCCAGCCTAACAGACCAGCGTGCCGGGAAAGCTGTCCGGTTCATCGCCGGACAGCGGCAGCGCGGCATTGTACGCGGTGATCAGCTCGCGGGCGTATTCGGCCTGATCGTTCTCGACCGACAACCCGAGCAGGCCATAGATCGGCAACTCCCCGGAGCCGCCGAGCAAATCACGGCCCACCAGATGCGCCTCGATGCCCTCGCTGGCGAGCATGCCTTGCAGCAATTCGCCTTCCATCAGGTTCTCCGGATCGTAGATGCGTTGCATACATGCCCCTCAGTCGTTTTCACTGAACACTTCGAGATGCCATTCCTCTTCATGAACCTGCAACACGAAGGTTATCGGCCGGCAGCACACCTGACAGTCTTCAATATACGTCTGATCCCCGCCGGACAGATCCAGGGTGGTCTCGACTTCCTCACCACAATACGGACATTCATATTGCGCAGTTTCCAGCATCGCGGTCTCCCAGGTGACTTGTGCGTATAATCGCCGGTCTATTTGCAGGGCTATTTTTGTCTGGCTACTTTTTCAGACCGTGCCCCGCCGGTTTTCGATCAGAACCTTTACTTACCCTAGCCGTTTCTAACAAGAGAGCATGATGGGCGAATTCGATGCCATCCGACCTTACGACGACAGTGAAGTCCCGGCAGTGCTGGCACGACTGCTCGGCGACAAGGCGTTTCTAGATATCCTCACCCACTTCCGCTTCCCGCGTTTCGCCGGCGCTTTAGGCTGGGCACTCAAACCTCTTATAGCCCATCGGTTGCGCCGTGAGTTTGCCGGCATTACCTCCGTGGCCACGTTACAGGACAAAGTCGAGGTTTACGTCGACCACACCATCGAGCGCGCCACCGACGGTGTCACTTATACCGGGGTGGAGCAATTCAAGTCCGGCAATGCCTACCTGTTTATCGCCAACCACCGCGATATCGTGATGGACCCGGCCTTCGTCAACTATGCCGTGTACCACGCCGGCCTGCCGACCCCGCGCATCGCCATTGGCGACAACCTGCTGCAAAAGCCTTTCGTCAGCGACCTGATGCGCCTGAACAAGAGCTTCATCGTGCACCGCTCGATCAGCGGTCGCCGGGAGAAAATGGCGGCCTATCAATTGCTGTCGGCGTACATCAACCATTCGATCCGCAACGATTGCGCCTCGATCTGGATTGCCCAGGCCGAGGGCCGCGCCAAGGACGGTGACGACCGTACCGAATCGGCGATCCTCAAGATGTTCCACATGAGCCGCAAGGACGAGCCGTTCGGCGAGGTCATCCAGTCGCTGAACCTGACCCCGGTGTCGATCAGCTACGAATACGACCCCTGCGATCAGGCCAAGGCCCGCGAGCTTTACATCCGCGCCACCACCGGCAGCTACACCAAGGTGCCCGGCGAGGATGACGTAAGCATCGCCAAGGGCATCACCGGCTACAAGGGTCGGGTGCATGTGAACTTTGCCGCGCCGATCAGCGAACTGTTCGAAGACACCAAGCAGTTGGCGGTCGAGATGGACAAGCAAATCCTCAGCGGCTATCGCTTGTTCCCGGTGCACTACCTGGCGTACGCACAGTGGAAAGACGCCGATACGCAGTTGCAGGTGCCAAAAGCCGCCGAAGTGTTCCCGGCCGAGGAACTCGCCAAGGCCCAGGAAGAATGGCAACGCCGCCTGGACGCCTGCCCTGAAGAGCATCGTCCGTTCCTGGTGCTGCAATATGCGACGCCGGTGCGCAATCAGTACCGGGTGAAGGCAGGGTTGCCGCTGTAAGCGGTTTCGGCCAGATACAAAAAACGGCGCTTGCGAGCGCCGTTTTTTGCAAGATCTTTGGCTTCAATAAAGCTCTAGACCTGAGTACTGACCCAGGAAACCAGCAGCGCCATCCCCATGCAGGCAAAACCGAAGATGTAGAAAAACCGGTTCTTGCGCAAGGTCGCCCAGTCCAGCGCGGGCTCTACATTGGAGCTGCTCTGCCGCTGCACCTGCAAACTGGCCATCGCGCGCAGTTCGCGGCGACGGGTGGCGTGCAGCAGCCAGCCGCCCGGGAAGGCAAAGAGCAAGGCCAGCAGATTGATCAATTTGGCGGGATGGGCGGTAAACAGCGTCATCAAGTGCAGCGACATCACAAACCTCAAGTCAAACAGGTGGCAGGTGCCGGACCGGCGACCGCGGCGCGGATTCTACCGAAAGCCTGCGCGCCTGCCCTCTGTTTCCGACAAATAACGAAGTAATTGATCAATGGCTGTCCTGCGTCACGGCTTCGTCATCTGTATCGGCGACCATGCGCGCCTCGAAACCGACAGGGACTACGTCATGCTCCACGCCGAAAACCAGGATCGTCTTTACCTCATCAGCCCCAGCGACGAACAGCAAGCCCTCGTCGGCAGCCTCGCTTTCAACGTTCAGGATCGCCATTGGCTGGTGTATTGCGCCCTGGGCGGGCATCAACATGCGGATTTGCCGGAAACGGATTTGCTGACGGGTGTGAGTGTGCTGGATTTTTACTCACAGGCCGCCTGACACCACGCCCTGTAGGAGCTGCCGCAGGCTGCGATCTTTTGATTTTGTTTTTTAAGGCCTGGAGCCGCCGAAGATCAAGATCAAAAGATCGCAGCCTTCGGCAGCTCCTACATGGCTCGCATTACTCGCCGAGAATCTGACCCACGGTCGGGTCCTTGAACAGGCGGGTCAACGCATCACTGAGCACATCGCTGACCAGCTTGGTGTTGGTTTCCTGGTTCGGCGCCATACCGAAGCGCTGGTCCAGGGACGAACCATAACGGCCGCTGTAGCGACGGTTGGCGTTCTGTACATCGGAGCGGAACGTCGCGCCGATGGTGGCTTCGGTCACGTACATGCCTTCCTTGGGCGACTGGTACTTCAACTCCGCCAGGGTCACGGTCAGTTGCGGTGCATTCATGGCGTTGTTCGTCGGGGTAAAGCCCAACAGCCGCACGGCGGCTTCAGCCTGGGCCTGCAGCTTCGGCAGGATCTGCGCGCCCTGCACGGTGATCGCGCTGGTCTCCGGATACAGGCCGCCACGGGTACCCAGCGTCGGCGACGGACGACCGTCCACTACGCGCACCACGACAGGCTGGCCATGGCCGACCGGGGCCAACTGGGCGGTCAGCTTGGGTTCCGGGCTCAGTTGTTGCGGGCTGTGGGCGCAGCCAACCAGGGTCAAACTGGTCACAGTGATCAAACCGAACAACAGGCGTTGCAACATGCTCTTCTCTCCAGAATCAGGCACAAACAGGCCAGCAGTATAGCGGTGCGCCACTGCAGGGAACCAGCACCTCACAGCGTTTGATGAAATCTCTGACAACCCCTGGGGGATGCGGTTCCTGTCACACAGGTGTCACCACTCATACACTTGAATGTAATCGCCTACAGGCTATCTTCTCAGTAGTCACCCACACGGTACTTCACCATGCGCCATCTGATCTCTCTGTTCGCGCCACGTCCACTGCATCGCTGCTTCGCCCTGCTCGACCGCAACGGCCACTGCCAAGCCTTCAAGCAGTGTAGCCTCCAGCCTATGGGCGATGGCTGGGTTGAAATCGAAGAGATCCGCCTGAACTGGCTGAATCAACCGCTGCCTGCCGGCGCCCGCGTCGTTTCCCGGCAGCAACAGCCACGCTCGCGAGCACAGCAACTGATGACGACCTGACCAAACACCTAATAAAAGTCATTAAACACGACCATTTCCCTGCGTTTCTTAGATACAATCTCCCCCCGATTATAAGGACGTCTCCTGATCGGGCCTCGCAGCATCGTCAATGCGCTTGTATTGACACCCCGCACCGCCCACAGAGAGCCGCCCACACAGATCGAGTGAAGCTGGCGCGCTTGCTGTTTTGTTGAGCAAAACCTCCACTTTTCGCGAATCTGCAGAGCTGTCATTACGCTCGGTCACTGAGTTGTCTGCCCGTTTTGCCTGCCTTGCATCCCATGGCGGCAATTTCATCCGGGCACGGTGCCAGGCTGGGACAGCCCTTTTTGAGGTTCACGTCTTCAAAAGAGCGTGAAAAAAACGGGTTTTCACAACTTCACAAGAGTGTGGCGAGCAAATGAATAGTTTTGCGTCTGAACATGCACCATTAGCGTCTACAACAGCCCAACGACACAGGACCGAGTATTCCTCGAACACCGGAGCCTGAAGCCTGTCCGCTACGGATTTGGTTGCACAAACGGATGTATCGACCATAAGTCGAATTGCCTCCCGCGCGCTGAAATGAGTTCATATGGCTCATAGGCACGGCAGGTAGCGTCCGTCGAAGTTGCGATAAATTGCGAAGATTCGGACATGGCGATCCTGCCATGGGTACCTGGGGCAACACTGACACGCCCCGTCACTCCTGGCAGCCATGCCGACAATTTGGTGCTGCAGATTTTGGAGACGCGTTAAATGGCGCATAACGAAGCAGTCGACGTAGTACTGGTTGGGGCCGGCATCATGAGTGCCACCCTTGCAGTACTGCTCAAAGAGCTCGACCCCGCGATCAAGCTGGAAGTCGTCGAGCTGATGGATTCCGGTGCCGCGGAGAGTTCCAACCCGTGGAACAACGCCGGTACCGGTCACGCCGGGCTGTGTGAGCTCAACTACACGCCGCAGGCAGCCGATGGCGCCGTCGACATAAAGAAAGCCGTGCACATCAACACCCAGTTCGAGGTGTCGAAGCAGTTCTGGTCGTACCTGACCAAAAAAGGCACGTTCGGCTCGTGCAAATCGTTTATCAGCCCGGTGCCACACCTGAGTTTCGTGCAGGGCGACAGCGGCGTGTCCTTCCTCAAGGAACGCTTCAAGGTGCTGAGCAAGCACCACGCCTTCGCCGACATGGAATACACCGAAGACAAGGCCAAAATGGCCGAGTGGATGCCTCTGATGATGCCTGGCCGCGATCCTGGCGAAACCCTCGCCGCGACCCGCGTGATCAATGGCACCGACGTCAACTTCGGCGCCCTGACCAACCAGTTGCTCAAGCACCTGACCAGCGCCCCCGATGCCCAGGTCAAGTACTGCAAGCGCGTGACCGGCCTCAAACGCAGCAACGGCGGCTGGACTGTCAGCATCAAGGACGTCAACAGCGGTAACAGCCGTGAAGTCGATGCCAAGTTCGTCTTCCTCGGTGCTGGCGGCGCGGCATTGCCATTGCTGCAGGCTTCGGGCATCGAAGAGAGCAAAGGCTTCGGCGGTTTCCCGATCAGTGGCCAATGGCTGCGCTGCGACAACCCGGAAGTGGTCAAGCACCACCAGGCCAAGGTCTACAGCCAGGCTGCCGTAGGCTCGCCACCGATGTCCGTGCCGCACCTGGACACCCGTGTGGTCGACGGCAAGAAATCCCTGCTGTTCGGACCGTACGCCGGTTTCACCACCAAGTTCCTCAAGCACGGTTCCTTCATGGACCTGCCGATGTCGGTTCGCGCCGGCAACATCGGTCCGATGCTGTCCGTGGCGAAAAACAACATGGACCTGACCAAGTACCTGGTCAGCGAAGTGATGCAATCGATGGAGCAGCGCCTGGAATCCCTGCGTCGCTTCTACCCGCAAGCGAAAGCCGAAGACTGGCGCCTGGAAGTGGCCGGCCAACGGGTGCAGATCATCAAGAAAGACCCGAAAAAAGGCGGCATCCTGCAATTCGGTACCGAACTGGTCGCGGCCAAGGACGGTTCCCTGGCGGCACTGCTCGGCGCTTCGCCTGGTGCCTCGGTGACCGTTTCGATCATGCTTGAGCTGATCGAAAAATGCTTCCCGAGCAAAGCCAAGGGCGAATGGGCCACCAAACTGGCCGAAATCTTCCCGGCCCGGGAAAAGGTTCTGGAAACCGACGCTGCGCTGTATCGCAAGATTAACTCGCAGAACAACGTTGCTCTGGAACTGGTTGAAGCCAGCAGCGAGACCGAAAGCTACGCTTGATTCGGCTGCATAAAAAACGCCCCGTCCTCATTGAGAGCGGGGCGTTTTTTTGTGCCTTTAAAAGATCTTAACCGCGAGCCTTGTTGATCAGCTCGATGTACTCGGCGGCATTGCGCTGATCCTTGATCAGGGCAACGAAGTCATTGCCGTGCTCATCCTTGCCATTCACGTCGTAACCCGCTTCGACGAAGAACGTCAGGAAACGCTCGAAATCGTCGATGCGCAGGCCACGGTAGGCCTTGACCAGTTTGTGCAGGGACGGGGAAGTCGCGTCGACCGGCTCGAAATCGAGGAACAATTTGATCTGCTCATCGCCGATCTCGTCACCAATCACTTGTTTTTTATCTTTACGCATTGCCGACTCCAGCTCGCAGACATTACACGGGGCGGGCAGTTTACCCCCGCGCAGGCACAGGGCTCAACGCGGACGAGTGCTGCCGGTGTGCAGATCGGCCCAAACATGCCCATTGGCGTAGCTGAGAAACTGGCAATACACCGTGTCATTGCGCAGCAAATCGATCACCACGCGGTATTGAGCGAGCGGGTAATAGAGGGTCAGGGTTTTGCTCTTATCGTCGTAGACCGGCTTCTTCAGGCTTTTGCTTTCACCATCGAAGTTGACCAGCACCTGACTGATGGTGGCGCCCTTGTTCAGGGATTTGCCCTTGAGACGAATCATTAAAGGCGACGTGACCGGAATCGGCTGTTGATTGGATTGACGCTGGGCACCGACCACCACCGAATAATCGGTGACTTGCATCAGTTGCTGCTGTTCGGGGTCGGCATCGCGCAGAGCGAGATCGTCCGGCGGCAGGAATTGACTGTGCATGGGCGCCGGCGCGGCAGCCAAGGGCAAGCTGAGGGTCAGCAACAGGGCGGCGCAGCTGCGGATAAAAGGGCTCATGGCAGGCTCCGAAATGGGGCCGGGCACTCTACCATGGGTTTCAAAGCAAAAGATCGCAGCCTGCGGCAGCTCCTACAGGGTGTACATCAAACCCCTATAGGAGCTGCCGCAGGCTGCGATCTTTTGATCCTAATCGAAATGCGCGCGCATCCAGGCCTGATACTCGGCAACACCGGGCTCGCCTTCGCGCGGCGCCCAATGTGYCAGCTCACCTTCACCGACCGGACGGTAAGGACCAGCCTTGCATTCGAACATCAGGCTGTCGGCCTCCAGCACCACCAAACCGTGAAACACACCGGTTGGCAGGTCCACACCAACACAGTCGCCACCGGCCTGCAGCACGGTCTTGCTCAGCACCGCACCGGTCTCATCGAAGATCAACACGCCCAGCCGGCCCTTGAGGACCAACAGGGTTTCGGCCTTGTTGTCGCCCAAATGCCGGTGAGGCGGGATATACGTGGACGGCTGCAACCCCACCGCCATGCGATGGCATGCGTCTTCCATCTGATGGAAGTTGTGATGCTGGCGCCCACGAGGATTGGCCGCGGCTTTCCCGGCCAGCTCGGCGAACAAGGTCTGATCCAGAAAGCGAGGCGTATCCATGTCTTACATTCCTTTAACGGCGAAAATCCCGTTGGCGTTACGCCAGTAGCCTTTGTAGTCCATGCCGTAACCGAAGATGTAGCGATCGATGCACGGCAGACCGACGAAATCGGCCTTGAGGTCCGGACGGGCCTTGCGGTCGTGGTCTTTGTCGATCAGCACAGCGGTGTGCACTTTACGTGCGCCAGCGTGTTTGCAGAAGTCGATGATCGCGCCCAGGGTGTGACCTTCGTCGAGGATGTCGTCGATGATCAGCACATCACGGTCGATGAAGGACACTTCCGGCTTGGCTTTCCAGAACAGGTCACCGCCGCTGGTTTCGTTGCGATAGCGGGTGGCGTGCAGGTAGGACGCTTCCAACGGGAAGTGCAAATAGGTCAGCAGCTTGCCGGAGAAAATCAGCCCGCCGTTCATCACGCAGAACACCACCGGATTGCTGTCCGCCAGTTGATCGTTGATTTGTGCACCGACGCGGGCGATGGCCGCCTCGACTTCAGCTTCGGTGTACAGGCAGTCAGCCTCTCGCATGATTTGACGGATATGCTCGAGATCAGCGGACATGGCGCTCTCCAGGGGGTTTGAGGGGAGGGACGGATTCGGAAAAGCGGGCAAAGGTACGCATCAAGCGAGGCCAGATCAAGCCTTTGTGGACTAACGTACTGTATGTCTATAGGACAACACCCTCGGATAGATTAATCTAGGCCGGTTTTTTTGCCCGCCGCCGGAGCCTTTCCCCATGCCCATTCATGAGATCCGCCACCCGCTGATCCGTCATAAACTTGGCCTTATGCGCCGCGCAGACATCAGCACGAAGAATTTCCGTGAGCTCGCTCAGGAAGTCGGCGCCCTGCTGACCTATGAAGCTACCAAAGACCTGCCGCTGGAATCCTACGATATCGAAGGCTGGTGCGGCACCGTATCGGTCGAGAAAATCGCTGGCAAGAAAATCACCGTGGTGCCAATCCTGCGTGCCGGCATCGGCATGCTCGAAGGCGTACTCAGTCTGATCCCGGGCGCCAAAGTCAGTGCCGTCGGCGTGGCCCGTAACGAGGAAACCCTCGAAGCCCACACCTACCTGGAAAAACTGGTGCCGGAAATCGACGAACGCCTGGCAATGATCATCGACCCGATGCTCGCCACCGGCGGCTCGATGGTCGCCACCATCGACCTGCTGAAAAAAGCCGGCTGCAAGGACATCCGCGCCATGGTGCTGGTCGCCGCGCCAGAAGGCATCGCCGCCGTAGAGAAAGCTCACCCGGACGTGATCATCTACACCGCTTCCATTGATCAAAAACTGAACGAACACGGCTACATCATCCCAGGGCTTGGCGACGCCGGTGACAAGATCTTCGGCACCAAGCAGAAGGACGCGTGAGCATGCAGCAAGAGTTCAACGATCCGCTCTGGCGCACGGTGCTGTCCGGCGCACAGATGCTGTTCGTGGCCTTCGGCGCCCTGGTGTTGATGCCGCTGATCACCGGCCTTGACCCGAACGTGGCGCTGTTCACGGCCGGCCTGGGGACGATCCTGTTCCAGATCGTCACCGGGCGTCAGGTGCCGGTGTTCCTGGCATCGAGCTTTGCATTCATCACCCCGATCATTCTCGCCAAGGGCCAATTCGGCCTCGCCGCGACCATGGGCGGTGTGATGGCGGCGGGTTTTGTCTACACCTTCCTCGGCCTCGCGGTGAAGATCAAAGGCACCGGTTTCATCGACCGCCTGCTGCCGCCTGTGGTGATCGGCCCGGTAATCATCTCCATCGGCCTGGCCATGGCACCGATTGCCGCCAACATGGCCATGGGCAAGGCTGGCGACGGTAGCGAGCTGATTCACTACCAGACGGCAATGATGATCTCGATGCCCGCGCTGCTGACCACGCTGATCGTCGCGGTGTTCGGCAAGGGCATCTTTCGCCTGGTGCCGATCATCTCTGGCGTGCTGGTCGGTTTCGGCATGGCGTTCTACTTCGGCGTGGTCGATACCGCGAAGATTGCAGCGGCACCATGGTTCGCCATCCCGAACTTCACCGCGCCGGAATTCAACTGGCAGGCGATCCTGTTCATCGTTCCGGTAGCCCTGGCTCCGGCCATCGAACACATCGGCGGCGTGATTGCCGTGGGTAGCGTGACCGGTCGCGATTACCTGAAGAAGCCTGGCCTGCACCGCACCCTGCTCGGCGACGGCATTGCCACCACGGCGGCCGGTCTGTTCGGCGGCCCGCCCAACACCACCTACGCCGAAGTAACCGGCGCGGTGATGCTGACCAAGAACTACAACCCGAAAATCATGACCTGGGCGGCGATCTTCGCCATCAGCCTGGCGTTTATCGGCAAGTTCGGTGCGCTGCTGCAAAGCATTCCGGTACCGGTGATGGGCGGGATTCTCTGCCTGTTGTTCGGTTCGATTGCGGCGGTGGGGATGAACACGCTGATCCGCCACAAGATCGATCTGGCCGAGGCGCGCAATCTGGTGATTGTTTCGGTGACCCTGGTGTTCGGGATCGGCGGCGTGCTGATCGGCACCGGCACCGGGCCGGACGATTTCGGCCTCAAAGGCATTGCGCTGTGTGCGGTGGTGGCGATTGGCTTGAACCTGATCCTGCCGGGCAATGACAGCTGGAAGCACAAGAAGGCGAATGAGCCGCTGATCTGATTGGATGAAGACCTGAGATCTTTGTTGCCAGTCAGATAGCATTCGCGGGCAAGCCCGCTCCTACAAGTTCTATGCAAAACCTGTAGGAGCCGGCTTGCCGACGAAGCTTTTAAAGCACCAACGGCGCACGCTCGCACAACGCACTCAACGCCCGAGCCCAACGCGGGTCATCGTTAAGGCACGGTACCAGCACCAACTCCTCTCCCCCTGCTGCGCGGAATTGCTCCTTGCCGCGATCTCCGATTTCTTCCAGGGTCTCGATACAATCGGCAACGAACGCCGGGCACATCACCAGAATCTTTTTCACGCCGCTTTTGGCCAACTCATCAAGGCGCGCTTCGGTGTAGGGCTCGATCCATTTGGCGCGTCCCAGACGCGACTGGAACGACACCGACCACTTGCCCTCCGGCAACCCCATGCGCTTGGCAAACTCTGCCGCCGTACGCAGGCACTGACCGCGATAACAGGTGGCGACCACCTCAGGTGGCGCCCCGGCGCAGCAATCGCCGCCCCCTTCGAAGCTGTGACCGGGGTTGAGCTTCTTCAGATGCCGCTCCGGCAATCCATGAAAACTCATCAATAAATGATCGTAGTCCTGCTGCAAATGCGGCCGCGTCGTGGCGACCAGCGCATCGAGGTATTCCGGTTGATCGTAGAAAGGTTGAAGAACCGACAATTGCACGTTGAGGTTTTTCTCGCGTACCACGCGTTTGGCTTCCTCGATGACCGTGGTGGTGGTGCTGTCGGCGAACTGTGGATAAAGCGGCGCCAGCGTAATCCGCTTGTGCCCTGCGCCGACCATGCGCATCAGTGTCGATTCGATCGACGGCTCGCCATAGCGCATGGCCAGTTCGACCGGGCCGTGGTGCCACTGGATGGTCATGGCTTGTTGCAAACGACGGCTGAGTACCACCAGCGGCGAGCCCTCGTCCCACCAGATCGAGGCATAAGCATGGGCCGACTGCTCGGGACGCTTAATCAGGATCAGCGACACCAGCAAGCGTCGAACCGGCCATGGCAGGTCGATCACGTACGGGTCCATCAGAAATTGGTTGAGGTAGCTGCGCACATCCGCCACCGAGGTGGAGGCAGGTGAGCCCAGGTTGACCAGAAGCAACGCGTGATCAGTCATGCAACGTCCTATTTCAAAGGCGACTGGACAGATCGTCCAGAGCCGCGCGCAAATCCATGAACTTAAAAGTGAAACCAGCCTGTAACAAACGCACCGGGGTGGCGCGCTGGCCGCCCAGCAACAGTAAGGACAACTCACCCAGCCCCACCTTCAATACGAAGGCCGGCATCGGCATGAACGCCGGGCGATGCAGTACGCTACCCAGCGTCTTGGCAAACTCGCGGTTGCGCACCGGTTTGGGCGCGCACGCATTATAGGGACCGCTGGCCTCGTTGCGATGCAGAAGAAAATCAATCAGGGCGATTTGATCGTCGATATGAATCCACGGCATCCACTGCCGGCCGTTGCCGATGGGCCCTCCCAGACCCAGTTTGAACGGCAGTAACAGCCGCGACAAAAAGCCACCCTCCGCCGACAGCACCAACCCGGTACGGATGTGAATGACGCGAATGCCCATCGCTTCGGCCCGCTGTGCAGTCTCCTCCCAGGCGATGCATAACTGGCTGGCGAAGTCTTCACTGATCGGCCCCGAATCCTCGGTCAGTTCACGCTCGCCGCCGTTGCCATACCAGCCGACAGCTGAACCGGAAATCAGGACCCGGGGTTTCTGCTCGCGACTTTCGAGCCACGCCAGCAGGGTTTCGGTGAGCGTGATGCGACTGCTCCACAACAAGGCTTTTCGCTTGTGCGTCCAGGGTCGGTCGGCAATCGGCGCTCCGGCCAGATTGACGATCGCATCCACTGGCTCCTGCCCCAGATCCTCCAGCCGGGCAATTCCACGCACTTGGGTACCACATGTTTTCGCGACTTTTTCAGGCTGGCGACTCCAGACTGTCAGGCGATATCCCTGACCCGACCAGTGCCGGCAAAGCTGACGTCCTATCAAACCAGTACCGCCGGTCAGCAATATGTGCATGACTTCTTCCTCGCGTGGCGTTTTACCCTGTCCATTAGTCTATTTTTATAAGCAGGGATCTTTGGTATCGAGCAGGCTCTATGTTTAACAATAGGCCAAGCTGTCAGAACGAGAACGCTAAAAGTTATACCAACAAACAATATTGTACAGGTTTGAACCCCGGCGTAGTCTGTACAGAAAGGTAAACGAGGCACCTATGACTGTACCTATCGCAATCATTGGCACCGGCATTGCCGGACTCTCCGCCGCCCAGGCCCTGACTGACCTCGGGCATGTGGTTCAACTGTTCGATAAAAGCCGCGGTAGTGGCGGGCGCATGTCGAGCAAACGCAGCGATGCGGGCGCTCTGGACATGGGTGCGCAGTATTTCACCGCCCGTGACCGTCGCTTTGTCACCGAAGTCCAGCGCTGGCAGGCCAAGGGCTGGGTTGCCGAGTGGACGCCGCAGCTGTACACCTACCATGGTGGCCAGCTTAACCTGTCGCCAGACGAGCAGACCCGCTGGGTCGGCACGCCGCATATGAGCGCCATCACCCGCGCCCTGCTTGGTGAACTTGAAGTGCATTTCGCCTGCCGGATCACCGAGGTCTATCGCGGTGAAGAACACTGGCATCTGCAGGACGCCGAGGGCTTCACCCACGGACCGTTCAGCCACGTGGTCATCGCCACGCCAGCCCCGCAGGCCACGGCTTTGCTGGCATCTGCGCCGAAACTCGCCGGTGCCGCCGCCGGGGTGAAAATGGACCCGACCTGGGCCATCGCCCTCGCCTTCGAAACGCCGCTGGAAACGCCCATGGAAGGCTGCTTCGTGCAGGACAGCCCCCTCGACTGGCTGGCTCGCAACCGCAGCAAACCCGGGCGTGACAACACTCTCGACACCTGGGTGCTGCACGCAACCAGCGCCTGGAGTCGCCAGCACATTGACCTGTCCAAGGAAGCCGTGATCGAACAACTGCATGGCGCCTTCGCCGAACTGCTGCACGATTCCATGCCCGCACCGACCTTCAGCCTCGCCCACCGCTGGCTCTACGCCCGCCCCGCCAGCAGTCACGAATGGGGCACCCTGGCCGATGCAGACCTGGGGCTGTATGCCTGTGGCGACTGGTGCCTGTCCGGGCGCGTCGAAGGGGCCTGGCTCAGCGGTCAGGAAGCCGCTCGCCGCTTGCATGAACACCTGCAGTAAGCAAAGGCATCAACCCGAGCAAATCGCTGCTGTCGCCATGGACAGCAGCCCGCCACAATACTTATACACAACATTTGACTTGTACAACTTCGAATCTATGATGAAGTTATCCTGTACAGACTCGACCGTCTGCACCGGTTCAGATTCGAGGTGCTCCGATGTCCCACGCCCACGCCAAACCGAAAATCGCCATCAGCGCCTGCCTGATGGGGCTCGACGTGCGCTACAACGGCGGGCACAAGGAATCGCGGTTGTGCAGCCGCACCCTCACTGATTACTTCGATTTCATCCCGGTCTGCCCGGAAGTGGCCATCGGCCTGGGCGTGCCCCGCCAACCGATTCGGCTAGTGGGCAGCGCAGATCAACCCGAAGCCGTGGGCACCCTCGACCACAAGCTTAACGTGACACAACCGTTGGCCACCTACGGCCGGGACATGGCAGCGCAGTTGGGGGATATCTGCGGCTACATCTTCATGCAAAATTCCCCGTCCTGTGGCCTGGAGCGGGTCAAGGTCTACCACGCCAACGGCGCACGGGCGGATATTGGCGGGCACGGGATCTACGCCCGGGCCTTCTGCCTGCGGCACCCGGACTTGCCGGTGGAGGAAGACGGCCGGCTCAACGATCCGGTGCTGCGGGAAAACTTCCTCACCCGGGTGTTCGCCTACAGCGCCTGGCAGCAGCTACGTCAAGAGGGCATGACCCGGCACGGTCTCACGGGCTTTCACTCGCGCTACAAATACCTGCTGATGGCCCACAACCCGGTGCAATACAAAACCCTGGGCAATCTGCTGGGCAACATGGGCAAAACCGATCCGCAGGAACTGGGCCCCCGCTATTTCAGCGAACTGATGTCGGCGCTGAAAAAATGCGCCACTCGCCGCACTCACACCAACGTCCTGCAACACCTCAGCGGCTACCTGAAACAGGCCATCAGCGGCGAAGACAAGCAGGAAGTGCAGCACGTAATCAGCCAATACCGCCTGGGTATCGTGCCGCTGGTGGTGCCGCTGACGCTGCTCAAGCATCACTTTCGCCAACACCCCGATCCGTACATCGCACAGCAGGTTTACCTGCAACCGCACCCGGAAAACCTCAGCCTGCGAAACGCCATCTGATGAAAAAAAAACTCGACACCAGCGCCCGCGAAGACCTCGGCGATGACTTTGAAAAGGCGTTGGACGAAGGCTGGCTGCCGATCCGAGAAGTGGCGCGGCAAACCGGCGTCAATGCCGTGACCTTGCGCGCCTGGGAGCGGCGCTACGGTCTGATCGTGCCGCAACGCACACCCAAGGGGCATCGGTTGTTCTCGGCCGACCATGTACAACGCATCCAGGCCATTCTCACCTGGCTCAACCGTGGCGTTGCCGTCAGCCAGGTCAAGCAACTGCTCGACACGCCGCAAGCCTTCAGCGAGTCCGTCGACAACGATTGGCACGCCTTGCTGCAAACGTTGCTGCAGGCGGTCAGCGGATTGCAGGAGCGCGCCCTGGATGACAGCGTCAATCAGGCGATGGCGTTGTATCCGCCGCGAACCCTGTGCGAACAGTTGCTGATGCCCTTGCTGGCCGCTCTGGAGCAACGCTGGCAAGGCCAGTTCGGTGCGCAGATGGAGCGGGGCTTTTTTTGTGCCTGGCTGCGTAGCAAGTTCGGTGCACGCATCTACCATAACAATCGTCAGTTGTGCACCGCGCCGCTGCTGCTGATCAACCACTCGGACCTGCCCATGGAGCCGCACCTTTGGCTAACGGCCTGGCTGATCAGCAGCGCCGATTGCCCGGTGGAAGTCTTCGACGGGCCACTGCCGGTCGGCGAACTGGCATTGGCGGTCGAACTTCTGCAACCCCGTGGGATTCTGCTGTACTCAAGCAAAGCCCTGAATCCGGCGCAGCTGCCGAAACTTTTCAAAGGTGTCAGTTGCCCAAAAATGATTGCCGGACCAACGGTATGCATCCACCGCACCGAGCTGTCTGTCAGTACTGCCGAGATCGCTGATTTGTACCTGGCCGAAAATCCGTTGTCGGCACATCAGGCACTCGTTCAGCGCGGGCTGATTTAAATGAATCGCGTGGATACCAACATGCAATTGATCTGGCTGCGCAGCGACTTGCGCCTGCATGACAACACCGCCCTCTCGGCTGCCGCGGCTCGCGGCCCGTGCGTGGCGGCATTTCTGTTGAGCCCGGAACAATGGCTGGAACACGACGATGCGCCCTGCAAAGTGGACTTCTGGCTGCGTAACCTACGCGAGTTGAGCCGCGAACTGGGTCAACTGAACATTCCCCTGCTGGTCCGCCTGGCACCTCGCTGGGATGACGCACCCAGCGTATTGCTGAACCTGTGCCGACAGTTGCAGATCGACGCTGTGTACCTCAACGAAGAGTACGGCATCCACGAATCCCGTCGCGATGCAGCCGTCACCCAGACGCTGAAGGCTGAAGGCATCGAAGTTCGCCGCTACCTCGATCAATTGCTGTTCAAGCCCGGGAGCGTGCTGACCCGGACCGGCACTTACTTTCAGGTCTTCAGCCAGTTCCGCAAAGTCTGCTACGAACGACTGCACCGCTCGCTGCCCAGCCTGGTCTGCGCGCCGCACAAACAAACGCCGCTGAACATTGCCAGCGATGCGATCCCCGTGAGTGTCGACGGCTTCGCAACACCCGATGAGAACCTGCGCAACCTGTGGCCGGCGGGCGAAACCAAAGCCTGGCATCGCCTCGACAGCTTTAGCGATGTGCAGATCGCGCGCTATCAAAGCGAACGGGATTTCCCGGCGAAGCCCGGCACCAGTCAGCTCTCGGCCTATCTGGTCGCCGGGGTGATTTCTGTGCGCCAATGCCTGCACGCGGCCTTGAACAGCAATCAAGGTGAATTCGAAAGTGGCAAGACTGGCGCCGTCACCTGGATCAACGAACTGCTGTGGCGCGAGTTCTACAAACACATCCTGGTGGGCTACCCTCGGGTTTCCCGACACCGCGCGTTTCGTCCGGAAACCGAAGCATTGGCCTGGCGCAACGCCCCCGAAGAACTGGCCGCTTGGCAACAGGCGCGTACCGGTTTGCCGATTATCGACGCCGCCATGCGCCAACTGCTGGCAACCGGCTGGATGCACAACCGCCTGCGCATGGTGGTGGCGATGTTCCTGACCAAGAACCTGTTGATCGACTGGCGCGAAGGCGAACGCTTTTTCATGCGTCACCTGATCGATGGCGACCTGGCGGCGAACAACGGTGGCTGGCAGTGGAGTTCCTCCACCGGCACCGACTCGGCGCCTTACTTCCGGATTTTCAACCCGCTGAACCAGTCGGAAAAATTCGACCCCGAAGGCGTGTTCATCAAGCAATGGCTGCCGGAACTGGCCGGGCTGAATAAAAGAGAAGTGCACAACCCCGCCAATCTCGGCGGCCTGTTCGGTGTTGTGGATTACCCCTCACCGATCGTCGACTTGAGTACCTCCCGTACACGCGCGTTGACGGCGTTCAAAAATCTACCCTCACGGCAGTACACCGCAATTGGGTCATGAGTTACCGCTACCGGGATTGCCTCGATGCCGGGGCTCTGTTTTATGAATATTTACCCGTATTGGGCCGGGCAATTGCCTGGCTGAAAAGGAGATTGGGATGAGTTGCGCACTCGCACGACGATACTGGCTGACCGGTGCCAGCAGCGGCATCGGTGCCGCCCTGGCCGAAGAAATCCTGAAAACCGGTGCGCACCTGGCCGTCAGCTCGCGCATCGTGGCCCCCCTCAAAGACTTGTCGCAACGTTATCCGGGACAGGTGCTGGTGGTCGCCGGAGACCTGACCAACAGCCAGACCGTGCGCGAGATCGGCGAGCAGATTGCCGAGGACTGGGGCTCGCTGGACACCGTGATACTCAATGCCGGCACCTGCGAGTACGTGGATGCCAAACAGTTCGACGCCTCGATTGTCGAGCATGTCGTGCGCACCAACCTGCTGGCCAGCAACTATTGCATCGAAGCGGCCCTGCCCCTGCTGCGTGCCGGCACCGCACCGCACATGGTAGCCATGGCCAGTACGGTGACTTACCTGCCACTGCCCAAGGCAGAAGCGTACGGCGCCTCGAAGGCCGGGCTGCGTTATCTGTTCGAATCCCTGCGCATCGACCTGGCCCCGGAAGGTATTGAACTCACAGTGATCAGCCCCGGGTTTGTCGAAACGCCGCTGACGGCGAAAAACGACTTCCCCATGCCCTTGAGCTGGCCGGTGGAGAAAGCCGCACGGCACATCTTCGAAAAACTCAAGGAGCGCCCGCTGGAAATCGCTTTCCCGGCAGCGTTCATGGCCGCCCTCTGGCCGCTCTCCAAACGGCCGGACCGAGTGAAACTGGAGATCGGCAAACCCATGGTGCGCAGCCAGCCACCGATCAAGGATCAACCCTGAAAATCGCCACCATCGGCATCGGTATCGCGGACGTTCCGATACTTGAGCGTCCGTCAGACCTTTCACACAGCACCCGGCGACTGCCTTACACTGCGCGCCATGAAAACCATCCCCCATACGCAAATCGCGGAACCCGCGGTCACGTGCTCGACCTGTGCAGCCTGCTGCTGCCAGCTCGAAGTCATGCTGATCACCGATACGGGTGTGCCTGAACGGTTCATCGATACCGATGACTGGGGCGGGGAAGTCATGCTGCGCCTGGACGACGGATGGTGTGCCGCACTGGATCGCAACACGATGATGTGCACCATCTACGAAAAACGCCCGCTGATCTGCCGGGAATTCGAGATGGGCGCACCGGAGTGCATCGACGAACGCCAGGGGATTTCGACGGCGTATCGCTGAACAGGAAAACAACACAGCTCCTGTAGGAGCGAGCCTGCTCGCGATTGCGGACTGTCAGCCAACTAAGCTGGCAACTGACACACCGTCATCGCGAGCAGCCTCGCTCCTACAGGGGGATGCAATTACAACGGCAACGTGTAATGCAGCGAGTAGCTTTCTACACCGTCGTTGGAACTGGCGAGCCCGGCGTTGGAATAGTGCGTCGCACGGATCCCGACTTCATGGCCGCCGTTGAAGCGCAGGCCAAAACCGAACCGGTCTTCAAACTGGAAGGCACTGCCGATGTTGTTGTCTTCGAGTCGGGTATTGGAGAACACCGCCACGCCAATGCCTGCTTCAACGTAGGGCTTGACGTTCTGACCGGCAAATTCGTAAACGAACACCGGAGAGAACGACAGGCTGTTATTGCTCGAGGTCTTGTCGCCTTCCCAATAGGTGTAGGCGCCGCTCCAGTAACCGGTCACGCGACCGACGTCACTCTGCCACCAGCTCTGGTCCCAATCGAATTGCATGCCCAGTCGATACGTCATGGTCGAATCGCTGGTCTGACCAACCGCGAACTCCACACCAGCCGCCTGCGCGGTAAAGGTGTGCCCCATTAATGCGGCCGCAATCGCGGCCAAACAGAATAGTCGCTTCATTAGAAACTTCCCTTTCCGAACAATTTCGTATGGTTTTTTTTTGTTGCTCAACCCTGCAAAGCTATGGAAATCGGCGATTTATCAGAAGCTCACCCCAATTTTTCGTTTGATTCCTTTGGACTTTCTTACCTGTTGAAGCTTCGCACAATGCCAGCCGTATTCCACAGTATCGGCAAGATATTTCTGAAATGAACCGGATCGGCGCTGGTCCAGAACTGCGCTTCTCGGGCAGGCCCCTCGGCGAGCAGCTCGCCTTCGACCAAAAGCCGCTGGAGTTGCCGTGCGACGGCGGCACCGGTATCGATCAGGCTGATGTCCTCGGGGATCATCTGCCGCAGCATCGGCTTGAGAAAAGGGTAATGGGTGCAGCCGAGAATCAGGGTGTCCGCGCCGGCAGCCAGCAGTGGTTCGACATACCCGGCCAACAGCTGACGCAGCTCGGAACTGCGCAGATCGCCGTTTTCAATCAGTTCAACCAGACCGGGACACGGCTGGGTGATCACTTTCACGTCCGTGGCGAAGCGGTCGAGCAATGCGGCGAACTTGGCGCTCTGCAAGGTGCCGGTGGTGGCCAGCACCCCCACCACGCCGGAGCGGGTTGCGGCGGCGGCCGGTTTGACTGCCGGCTCCATGCCGACAATGGGCCATTCGGGATAGTCACGGCGCAAGTCGGCGACGCCAGCCACCGTCGCCGTGTTGCAGGCCAGCACCAGGGCCTTGGCGCCCTGTTGCTGAAAGAAGTCGGCCATCACGCTGCAACGCTGCTGGATAAATTCCGGGGTTTTCTCGCCATAGGGAATATTCCCGCAGTCGGCGACGTACATCAGCGTCTCGTTGGGCAGCAAGCACTGGATCTCGGCTAGCACCGAGAGCCCGCCGACACCGGAGTCGAACACACCAATCGGCGCTTCACGCATGTTTCGACCCACAGACGCTGCAACCCGGATCGCGCTTGACCCGCAATTCACGGAAGCGCGTGCCCAAGGCATCGATCAACAGCAGGCGCCCCACCAGCGGCTCGCCGAATCCGGCCAGCAATTTCAGCGCTTCAAGCGCTTGCAGACTGCCGACCAGCCCCACCAGCGGACCGACCACGCCGGCTTCGCTGCAGGTCAGTTCGGCTTCGCTGCCGTGCCCGTATAGGCAGTGGTAGCACGGACTCTCCGGCCGACGCGGATCGAACACCGACAGTTGCCCTTCGAGGCGAATCGCCGCGCCGCTGACCAGCGGTTTGCCGGCGGTTACGCAAGCGGCGTTGACCGCTTCACGGGTGGAAAAATTGTCAGAACAATCGAGGACCAGATCCACCCCCGCCACCACGGCGGCCAGGGAATCCTCATCCAGCGCCGCACGATGAGCGATCAACTGGATCTCGGGATTGATCGCGCTCAGGCGCTTGATTGCCGAATCGACCTTGGACATGCCGACGCTGTCGGTGTCGTGAATGATCTGGCGCTGCAGGTTGGTCAGGTCGACCGTATCGAAGTCCGCCAGGTGCAATTCGCCAACACCAGCGGCTGCCAGATACAGCGCCACTGGCGCGCCAAGGCCGCCAAGACCGACAATCAATACGCGGCTTTCCTTGAGCCGCAATTGGCCGTCGATATCGATGTGTTGCAGCAGAATCTGCCGGCTGTAACGCAGCAACTCCTGATCATTCAGCACGGCAGGCGCCCCAGACTGATGCGTTGGTGACCGCCCAGATCGGTGCGGCTGTGGACTTCTTCAAATCCGCGGGTCAGCAGCAAATCGCGGACCGCCTCGGCCTGATCGTAGCCGTGTTCGAGCATCAGCCAACCGCCGGCGTCCAGATGGTCCGGCGCCTGGGCGACGATCAGGCGCAGATCCTCGAGCCCGTCGACACCGGCCACCAAAGCACTGGCCGGTTCAAAGCGCACATCGCCCTCAACCAGATGCGGATCGGCCGCTGCGATGTAGGGCGGATTGCTGATGATCAGTTGAAAACGCTGACCTTCCAGGGCACTGAACCAATGGCTGCTCAGCACGGTGGCGTTGCCCAGGTGCAGACGCTGGCGATTGCGTTCGGCCAGGGCCACGGCTTCCAGAATTCGGTCCACGGCAGTGACGCTCCAGGCCGGACGTTCGCTGGCCAGGGCCAGGGCAATCGCGCCGCTGCCGGTGCCGAGGTCGAGTACTTTAGCCGGTGTGGCCGGCAACAGTTCCAGCGCGGCCTCCACCAGCAGTTCGGTGTCCGGGCGCGGGATCAATGTGTGCGGTGCCACTTCCAGATCCAGCTTCCAGAAACCCTGCTGGCCGAGGATATAGGCCACCGGCTCACCGTTGCGGCGGCGCTGCAAATATTCGGCGAACGTCAGCGCCGCTTCGCTCGGCACGATGCGCTCCGGCCAGGTGTGCAGGAAACTGCGGGACTTGCCCAAGGCCGCCGCCAGCAGCAATTCGGCATCCAGACGCGCCGTGGGCGAGTCGGGCAAATCGGCGGCGCGCAACAAACTGGCAATGATCGTCATTTACTCACCTATCGCTGCCAGTTGATCGGCCTGGTATTCGGCCAGCAACGGCTCGATCACCGCCTCTACACCGCCGGCGAGGATCTCGTCGAGGGAATACAGGGTCAGGTTGACGCGGTGGTCGGTGACCCGGCCCTGGGCAAAGTTATAAGTGCGGATGCGCTCGGAGCGATCACCGGAACCAACCAGCAACTTGCGCTCACTGGCGATGGCGTTGGCCGCGGCGGAGGTCTGTTGATCGTTCAGCTTGGCCGACAACCAGGACATCGCCCGGGCGCGGTTCTTGTGCTGTGAACGTTCTTCCTGGCACTCGACCACGATGCCGGATGGCAAGTGCGTGATGCGGATCGCCGAGTCGGTCTTGTTGACGTGCTGGCCACCGGCGCCAGAGGAGCGATAGGTATCGACGCGCAGGTCGRCCGGGTTGATCTCGATGGCTTCCTGCTCGTCCGGCTCGGGCAACACCGCCACGGTGCAGGCCGACGTGTGGATGCGGCCCTGGGATTCGGTCGCCGGAACCCGCTGCACGCGGTGCGCGCCGGATTCGAATTTCAGCTTGCCGTAGACGTTGTCGCCCTCGACCCGGGCAATCACCTCTTTATAGCCGCCGTGTTCACCCTCGTTTTCCGAGAGGATCTCCACTCGCCAGCCACGGCGCTCGGCGTAGCGCGAATACATGCGGAACAGGTCACCAGAGAAAATCGCTGCCTCGTCGCCGCCGGTGCCGGCACGGATTTCGAGAAACACGTTGCGCCCGTCGTTCGGGTCCTTGGGCAGCAGCATGCGCTGCAGGTCGGCTTCAAGCGTGACCAGGCGTTCCTTGGCCTCGCGGACTTCTTCCACGGCCATTTCACGCATGTCCGGGTCGCTGTCCTTGAGCAGTGCCTGGGCGCCTTCGAGGTCGTCCTGCACTTTCAGCAGTTCTTTATAGGTGCCTACGATCGGTTCGACTTCCGCGTACTCCTTGGAATAGGTGCGGAACTTGTTCTGATCGGAAATGACCTCGCCGTCGCCCAGCAGGGCAGTCAATTCCTCGAAACGGTCCTGGAGTATATCCAGCTTATTGAGCAGTGACGCTTTCATTGCGGTTTTTTATCCGAAAAGCTATCCGATGAGCCCTCACCGAGGGCAAAGAGTTCCTGGGCCATCGCCAACGCATCCAGGCGACCTTCGGCAGAAAGCTTTTTCAATTGCACGCTCGGTGCGTGCAACAGTTTGTTGGTCAGCCCGCGAGCCAGTTGCACCAGCACCTCTTCGGCACTGCTGCCATTGGCCAGCATGCGCTGGGCCTTTTGCAATTCTTCGTCGCGCAGGCGTTCGCTCTGTTGACGATAAGCCTTGAGCACGTCCACCGCCGCCAATTCACGCAGGCGGACCATGAAGTCTTCGGCACCGACCGAGACCATCTCTTCGGCGGCCTGGGCTGCGCCCTGACGGCTCTTGAGGTTCTCGGCAACCACCTCGTGGAGATCGTCGACGCTATAGAGGTAAACGTCGTCCAGCTCGCCGACTTCTGGCTCGATGTCGCGGGGAACGGCGATATCCACCATGAAAATGGGTTTGTGCTTGCGCAGTTTCAAGGCGCTTTCCACTGCACCCTTACCCAGAATCGGCAATTGGCTGGCAGTGGAACTGATGACGATATCGCTGCGCACCAGCTCTGCCGGAATATCCGACAGCAACACCGCATGGGCACCGAACTGTTCGGCCAGAATGCTCGCGCGCTCCAGGGTGCGGTTGGCGACCACGATGCGCTTTACACCCAGGTCATGCAGATGGCGGGCGACCAGGGTGATGGTCTCGCCGGCGCCGATCAACAAGGCCTGGCTGCGTTGCAGGTCGCTGAAAATCTGCTTGGCCAGGCTCACCGCGGCAAACGCCACCGACACCGGGTTCTCGCCGATGGCAGTGTCGGTGCGCACCTGCTTGGCCGCATTGAACGTGGCCTGGAACAGCCGCCCGAGCAACGGCCCGATGGTGCCGGCCTCGCGGGCCACGGCATAGGCCGACTTCATCTGGCCGAGAATCTGCGGTTCGCCCAACACCAGCGAGTCGAGCCCGGAAGCCACCCGCATCATGTGACGAACTGCCGCATCATCTTCATGCACATAGGCGCTTTCGCGCAGCTCGTCGTAGCTCAAATGATGATATTCGGCCAGCCAGCGCAGCACGACATCCGCCGACAGGTGATCCTGTTCTATATAGAGTTCACTGCGATTGCAGGTGGAGAGGATCGCAGCTTCGCGGCTGTCGGTGAGTCGGCAGAGCTGCTGCAAGGCCTCAACCAGCTGCTCAGGGGTAAAAGCCACGCGCTCGCGGACGTCTACTGAAGCAGTCTTGTGGTTAATACCGAGTGCAAGGAAGGCCATTCAAAGTCGCTGATGGTGACGTGAAGCCGGTAATTGTCCTACTTCGACGGAATCAGAACAACCACTCGATATCTATCGCTTCGGTAGATGGCGCCCACGTTGCGAGCATTTCTCGTTTACACAATCCTTGTAGGAGCTGGCTTGCCAGCGAAAGCGGCAGCACAGGCGACCTGTCTGTCGACTGGACCATCGCCTTCGCCGGCAAGCCAGCTCCTACAGGGACCGTGTGCATGCGAAAATGCCAGGCCGGTTATGTTTGGCCGAAAGCTTGTGTCATGATGATCCGACCGCAGGTTAGTCGTCCTCTTCCTATATGAATAGATCTTCCGCGTTGCTCCTCGCTTTTGTCTTCCTCAGCGGCTGCCAGGCCTTGGCACCCGTTCCGTCGGACGGTACGTCGCCGGTTGAAGACAGCACCCCGGTCCCTGAAAAGCCCAAGGTCTACAGCTCATTCAGCGAGGACACCATCTTCAGCCTGTTGAGCGCCGAACTGGCTGGCCAGCGCAATCGTTTCGACATTGCCCTGGACAACTATGTGACCCAGGCCATCAATACCCAGGATCCGGGCATTTCCGAGCGGGCATTCCGTATCGCCGAATATCTGGGCGCCGATCAGGCAGCCCTGGACACCGCGCTGATCTGGGCCAAAAACGCCCCCAACGACCTCGAAGCGCAACGCGCCGCCGCCGTGCAACTGGCACGCGCCGGGCGTTATGACGACTCCATGGTCTATATGGAGAAAGTCCTGCAAGGCAAGGGTGACACGCATTTCGACTTCCTCGCGCTGTCCGCGGCCGACACCGACCAGGACACCCGCAACGGCTTGATGAAAAGCTTCGACCGTTTGTTGCAGCGTCATCCGGACAACAGCCAGCTGATTTTCGGCAAGGCGCTGCTGATGCAACAGGATGGCGATACCAAAGGCGCGCTGAAGCTGCTGGAAAACAATCCGCCGGACGACGGCGAAATTGCCCCGATTCTGCTGCGTGCACGCCTGTTGCAAACCCTGAATCGCGGTGACGAGGCCTTGCCGCTGCTGCAAAAAAGCATCAAGAAATACCCGGACGACAAGCGCCTGCGCCTGACTTATGCGCGGATGCTGGTTGAACAGAACCGTATGGACGACGCCAAGGCCGAGTTCTCGAGCCTGGTTCAGCAATACCCGGAGGACGACGAACTGCGTTACTCCCTGGCACTGGTCTGCCTGGAAGCCAAGGCCTGGAGTGAGGCCAAGGGTTACCTGGAAGACCTGATCGCCCGGGAAAGCCACGTCGACTCGGCGCACCTGAATCTCGGTCGCATCGCCGAAGAACAAAACGACCCGCAAGGCGCGCTGATCGAATACGCCAGGGTTGGCCCGGGCAGTGACTTCCTGCCGGCGCAATTGCGCCAGGCCGACATCCTGATGAACAACGGCAGGACTGCCGAAGCGCAAAGAAAGCTGGCGGCAGAGCGCGATGAGCAGCCCGATTATGCAATTCAGCTGTACTTGATCGAAGCCGAAACCTTGTCCGCCAACAACCAGGGCGACAAGGCCTGGAAAATTCTGCAACAAGCCTTGCAGCAATACCCGGACGACTTGAATCTGCTCTACACCCGAGCCATGCAAGCGGAAAAACGCAATGACCTGGCGCAGATGGAAAAAGACCTGCGCGCGATCATCAAGCGCGACCCGGACAATGCCATGGCGTTGAACGCCCTCGGCTACACCCTGTCTGACCGCACCACACGCTACGCCGAAGCCAAGGCCCTGATCGAACAGGCGCATCAGATCAGTCCGGAAGACCCGGCGGTACTCGACAGCCTTGGCTGGGTGAATTACCGCATGGGCAATCTCGACGAAGCCGAGCGCCTGCTGCGCCAAGCCCTGGATCGCTTCCCCGATCAGGAAGTCGCCGCTCACCTGGGCGAAGTCCTGTGGGCCAACGGCAAACAGCGCGAAGCCAAACAGGTCTGGGGCAAGTTCCTCAAGGAACAACCCGACAGCCCGACCCTGCGCGGCACCATCAAACGCCTGACCGGATCAGAGACTCTTTAAGATTATGTTTTTGCGCCATTTCATCGTTTTCAGTTTTATCGCCCTGCTCGCCGGTTGCGCGGGCCTGGGTCCCCGCGAATCAGTCGAGGGTCACGGCAACCCCACCCAATGGCGAGAGCACAAACAGCAGCTTGCGAGCCTCGATGGCTGGCAGATCGACGGCAAGATCGGCATTCGCGCACCGAAAGATTCGGGCAGCGGCACGCTTTTCTGGTTGCAGCGCCAGGATTACTACGACATTCGCCTGTCGGGACCACTGGGCCGCGGCGCAGCTCGCCTGACCGGACGTCCGGGCAAGGTGTCGCTGGAAGTCGCCAACCAGGGACGCTACGACGCACCGAATCCGGAAGTGCTGCTCGAAGAACAGTTGGGCTGGAAATTGCCGGTGTCCAACCTGGCCTGGTGGGTGCGCGGGCTCCCGGCTCCGGACAGCAAAAGCCGTCTGACGCTGGACGACAACAGTCGTTTGGCCAGTCTGGAACAGGACGGTTGGCAGGTCGAGTACACCGAATATACCCAACTGAACGGTTACTGGCTGCCCGAACGGATCAAACTGCATGGCACCGACCTGGATGTCACGCTGGTGATCAAGGCTTGGCAACCGCGCAAATTGGGGCAGTGAAATGCCAGACAATCGCCTGACACTGCCTTCGCCAGCCAAACTCAATTTGATGCTGCACATCCTGGGGCGCCGCGAAGACGGCTACCACGAACTGCAGACGATGTTTCAGTTTCTCGATTACGGCGACGAAATCACCTATGCCCTGCGCGATGACGGTGTCATCCGACTGCACACCGAATTCCCAGGCGTCCCCCACGACAGCAACCTGATCGTCAAGGCCGCGAAAAAACTTCAGGAGCAGTCCGCTTGCTCGCTGGGCGTCGATATCTGGATCGACAAGATCCTGCCCATGGGCGGTGGTATCGGTGGCGGCAGTTCGAATGCCGCAACGACTTTGCTCGGACTCAATCACCTGTGGCAATTGGGCTGGGATGAAGATCACCTGGCTGGCCTGGGGTTGACGCTGGGCGCCGACGTCCCGGTTTTCGTACGTGGCCACGCGGCTTTTGCCGAGGGCGTGGGGGAGAAACTGACCCCTGTCGACCCGGAAGAACCGTGGTATCTCGTGCTGGTGCCGCAAGTCTCTGTAAGTACGGCAGAAATTTTTTCAGATCCGTTGTTGACACGTAACACTCCTCCCATTAAAGTGCGCCCCGTTCCCAAGGGAAACAGTCGTAATGACTGCTTGCCGGTGGTAACAAGGCGTTATCCAGAGGTACGTAACGCTTTGAATTTGTTAGGTAAATTTACCGAAGCAAAACTCACCGGAACTGGAAGTTGTGTGTTTGGGGGCTTCCCAAGCAAAGCTGAAGCTGATAAAGTCTCGGCCCTTCTTACAGAGACCCTTACAGGTTTTGTAGCAAAAGGAAGCAACGTTTCGATGTTGCACCGCAAGCTTCAAGGTCTGCTCTAAAGGAACCGATTACTGGGTAATCGTTGCAACAGATACAGGGGCGTCGCCAAGCGGTAAGGCAGCAGGTTTTGATCCTGCCATGCGTTGGTTCGAATCCAGCCGCCCCTGCCATTTTCCTATACTCATCCAGGTTACCCTCAGCCTTCAGGTACTGCGCGTGTCCAAGATGATGGTCTTTACGGGGAACGCTAACCCCGATCTGGCTCGGCGTGTCGTACGTCAGCTGCATATCCCTCTCGGTGACATCTCTGTCGGTAAATTCTCCGATGGCGAAATTACAGCCGAGATCAATGAAAACGTCCGCGGTAAAGACGTCTTCATTATTCAGCCGACTTGCGCTCCGACCAACGATAACCTGATGGAACTGGTAGTGATGGCTGATGCCTTCCGCCGCTCCTCGGCTACTCGTATCACTGCTGTTATTCCTTACTTTGGTTATGCCCGTCAGGATCGCCGTCCGCGTTCCGCACGTGTGGCTATCAGCGCGAAAGTCGTGGCTGACATGCTTACCGTAGTCGGCATCGACCGTGTTCTCACGGTTGATCTGCATGCTGACCAAATCCAGGGTTTCTTCGATATTCCGGTAGATAACATCTACGGCTCCCCGGTTCTGGTGGATGACATCGAAGATCAGCGCTTCGAAAACCTGATGATCGTGTCCCCGGACATTGGTGGCGTCGTGCGTGCACGTGCCGTTGCCAAATCCCTGGGCGTGGATCTCGGGATCATCGACAAACGCCGTGAGAAAGCCAATCACTCTGAAGTGATGCATATCATCGGTGATGTCGAAGGGCGTACCTGTATTCTGGTCGATGACATGGTCGATACCGCCGGCACCCTGTGCCACGCGGCCAAGGCCTTGAAAGAGCATGGCGCTGCCAAGGTTTTCGCCTACTGCACACACCCTGTGCTGTCCGGTCGGGCGATCGAAAACATCGAAAATTCCATGCTGGATGAACTGGTGGTGACTAACACCATCCCGTTGTCCGCTGCTGCACAAGCCTGCTCGCGTATCCGTCAACTGGATATCGCGCCGGTAGTTGCCGAGGCGGTTCGCCGCATCAGCAATGAAGAATCGATCAGCGCGATGTTCCGCTAAGGGCCCTGCCCTTCTCGAAATGTCTCGTTGACGAAAAGCGCCCCGCCCCGGCATTCCTGTCGGGGCGGGGCTTTTTTGCCCATATCGCCTTTAGCGCTGGTCGCAAACGCTGGGGCGAATGTGGTTATTTTGGAGATACAACATGAACGATTTTACCCTGAATGCTGAAGTGCGTTCCGACCTGGGGAAAGGTGCGAGCCGCCGCCTGCGTCGTCTCGCAAGCCTGGTTCCAGCTGTAGTTTACGGTGGCGAAAAAGCCCCTGAATCCATCAGCATGCTGGCCAAAGAAGTTGCCAAACTGCTCGAAAACGAAGCGGCTTACAGCCACATCATCGAGCTGAACGTTGGTGGCACCAAGCAGAACGTCGTGATCAAAGCCCTGCAGCGTCACCCGGCCAAAGGCCACGTGATGCACGCTGACTTCGTACGCGTAGTAGCTGGCCAGAAACTGACCGCTATCGTTCCAGTGCACTTCATCAACGAAGAAGCACCGACCAAGAAAGGCGGCGAAATCTCGCACGTTGTTGCCGAGATCGAAGTTTCCTGCCTGCCGAAAGATCTGCCTGAGTTCATCGAAGTCGACCTGGCTAACGCTGAAATCGGTTCGATCATTCACCTGTCGGACCTCAAGGCTCCTAAAGGCGTTGAGTTCGTGGCCCTGGCACACGGCGATGACAAGGCTGTTGCCAACGTCCACGCTCCACGTGTTGCTCCAGAAGCTGCAGAAGGCGCTGCAGAGTAATTTTACTCTGTACGCCGGAGTGACCGGAAACATCGCGGACTAGAGCATAGCGAGAAAGCGGGCGAGAACGCGGAGTTTACATCATGGTAAATGAGCAATTTTCGTCCACTTTCGCCGCTCTCCCTGATTGCGGCGATGTTATCCACCACTCCAATGAAGGGCCCCTATCGTGACTGCCATCAAACTGATCGTTGGCCTGGGAAATCCAGGCGCTGAATACGAACAGACCCGGCATAACGCAGGGGCCCTTTTTGTTGAGCGCATCGCGAACGCACAAGGCGTGAACCTTGTGGCGGACCGCAAATATTTTGGCCTGACCGGGCGCTATTCGCATCAGGGTCAGGATGTTCGTCTGCTGATTCCCACCACGTACATGAACCGCAGCGGCCAGGCCGTAGCGGCACTCGCCGGTTTCTTCCGCATCACGCCTGAAGAAATCCTCGTGGCGCACGACGAACTCGACCTGCCACCCGGCGTTGCCAAGCTCAAGCAGGGCGGCGGCCATGGCGGTCACAACGGGTTGCGCGACATCATTGCGCAACTGGGCAATCAGAATACCTTTCATCGCTTGCGGCTTGGCATTGGCCACCCGGGCGTTGCCAGTATGGTTTCAAATTTCGTCCTGGGTCGTGCGCCACGCGCTGAACAGGAAAAACTCGATGCCAGCATCGACTTTGCCCTCGGCGTGCTGCCGGATATCCTCGCCGGTGAATGGAACCGCGCGATGAAAAACCTGCACAGCCAGAAGGCCTGACTCTTATCCGAGGGGAAACACCATGGGATTCAATTGCGGCATCGTCGGCCTGCCTAACGTCGGCAAGTCCACCCTGTTCAACGCCCTGACCAAATCCGGGATCGCGGCCGAGAACTTCCCCTTCTGCACCATCGAGCCCAACAGCGGTATCGTGCCGATGCCGGATCCGCGCCTGGATGCCCTGGCAGCCATCGTCAATCCAAAGCGCATCCTGCCGACCACCATGGAGTTCGTCGACATCGCGGGCCTGGTCGCCGGTGCGTCGAAAGGCGAAGGCCTGGGCAACAAGTTTTTGGCCAACATCCGTGAAACCGATGCCATCGCCCACGTGGTCCGCTGCTTCGAAGACGAGAACGTGATTCACGTCTCCAACAGCGTCGACCCGAAACGCGACATCGAAATCATCGACCTGGAACTGATCTTCGCCGACCTCGACAGCTGCGAGAAGCAACTGCAGAAAGTCGCGCGCAACGCCAAGGGCGGTGACAAGGATGCAGTGGTCCAGAAAGGCCTGCTGGAGCAACTGATCGCTCACTTCACCGAAGGCAAGCCAGCGCGCACTCTGATGAAGAACATGGGCGCCGACGAAAAAGCGGTAATCAAGGGCTTCCACCTGCTGACCACCAAGCCGGTCATGTACATCGCCAACGTCGCAGAAGACGGTTTCGAGAACAACCCGCTGCTGGACATCGTCAAAGCCATCGCCGAAGAAGAAGGCGCTGTGGTTGTTCCGGTGTGCAACAAGATCGAAGCGGAAATCGCCGAACTCGATGACGGCGAAGAGAAAGACATGTTCCTCGAAGCCCTGGGCCTCGAAGAGCCTGGCCTGAACCGCGTGATCCGTGCCGGCTACGAAATGCTGCACCTGCAGACCTACTTCACCGCTGGTGTCGAAGAAGTCCGCGCCTGGACCGTCCGCGTCGGTGCCACCGCACCACAAGCCGCTGGCGTGATCCACACCGACTTCGAAAAAGGCTTCATCCGCGCCGAAGTGATCGCCTACAACGACTTCATCCAATACAAGGGCGAAGCCGGTACCAAGGAAGCCGGTAAATGGCGTCTGGAAGGCAAGGACTACATCGTCAAAGACGGCGACGTGATGCACTTCCGCTTCAACGTGTAAGCCATACGCTCACAAAAAAGCCGCGTTTGATACGCGGCTTTTTTGTGAGAAATTCAAAAGATCGCAGCCTTCGGCAGCTCCTACAGATGATCGGCGTAGGAGCTGCCGAAGGCTGCGATTTTTTAGCTCTATGCCCTTTTGGTACGCGGCAGGAAGATCGCCAACACCCCGAACAACGGCAGGAACGAACACAGGTAGTACACGTATTCGATACCGCGAATGTCCGCCAAATGCCCAAGCAGCGCCGCGCCAATCCCGCCGAAGCCGAACATCAAGCCGAAGAATACCCCGGCGATCATCCCGACATTGCCCGGCACCAATTCCTGGGCGTACACCACGATGGCCGAGAACGCCGAGGCGAGGATGAAGCCGATGACCACGCTGAGGATGCTGGTCCAGAACAGGTCGACATGGGGCAGCAGCAGTGTGAAAGGTGCAACACCGAGGATCGAGAACCAGATCACTGCCTTGCGCCCGATCCTGTCGCCAATCGGCCCGCCAAAGAATGTCCCCGCGGCTACTGCGCCGAGAAACAGGAACAGGTGCAGCTGCGAGCTGGCCACCGACAGGTCGAACTTCTCGATCAGGTAGAAGGTGAAGTAGCTGGTGAGGCTGGCCATGTAGAAATACTTGGAGAACACCAGCAATCCGAGCACGACCAACGCGCTGGTCACTCGGCCCTTGGACAGGCCGTGAGTCGCCGCCTGGCCTTGCTTGAGCTTGAACAGGTTCAAGTGGTTGGCGTACCAGCGGCTGATCCGGTAGAGCACGAACAGCGCAAACACCGCGAACAGGCCGAACCACGCCACGTGCCCTTGGCCATAGGGAATGATGATCGCCGCCGCCAGTAACGGGCCGAACGCCGAGCCTGCATTACCGCCGACCTGGAAGGTCGATTGCGCCAGCCCGAAGCGCCCGCCTGAAGCCAGGCGCGCCACGCGGGACGCTTCCGGGTGGAAGGTCGATGAACCGATGCCGATCAAGCCTGCCGCCAGCAGAATCAACGGAAAGCTGCCGACCACCGACATCATCAGAATCCCGACCAGGGTGCAGACCGTCCCCGCCGGCAACAACCACGGCTTGGGATGGCGGTCGGTGTAGTAACCGACCCACGGCTGCAGCAGCGAGGCCGTCAACTGGAACGTCAGGGTGATCAGGCCGACCTGGGTGAAGGTCAGGCCATAGTTGGCCTTGAGCATCGGGTAGATCGACGGCAGCACCGACTGGATCAGGTCGTTGATCAAATGCGCCAGCGCTACCGCGCCGATGATGCGCATCACCAGGGGACTGCTTTGGGGCGTAGTGGACGCCGGCACTGAGCCGGACTGGGCGTTGCTGATAGCCATGGGGGTTTCCGTACAACAGGTGGGTACAAACAGGCAGATGCATCAATGTGCCATTTTTCAGTGCAGCAACGCCATCCCCTTAGCCTGCTAACGACCTCGTTTTTCATCGCCACAACCTTGATGGCGCAAAGCCATGGTCTGAATCTTGCCTTCCTTGTCTGCTTGAACGCGGCCTCCTTACAAAGGAGACCAAGAATGGGAAGTTTCGCCACAGAGTCGGCCTACAGAGCGGACAAGGGTGAACTTTCGAGGCCTTTTAAGAGGGCACGAGTCGGGGGCAACAACCTCCGGCGCACGCCAATGGTGCGTGGTGTCCAGAGGAGTCATGGGGCATGCAGGCTTTTTTATCACCGGGGATCGGGCTGCTGGGGCGCTTCGGCTTCGCACGCAAATTCCAGCTGTTGTTTCTGCTGTTTATCCTGCCGCTGGCCGGCAGCCTGTGGATGATCGGCCAGGACTATCGCGACAAACTCAGCCTGATCTCCGGCGAACGCGCCGGGGTGCGGCAACTGCTGGCGCTTGATGCGCTGGATGACCTGCTCGGCGCCCAGCGTGATCGTGCCGCCCGGTGGCGCGCCACGGAAACCAATCGCCAGCCAACGCCCGCCACCCTCGCCGCGATGGCCGCCTTCGATGCGGTTCAGCCCGCCGTCAGCCAGGCCACTGCCGAGTTGGGCAACGCCCTGCAAAAAGAAAACGCCGAGGGCGAAACCCTGTTGCGTTATCAGGCCCTGCAAACCGCCCTCGATGGCCTCGACTCAAAAAGCCTGAGCAACGTTGGCTGGTGGCCCGATGGCTATGATCGCTTCACCAACGCCTTGAGCGCCCTGCAAGCCTCGCGCGAACAGATCGCCATGGACAATCGCCTGACGCTGGCACCGTGGCTGGAGACTTATTTACTGACGCAGATTTCCACCCAGCATGCGCCGGACCTGATCGAACGGGTCGGTCGTCTAGCGGCGGTGGGTCAGGCCTCGGTGGTGTCAGGGCAGTTCACCCTGCAAAGCCGTCTGCAACTGCGCGACTTGCGCAGCCGCATCGGCGATGCGCGAGAGCAGTTGGTGAAAACCGCGGGCCTGCTCGAAGCGCGCCTGCCCAGCGCTCTGCAAACCTGGACCGGGCAATATCACGACAGCCTCAAGCACCTGGACGCAGGCCTGAAGGTGCTGGATGACGGCGTGTTCGACGGCAGCATCAACCTGAAGCCGGATGACTTCGAACGCACTCTGGATGCCCTGCTCTCCGATCTAGCCTCGTTGCGCCAACAATCGCTGGTGTCGCTGGATCAACGCCTGGATTACTACCACGACTCGGCAATCCGCCAGTTCATTGTGGTGGCCGCGGTGCTGGGCTGCCTGCTGTTGGCCGCGCTGTATCTGTTCATCTGCTTGCAGGCCTCGATCCGTCGCAGCGCCCGCGGCATCACGGTGCTGGCCGAGGCCTTGCGCGACGGCAATCTGAGTCTGCAAGTACCGGTTCGGGGACGGGACGAACTGGCGGCCATCAGCACCGCGCTGAACGTCGCCGTGGTTCAACTGCGCACCAGCCTGCAAGGGGTGGATCACGAAACCCTGCAATTGAGTCACGCGGTGCAAACCCTCAATCATCATTCCAGCGACGCCTTGGGCGAAGTCGAAGCCCAGCAGTTGCAGATCAGCCAGATTGCCGCTGCGGCGACGCAACTGGCCGCCACCTCACAAGGGGTGGCCCACAGTTGCGAACAGGCGTCCGGCAGCGCCCAGCACACCCGGCGCATTGCCGCCGACAGCAGCCGCGACAGCCAGCGCACCACCGCGAGCATCCAGCAACTCAATCAACGCCTGAACGACACTGCCGCGGCGCTGGGCCGGGTCAGTGAACAAGGGCAGCAGATTCAACTGGTGGTCGACACCATTCGCGGCGTTGCCGAGCAGACCAATCTGTTGGCCCTCAACGCCGCCATCGAGGCGGCGCGGGCGGGCGAGCAAGGGCGCGGCTTTGCGGTGGTGGCCGATGAGGTGCGCAGCCTGTCGCAACGCACACAATCGTCGACCGCACAGATTGCCGGCACGGTCGACAGCCTGCGCAACACCGTGAATGAGGCGGTCAGCCTGATGCAAGCCGCGTGCAGTCAGGCAGAGAGCGATGCACAAGCGGTCACCGGCCTCGGTGAACGGCTCGGGGAAATCGCCAGTGCGGTGCAGAGCGTCACCGATACCCTGGCGCAAATCGCCACGGCGGTGGAAGAACAGGCCAGTACCGCCGACGAGGTCAGCGGCAATATCCAGCAGGTCGATCAAGCGGCGGTGCGTTTGCTCGAAGGTGCCCGCGCGGTGAATCAGGCCGCGGACACCCTGAGCCACGGCAGCAAGGCCTTAAGTGACAATACCGGGCGCTTCCGCTTGAGTTGAGTCCGCCAGGACTTCTCAGGCGCGGATCACCGCCTCCGGGAAGTCCTGCTCCAGTTCGCTCTTGAGCCAGTCGATAAACCACGCCACGTCCGCCGAGAGCTCGGCGGACGGCGTCAGCACCCGATAACTTTCCAGCTTCACTTGCGCGTCCACCACCCGCACTAGCTTGCCGCTATGGAGTTCTTCGCGCACCAGCACTTCGTTGGCCAGCGCAATGCCCTGCCCGCTCTCGGCCACCGACAGCGCGTGGTCATTGTTGACGTAGAGCATGTCCGAATTGAGGTGGATGTCGAGGTCGTTGGCGGCGAACCACAGGTTCCACCACTCGCCGTCATCGACGTGGATCAGATTGTGTTTTACCAGGTCCCCGGGGCTGTCGATGGGCTCGACGCTGGCCAGATAATCGGGGGAACAGATTGGAAACACCCGAGGACAAATCAGGCTGGTGCGGGAGTGGGCATATTGGCCGTCCAATCCGTAGACGATGCCCAAGTCAGCACTTTTACCATCCACTTCGGTGAAGGTCGAATTGGGTTCGATGGCGAACTTCAAGCCCGGGCGCAGATGACGCATGGCCTCGATGCGCGGCATCAGCCAGCGCTTGGCGAACCCCGGCACCACCATGATGCGCAGCCAGCGCTCGGCGTGTTTGGGCTGCGCCTCTTTTCCGGCCTCGATGATCAGCTGCAAGGCGGCGGTGATCTTGCGGTGGTACTTCTCCCCCGCCGTCGTCAGGTTGACCCCGCGAGAGGTGCGCTCGAACAGTTGGATGCCCAGCCAGTCTTCCAGCAACTTCACGTGACGGCCGATGGCCGGCTGGGTCACGTGCAGGGCCTTGGAGGCTTCGACATAGCTGCCCAACCGGGCCGCGGCATCAAAGGCACGCACCGCGTTGAGTGGCGGCAAACGGTGGTCAGGCATGGTTTCCGGGCGCCTTCTGCTGTTAAATTTTTTAACAGCCCCTATGTTAAAATTGAAGTTTCGCCCCCGCAACCCCTCGCTGATAATCGATCCACAGCAGAACAAAAAAACAGCTGGTTACAACACCCGAACGCAATCTCGATCCTGCCCAGAAAAATAATATCCATGGCCCGAAGGCACAGCTGTTTTCAGCACGTGCGCAGGCGATGGGGGAATCGGAGGTAACGCATGAATGCCCTGCATTCGCTGCAAACGCTGGCGGTGTCCATCCGCTCAGTGCGCAAAGTCTACGGTGATCCAAAGACTGGCCCGGTGGCGCTGAAAAGCATCGACCTGGACATTCGCGACAACGAGTTCTTTACCCTTCTCGGCCCTTCGGGCTGCGGCAAAACCACGCTCCTGCGGATGATCGCCGGGTTCGAATTCCCTACTGAAGGCGAGATTCTGCTCTACGGCGAAAACATCGCCGACCGCCCGCCCTTCCAGCGCCCGGTCAACACGGTGTTCCAGCATTACGCGTTGTTCCCGCACATGACCATCGCCGAGAACCTGGCCTTTGGTCTTGAGTCCCACCCGATGGGCAAAGTCCTGAACAAAACGCAAATGGCCGAACGAGTGCGCGAGATGCTCGCCCTGGTGCAGATGGAGCGCTTTGCCAACCGCAAGCCGGCGCAACTGTCCGGCGGTCAGCAACAGCGCGTGGCCCTCGCTCGTGCATTGGCGCCGCATCCCAAAGTCTTGCTGCTCGACGAACCACTCTCGGCGCTGGACCTCAAGCTGCGCCAGGCCATGCGCGAAGAGCTGAAAACCATTCAGGCTCGCACCGGCATCACCTTCATCTTTGTCACCCACGACCAGGAAGAAGCCCTGACCATGTCCGACCGCATTGCCGTGTTGTCCGAAGGCGAGGTGCAGCAGGTCGGCCGTCCGGAAGACATCTACGAACGCCCGCGCAATCGCTTCGTGGCGGACTTCATCGGTGAAACCAACTTCATCGAAGGCACGGTCACCCGCGTCGAAGACGGCCTGACCTGGTTCTCCGGCCCCGCCGGACATCCGCTGCCTGCACAGCCGTGCAGCGATGTGCGAGTCGGCGCCAACGTCGCATTGTCCGTGCGCCCCGAGCGTTTGCATCTGGTGCCGGGCAATACCGAATGTGCCTTGCCGTGCCGGATCGAAGCGCAGATCTACCTAGGCACCGACCTGCAATACCAGGTCAGCCTGAGCGACGGCTCACGCCTCACCGTGCGCACCCCCAACTGCGTCGACCAGAGCAAACGCTTCGCCGTCGGCAGCCAGGCCGGTCTGTTGTTCGACCAGGGCAGCGCCAGCGTCCTGCACGATTGAGCACGAGGAATTGCCATGCACGCTTTACCGATTGCCAACCCCCTGGAACGTCGGCGGGCCTTCCAGAGCTTTCTCGGTGTCAGCCCCGCGCTGATCGCCATCGGCCTGTTTCTGATCGTGCCGATCCTGATCGTCATCGGCTATTCGCTGATGGAGGCCAACCCCTACGGCGGGGTGAACAAGGTATTCAGCAGTGACGCCTACACCTCGCTGTTGTTCGAGCGGCAACTGGATGACAGCCTGGCCTTCGCCGACTCCTACCTGATCATTGCCCTGCGCTCGATAGGTATCGCCGGGCTGACCACGCTCATCACCCTGTTGATCGGTTTTCCGGTGGCGGTATGGCTGGCCATGCAACCAGCTCATCGTCGCGGCCTGCTGATCTTCCTGATCACCGTGCCGTTCTGGGCCAACCTGTTGATCCGCACCTATGCGTGGATTCTGCTGCTGCGCAACACCGGGGTGATCAACAACAGCCTGATGGGCCTCGGGGTCATCGACCAGCCGCTGCAACTGCTCTACACCGACGGCGCGGTGCTGCTGGGGCTGGTTTATACCTACGCGCCCTTCGTGGTGCTGCCGATCTACGCCACCCTGGAAAAAATGGACATCCGCCTGCTCGAGGCCGCTCAGGACCTCTACGCCGGACGCGTTCGAACCTTGCGCAAGGTGGTGTTACCGATCGCCAAACCAGGAATTCTCGCTGGCGCCATCCTCACCTTCGTGCCTTGCCTGGGTGCGATGATCGCCCCGGAACTGCTCGGCGGCGGCACGCGGATGATGCTCGGCAACCTGATCTTCCGCCAGTTCAGCGATGCGCGTAACTGGCCATTCGGCGCGGCGCTTTCGCTGGTGTTGATGGCGGCGGTGATGTTGGTACTGACGGTTTATGCCTTGCGTGCCGAGCGCCAGCGCATCGCCAAAGGAGGTGCGTGATGATCGGCCTGTTCAAACGCAATACGCTGGGCGTGCAGGACTTCCCCGGCTTCGGCGGCTTCAGTTTCCTGTTCTACCTGTACCTCTACGCACCGATCGTGGTGCTGGTGGTGTTCTCGTTCAACGCCAACCAATCGGCCACGGTGTGGACCGGTTTCAGCATCGACTGGTATCGCGCGGCCTTCGCCAACCAGGCCCTGCGCCAGGCGGCCGGCAACAGCCTGTTGATCGCGGTCTGCGCCAGCATGGTCGCCACGGCCATCGCCACCCTCGCCGCCCTCGGCACCTCACGGGGTGCGAAGTTCAAGGGCCTGCAACTGTCCATGGGCGCGATCATGTTGCCCCTGGTGCTGCCGGAAATCGTGGTCGGCGTCGCCACCCTCGCGCTGTTTTCCACCATCGGCCTGTCCCTGGGCTACGGCAACCTGATCATCGCGCACACGGTGTTCTGTATCCCGTTCGCCTTTCTGCCAATACGGGCACGCCTGAACGACATGGACCTGTCCCTGGAACAGGCCTCGGCCGACCTGTATGCCGGCCCATGGCGGACCTTCCGCAAGGTCACCCTGCCGCTGCTGATGCCGGGGATTTTCTCCGGGCTGATGCTGGCCTTCATCGTGTCGCTGGATAACTTCGTGATCTCGATGATGGTCTCCCAGGCCGGCACCACCACCTTGCCGATCTTCATCTTCGGCCTGTTGCGCATGGGCGTGACACCGGACGTCAACGCCGTCTCGACCCTGATCCTGGGCGTCTCGGTGCTGTTCGTCACGCTCTCTTATCTGCTGGGCAAAAAGAAATCCTGAACCTTCTACGCACTGTGGGGAAATAGCATGAGCAAGTTGATTGCAAGCATCGGCACTTCGTTGTTCCTGACTTTACCGCTGACCATGGCCGGCAGCGTTCAGGCCGCGGAAAAGCTCAACGTGGTGAGCTGGAGCGGTTACTTTTCGCCGGAGATTCTCGCCAAATTCCAGAAGCAGACCGGCATCGAAGTCACCGTCGATTCCTACGATTCCAACGAAACCCTGCTGGCCAAATTGAAACAGGGCGGTGCCGGTTATGACGTGGCGATCCCCTCGCACCAGTTCGTGCCGATCCTGATCAAGGAAAAACTGCTGGAGCGTTTCGACCCGGTCAACGAGCCTTACTACGCCAGCGTCGTCGACAACCTGAAAAAACCCACCTGGGACCCGGAAGGCGCCTACTCTGTGCCGTTCATCTGGGGCACCACCAGCGTGGTGCTCAACACCGAGCGCTACAAGGGCCCCACCGACAGCCTCAAGGCGCTTTACGAGCCGCCGGCCGAACTGCAAGGGCGGATCAACATGTTTGACTCGGTCAGCGACGTGGTGGACATGGCCAGCCTGTACCTGAACATCCCGCTGTGCAGCGAAGATCCGAAGCAGATGCAGCAAATCCTGACCCTGCTCAAGGCGCAGAAACCCTTCGTCAAGACCTACAGTTCCAAGGCCGGCTCGATCCGCGAAAACCTCGCCTCGGGTGAAATCGACATGTCGACCTTCTGGGGCGGCTCGTCGATGCGCGCCCGGGAGATGAAACCGAGCCTGAAGTATCTCTACCCGAAAGAAGGTGTGCTGGCCTGGGTCGACAACATGGTCATCCCGACCGGCAGCAAGAACCCGGCGAACGCCAAGGCCTTCATCGCGTTCCTCAGCCAGCCTGAAAACGCGGCGATGACCCAGAACTTCCTCAAGCACCAGAGCCCGATCAAGGGTGTGGAACCCTTCCTCGATGCGGGCCTGAAGGACGCGCCGGAGCTGCACATTCCCGAAGGCACCAACGTGGTGTTCAGCAAGACCTGCGGCGAAGGCGCGATCCGCCTGGCCGACCGTCTCTGGACCAACCTGATGCGTTGATCTCTACCGCCCCGACGCGATGGCGGGGCGTTTTTCCAGCCGTCTGAAAGGCCGCTTGCAATGAACTCTAATAACATCAGCGAACTGGTCCTGTTGCAGGCCCATGAGCTCGCCGAACGCATCCGCCTGCGCCAGGTTTCCTGCCGGGAAGTGATGCAGACTTATCTTGCCCATATCGAACGCTTCAACCCGCAGGTCAATGCGCTGGTGAGCCTGCAAGCGCCAGAAGACCTGCTGGCCCAGGCCGATATCCGCGACGCCGAACTGGCAAAAGGCCAATACCGTGGCTGGATGCACGGCCTGCCCCACGCCATCAAGGACTTGTCCCTGACCCGTGGCATCCGCACCACGCTAGGTTCGCCGCTGTACAAGGACTTCATCCCCGAGCGCGACGGCATCATGGTCGAGCGGATCAAGGCCGCCGGCGCAATCATCATCGGCAAGAGCAACACCCCGGAATTCGGCCTCGGTTCACAAAGCTATAACCCGCTGTTCGGCGCGACCGGTTGCGCCTACGACCCGAGCAAGACCGCCGGCGGCAGCAGCGGCGGCGCGGCGGCGGCGCTGGCCATGCACCTGGTGCCGGTGGCCGACGGCAGCGACATGATGGGTTCGTTGCGCAACCCGGCGGCCTTCAACAACATCTTCGGCTTCCGTCCGTCCCAGGGTCGAGTGCCCTTCGATGACAGTGCCGACCTGTTTATCGACCAACTCGGCTACGAAGGCCCCATGGCTCGCAGCGTGCGCGATGCAGCGTTGCTGTTGTCGGTACAGGCCGGGGCCGATGCGCGGGCGCCACTGTCCATTGCCGAGCCCGGCAGCGCCTTTGCGGCACCGCTGGATCGAGACTTCAAAGGCACGCGTCTGGGCTGGCTCGGCGACTTCAACGGCTATCTGCCGATGGAAAAAGGCATCCTCTCATTGTGCGAAAAGGCCTTCGGCGACTTCGAAAGCCTGGGATGCCATATCGAGTCCGTACAGTCCGAATTCGCGCCAGAGAAGCTGTGGAGCAGTTGGCGGACGTTGCGTCACTGGATGGTCGCCGGCTCGTTGGGCGCGACCTATGCCGACCCGCAAAAACGTGCGCTGTTGAAACCGGAAGCCTGCTGGGAAGTGGAGAACGGCCTGAAACTCTCGGCCACCGAGGTGTTTGCCGCCTCGGTGACGCGCAGCGACTGGTATCGGGCGATCTCCAGGCTATTCGAAAAATACGACTATCTGCTGCTGCCCAGCGCTCAGGTGTTCCCGTTCGATAAAACCCAAGCGTGGCCCGCCTCCATCGAAGGCGTGACCATGGACACCTATCACCGCTGGATGGAGGTGGTGATTCCCGGCACCTTGTCAGGCTGCCCGGTGGCTAACGTACAGGTCGGCTTCAACGCCAGCGGCCTGCCCATGGGCCTGCAAATCATCGGCAGACACCAGGCCGACTTCGCTGTCCTGCAACTGGCGCACGCGTACGAACAGGCCAGCCGCTGGTTCCAGCGCTGCCCTTCACCGCTGCTCGGAGGGTCGATTTTGCTAAAGAGTTGATAAACGGTTGAAAGCGCAGAGAAATATTTTAGATTTATGCTTGACGCATCCCCGTTACCGGTGAATAATGCGCGCCACTTGGCTACATAGCTCAGTTGGTTAGAGCATAGCATTCATAATGCTGGGGTCCGGGGTTCAAGTCCCTGTGTAGCCACCAAGTACTAAAAACGGCTTACCGCAAGGTAGGCCGTTTTTTTATGCCTCGTTTTTTTATGCCTGTAGGAGCGAGCTTGCTCCTACACCGCTGGCAATGCAGACAACGCCCGCTCCCAGATCTGCCACGTCCGCAGCCAGACCATCGCCTGCCAATCGCTGTCGGCGGGATAGAACTGCTCGAGCAGATTCAGCTTGATCTCGCGCCCTGTTGCGTCATTCGGGTTGCCATGCAGATGCAGCCAGTGATCATCGCGCAGATGACGGTGAACGTCCGGCCCCGGGTAAGTCCCGCACTCAATGACAAACGGCATCAGCCGCACCTGTGGCAGCGCATTGATCAGCGCCTGCGAGGTGTAGCCGGTGGCCGTTGCGGCCACGCCGGTTTCGCTCAGGGTGTCGGCACCGGTTTGCAGGCTGTAGAGCCACGGGCCATAAATCGCCTGCGCATCCGCCAGCGCCGGATAGGCGGACTCGGTGATGGTCAACAACATCGGATGACCGTACTCGCCAGCGCCCGTGTGCAAGTCGAAACACATGGCAACCTCGGCATGGGCCACGTGCTTTTGCACGATCTTGTGCAGCGTGCGGTTTGACCAGCTCGGCGCCAGCCCGCCGAAAAACAGGCCGTCGGGATGAGCATGCTGACCACCCTCGACAATCGACATGACTGCCGGCCAGCCGTGCAGGCGGATCTGCTCGTCGAGCAAGGCATCGGCACGATCACGCTGCGGACCGTGCAACTGCGGGCAGGCATAGATTTCATGCAGGGCGTTGTAGGCCTGGTTGTCCGGCAGCGGGCGCTGGAAATCCAGGTGATTGCGGTTGAGGTCGATGTTGTCTTCATTGACCCGTCGCAACCACGCCATGCCCCAGGGGTTGATGGCATGGATCATGACTACGGCGACATCCGCTGGCAGGGAACGCCTGCCCAACTCCTGCAGCCATTTGATCTGACAGCCCGAGCCATAGAAGCCTTCGACCCCGTGGGTGCCGCTCAGCGCAATCAGCAGGCGCTTGGCGTCCGGATCACCCAATACCGCCACATCCGTGCTCAGGGGCTCACCAAACGGCCCTTTGAGCGGGTGTGGATACTCAGTCAGCGTTGCGCCGGCGCTGGTCGCTGCGGCCAGAAACTGTTCGCGCTGAGAGCGATAACTCGGCTGGGTTGGAAACTCGGTCTGCATGTCTGCCTCTTGTTGATTTTATGGTCTGCCTGTTGGCAACGACCCTACAGAAAACCCCGCCATTGATGAAGGACAAAAACGTCGGTGCCGTGGGACCTGGTTTGCGTCCCTCCCGGTCGGCCGATACAGTCCACTGATCGTAGATCCAACGGACGGAGTACCCCACACGTGTTCTCAACCTTCCCTTTGCGCCGCTATCGCCTGCCAGCTCTGTTTCTGCTCGCCAGCGTCTTGACCCTGACCGCGTGCAACAACGCTTCAGTCCCGACCCTGCCGCTCGCACCGGAAAGCGCCTCCGGTTTGCGCACCGACCTGCGCACCCAACACGCCGAGAAATACATGGCGGCGGCAGCCAACCCGCTGGCGGCCGAAGCCGGGCGGGAGATGCTGCGCCGGGGCGGCTCGGCCATCGACGCGGCGATTGCGATGCAAGCGGTGTTGACGCTAGTCGAGCCACAGTCTTCGGGCATCGGTGGCGGCGCATTGATCGTACTCTGGGATGGCAAAGCCGTGCGCACCTACGACGGCCGTGAAACCGCCCCGGCCGGCGCCACCGAGAAACTTTTCCTGCAAGCCAATGGACAACCGATGGGGTTCACCCAGGCGCAGATTGGCGGTCGCTCAGTGGGCACACCCGGCGTATTGCGCGCCCTGGAACTGGCCCATCAAAAACACGGACGCCTGCCCTGGGCGCAGCTGTTTGAACCGGCCATCCGGCTCGCCGAGCAAGGCTTTGCCATTTCGCCACGCCTGCATCAGTTGATCGCCGCGGATTCGTCCATGCCACGCTCGCCGGAAATGATGGCTTACTTGCGCAATGCCGATGGCAGCCCAAAAGCCGTCGGCACAAACTTGAAGAACCCGGCCCTGGCCGCCGTGTTCGAACGTATCGCCCATGAAGGCCCGGATGCCCTGTACAAAGGCCCGGTCGCCGAGGAAATCGCGGCCAAGGTTCAGGGCCACACCAACCCCGGCAGCCTGTCCCTGACCGATCTCGCCAACTACCAGGCCAAGGAGCGCGCACCGCTGTGCACCGACTATAAGCGCTGGCAGGTCTGCGGCATGCCGCCGCCGTCGTCGGGAGGGATCGCCGTGGCGCAGATCCTCGGCACGCTGCAAGCCCTGGAGACTCGCGATAAACGCCTGGCGCTGGCACCGCTGAAGCCGGTCAAGAGCACGGCCCCGGCCGGCATCGAACCCGACCCGCAAGCGGTGCACCTGATCTCCGAAGCCGAACGCCTGGCCTACGCCGACCGAGCTCAGTACGTCGCCGACACAGACTTCGTACCCGTGCCGGTCAAGGGCCTGGTCGACCCGGCCTACCTCGCCAGCCGCGCCGCCCTGATTGGCGAACGCAGCATGGGCACAGCCAAACCCGGCACTCCGCCGGGCATCCGGGTGGCCTATGCGCCGGACCGTTCGCCGCTGCGGATTTCCACCTCGCAAGTGGTGGCCGTCGATGACGCCGGCGGTGCCGTGTCGATGACCACCACCATCGAGTCAGCGTTCGGCTCGCACATCATGGTTCAGGGTTTCATGCTCAACAACGAGATGACCGACTTCTCATTCATCCCCGAGGAAAACGGGCAAAAAGTCGCCAACCGCGTCGAACCCGGCAAACGCCCGCGCTCTTCCATGGCCCCGACCCTGATCTTCGACCGCCAGAGCGGCGAATTCCTCGCCACCGTCGGTTCCCCCGGCGGCTCGCAAATCATCGAATACGTGGCCAAATCCACCATCGGCCTGCTCGACTGGAACCTCGATGCCCAAGCCGCCATTAACCTGCCCAACTTCGGCAGCCGCAACGGCCCGACCGAACTGGAACAGGGGCAGTTCAGCCCGACGCTGGTTCAGGCGTTGAAAGACAAAGGGCACAGCGTGAGCGAAATCGACATGACCAGCGGGACCCAGGCGATTGTTCGGGTCAAGGACGCCCAAGGCAAAGCGTCGCTGACAGGCGGGGCCGATCCGCGGCGTGAGGGGCAAGCGTTGGGGGATTGAGTCGTACGCGGGAATCGGCATAGGGGACGGCCTTCACAGGCCGTTCCCCTGCCACACCACCCGGCATGCGGGTCCGCACCGGGCGGTTCGAGAGATTGAGGTCAGGAGAGACGCGGTAAACCCGTTCTGTCGAACCACGCCATATCGAGCACTCGGTTGAGTTCAAGAGCGCTATTGCGCCACCAGGAGCGAGAGTTTCCCGCCACTTTGCGGGCAGTAACCTCACTTGCACCCAACTTGCGTAGCTCTCGATAGATCGTT
>NZ_JBFUHR010000029.1:0-75311 GCF_056402295.1 Pseudomonas sp. P4_B3
CTTCAGTAATCTCCAGATCGCAAAAGCAAGATCAAAAGATCGTCCGAACGCGGCCCGAGCCTCCGGCAGCTCCTACAGGGGAACGCGTGCACCACCAAACAACGAGGTCGAGCGTTAGCTCGCCTCGCGGTGCTGTTGCGGTGCACGCCCCCTCGTGAGGCCGAGCGCAGGTTCTGCGCAGTGGGCAACCCGGCATGGATGCCGGGTTAGCCGCGCACGGCCATGGATGGCCGATCGCGGCGGGCCCACGGAGCAGGACCGGAGCGAGGGCATGCCGAGCCACAGCGAGGCACCGAATGTCAGGGGCAAGAGCCCTTGGTTACTTGGGGCTCTTCCAAGTGACCCGCCGTAAGGGCGGAACCCTAAGTGGCCGTTACCGCAGCAATGAATATGTACACCAGGAAGAAAATGCTCGGCCGTCAGTTGCCATCGCTGGCAAGTCGGATCGCCGCACCGCAGCTTCTACAGGTATCGGTGTTCCCCGGAATTCCGTGAAGAACCTTATTATTACGCTGAAATAGACAGAACGACTTCTGAACCTCTACTCAGTTGCTCTTCATATGCAACTGATAAAGCTCATTGGCAATGGCGATATCCTCCAGCCCCAGTCCGATCGAGCGAAAGAAGAATGTGCTCGACATCTCCTCCCGCTACTGATCCAGCCGCAGATTCGCTACTATGGTTCCCCGCCTTCCTTGTCCGCGGATTTCTTCATTCTGGAGCCCGAATGCCTAGTCAAAAGGACATCGCCGCCGAAAGCGGCGCACCGATGATCCCTGAACAGCGCCGTGAATTGATGCTGCGACAGTTGCGCAAGCATCAGGTGCTGAGCGTTCATCAATTGATGGAAATGTTCGACTGTTCGCACATGACCATACGCCGCGACATTGCATTGCTGGAGCAGGAAGGTCGTGCTTACTCGGTAACGGGTGGGGTGCGGATCGCCAGCCAGCTGCACAGTGAGCCCAGCCATCAGATCAAGGCGGTGGTCGAGTTGCCGCAGAAGCAGGCCATGGCCAGGCTCGCCGCCCGGCTATTGCATGCCGACATGACGATTTACCTGGATGCGGGAACCAGCACGCTGGAAATCGTCCCCTATATCAAGGCGCTGTCCGGCATGACCGTGGTGACTAATGACTTCGGCATTGTCCAGGCACTGATCGAAGCCCCCCATGTCACGGTGATTCATACCGGCGGGCAGCTGGATCACTCCAATCAATCGTGCGTGGGCGGTCTGGCGGTTGCCACATTGCGTCAGGTGGTCACCGATATCGCGTTCATATCCACCAGTTCATGGGATTTGCGGCGCGGCCTCACCACGCCTTCGGCGCTGAAGGTTGAGGTCAAACAAGCCGCGATGCAATCGGCTGCGCAAGTGGTGCTGGTGGCCAGCAGTTCGAAATACGGCACCTTCAGCATGTACAGGATTGCCGGGCTCGAGCAGTTCGACATCATCCTCAGTGACGACGCATTGACCCATGCCGCGGCCGATGGCATCCGCAAGCAGGGTGTCGAACTGTTGCTGCCGGCTGACAATACACCGGCGTGAAACAACGGGCTCCTGCATCCTGCGGAGCCCGTCGCCGCCCTCCTCTATAGTGCTTAACGCGCCTTCCAGTCGCGCAACCACTGCAAGCCGGCAGACGTATTGCCTCGTGGCCGATACTCGCACCCTACCCAGCCGTCATAACCCAACTGGTCGATCAGCTCGAACAGATAGGGATAATTGACTTCCCCCAGGTCCGGTTCATGCCGGTCAGGCACGCCGGCGATCTGGATATGCCCGATACCGTCGAAGTCGCGACGCAGTTTAGTCGCCAGGTCGCCCTCGACGATTTGGCAGTGGTAGCAGTCGAACTGAACCTTCAGGTTACTGGCGCCCACTTCCTTGCAGATGGCTTGGGCCTGATCCTGGCGGTTGAGGAAAAAGCCTGGCATGTCTCGTGTATTGATCGGTTCGAGCAAGACGATGACGCCTGCCTTGGCCGCCTGGGCGGTGGCGTAGGCGAGGTTTTCCAGGTACACGCCGTGATGCCGTGGGCGATCGCTTTCCGACGGCAACAGCCCGGCCATCACATGGATGCGCGAATTGCCCAGCACACCGGCGTACTCCAGGGCACGATCAAAACCGCTACGAAATTCACCCTCCCGACCGGGCAACGACACCGTGCCCCGCTCCCCCGCAGCCCAATCACCGGGCGGCGCGTTGAACAGTGCCTGCACCAGGCCGTTGTCGCTCAAGCGTTGCTTGAGCTCTTCAGCGCGGTAGTCGTAGGGAAACAGATATTCCACCGCTTCGAAACCGTCAGAGGCAGCGGCGGCGAAGCGATCCAGAAACTCATGTTCCGGGTAGAGCATGCTGAGGTTGGCTGCAAAACGAGGCATGGTAGCTCCTGAGATAAAGGGTTAGACAAAGGGCCAGATCAGCAGGGTAATACAGAAACCCAAGGTGCCGAGCAAAGTGGTCATCACCGTCCAGGTGCGCAGACCGTCGGCCACGTTCAGGCCTGACAGCTTGGTGAAGATCCAGTAACCGGCATCATTGATATGGGACATGGCCAACCCGCCACCGCCCATGGCCAGACACAGCAGGGCCATGTGGTTCGGGGTGAGATCGAGGGTCGCAATCAGCGGGCTGATGATGCCGGCAGTGGTCACCAGCGCCACCGTGGTCGAACCCTGCACCGCGCGCAACAGCATGGTCAGCAGAAAGCCCAGGGCCAGCACCGGCAGACCGGTGGTGCGCAGCATGTCGGAGACCACGGCACCGATTCCGGTGTCCACGAGTACCTTGCCGAATACGCCACCGGCACCGGCAATCAGGATCACCATGGCCACACCGGGTAAGGCCGAACCGATCACGTCAGACACCTGAGTGCGGCTCCAGCCCCGACGCGAACCCAGCAGCCAGGCACACAGCAAGGTGTCGATCAGCAGCGCCACCAGCGGCGCACCGAGCACGGTCATGATGCCGCGCAGAGTCGATTCGGCAGGCAGCAACGAGGTAGACAGAGTCCCCAGCAGAATCAGAATGATCGGCAGCAGGATCAGGCTGACGATCAGGCCAAAACCCGGTGCGGGGGCCGGCGGCAGTTTGGAAACGATGCTACTGGTCGACTCTTCCAGGCCCATGTGTGATACGGCTTCAGCCGCTCGATCAGCGCTGATGTCGTTGCCATTGGACCAGGCAGCCAGATCCTCGTTGGTGACATGCGGGCCATAGACCTCGGCACGAATATCGTCGGTCATCGGGTACGCCCGACGGGTCATGCGCCCGGCCACGCGGTAACCGACATAGCAAAGGAACGCGGTGATCGGCAAACCGAACATCAGCACGCGGCCCAGGTCCGCGCCCAATTGGCTGGCAGCGGCCACTGCACCCGGGTGCGGCGGCAGAAAGGCGTGTACGGTCAACAACGCAGCACACATCGGCAACGCAAACACCAACAGCGGCTTGCGCGCACGCCGGGCAATACCATAGGCCAGCGGCATGAGGATGATCACGCCGACCTCGAAGAATACCGGCACCCCGACCATGAAGCCGGCAATCGTCAACGCCAGGGGCGTACGCCGGTTGCCGAAACGGGTGATCAGCGTCTTGGCCAGCGCCTCGGCACCGCCGGAGAGCTCGATGATCCGCCCGATCATCGCGCCCAGGGCAATGATGATCGCGATATGACCCAGGGTCTTGCCCATTCCGCCTTCGATGGTCGCGACCAGATCGGCCGGTTTCACCCCGGCCACCAGGGCCACCAGAATGCTCACCAGCATCAAGGCCACGAAGGGCTGGAACTTGTACTTGAGCACCAGGAACAACAACAGCGCGATGCCCACCCCGGCAGTAATCATCAGGATTAACGGGCTCATTTCAGAAGCCCTCCACACCGGGTGAACGAAAGGATTCTTCTGAAAATGCCACAGTGAAGGCGAGTCATGCCTGGAGTTCCTCTTGTTATTGTATTTTTAGGCAAGCCGGGGCCATCGAGAGTCGCTGAGCGTCTCCCGGACAGGGCCTGCGTTATCTATCTGTCGTGTTCTATCGTGTTCTATCGTTTTAAAAGAATTCAGCGCACTACCAGTGCGCACCGAATGTCTCTCGCAGCTCGTCCAGCGCCGCCTGATCCAGCGGTTCAGGCTTGGGATTGCTCATCAGCCAGAGCCGCGCGGTTTCCTCGAGTTCTTCCAGGGCGTAGCTGGCCCTGGAGACCGAACTCTCCCAGACCACCGGCCCAAGCCGCTCGAGCATCACGCCGCGAACGCTGTTGGCCAGCAGCGCGACCTGTTCGGCAACCTTCGGCGAACCGGGTCGCTGGTAGGCAATCAACGGGATATGCCCGACTTTCATGACCTGATATGGCGTCAACGGCGGCAGAATGTCGTTCGCCTGCCAGACACCTGCGAGCGTCAACGCCACCAGATGGGTGGAGTGGGTATGCACCACGCCGCCGACATTCGGGTTGCGGTCGTAGACCTGGCGATGCAACGCCAGGGTCTTTGAAGGCTTGTCACCGGACACCCATTCGCCGGCCAGATTGACCTTGGCGATGGTTGCCGGATCGAGGCGCCCGAGGCAGACATCCGTCGGCGTGATCAACCAGCCGTCATCCAGGCGCGCGCTGATATTGCCGGCGCTGCCGACGGTATATCCACGCTGGTAAAGGCTGCGGCCAACCTCACAGATCTCTTCGCGCAGGGCGTTCTCGTTATTCATTGCGCAGCTCATTGTGCACCCCCGGCCTGGGCGAGTTGGTTCAAGGCTTTACTGAAGAAATCCCGGCCACCGAAGTTGCCCGACTTGAGTGCCAGCGCCAATGGTTCGTCAGTACTGCTGACGGTCGCCGGCACACCCGGATCGATCTGCGCGCCGATCTGCAGCAGCTGCACCCCCAGCGCCTGAACCACAGCGCCCGAGGTTTCTCCGCCGGCAATCACGAAACGGCGCACGCCGCTCTGGCGCAGACCCTGTGCAATTTCGCCAAAGGCGTTTTCCACCAGACTGCCAGCCTGCTCGACGCCCAGTTGCAGTTGCACCGACTTGACCTCATCCGGTGAGCTGGTGGCGTAGATCAATACGGTTTGCTCGTTATCACGGGCGAAGGCCAAGGCTTGCGCCACCACCGGTTCCCCCGCCGCCAAGGCCAGCGGATCAATCCGCAACGCTGGCCGGCCGGCTTCGAGCCAGGCGGCCACCTGCCCATTGGTGGCAATCGAAGCACTGCCGGCCAACACCACTTCCCCGCCGGACACCGCCGGAAGTTTCGAGGCGTCGAGGTCGCGCAGTTTGCCGGCGCGACGGAAGTTTTCCGGCAACCCCAGGGCCAACCCCGAACCACCCGTCAACAACGGCAGATCAGCACAAGCGGTACCGAGGGTATACAGATCGCTGTCCGACAAGGCATCAGCGATGGCCATGCCGACACCTTGAGCCCTCAGCTCTGCGATGCGCGCCCGCACCTGTTCAGCGCCAAGAGCAATCGTGTCGTAGCGCAACAGGCCGACATTCAGGCGGGTCTGCGATTGCAGCACGCGAACCAGGTTGGCATCGGTCATTGGCGTCAACGGGTGATTTTGCATGCCCGACTCGTTGAGCAACTGATCCTGCACAAACAGATGGCCGCGAAAGATCGTCCGGCCATTCTCCGGGAATGCCGGGCACGCCAGGGTAAAGTCGCTACCCAGTGCGGCCAGCAGTGCTTCGCTGACCTGGCCGATATTGCCGGCCGCGGTGGAGTCGAACGTCGAGCAATATTTGAAAAAGATCTGCTCGCAGCCTTGCTCGCGCAGCCAGGCCATCGCGGCGAGGGACTGCTCGACTGCTTCGGCGACCGGCGTGGTACGCGACTTCAGGGCAATGACGATCGCATCGGCATCAAGCCCGGCAGCCACTTCCGCGCTCGGGATTCCAATGCTTTGCACAGTGCGCATACCGCCGCGTACCAGCATGTTGGCAAGGTCCGTGGCGCCGGTGAAATCGTCGGCGATGCAGCCCAGCAGCGGGCGTGCGGTGGAGGTAGTCATGGGGTGTTCCTCAAACAGGCTCAGGCTTGGCAGTCGGCAATTCGATGCCCGGGAAAATCTTGATTACCGCCGAGTCGTCCTCACGACCGAAGCCTGCACTGGAGGCCTGCATGAACATCTGGTGAGCGGTGGCCGACAGCGGCAACGGGAATTTGCTGGCCCGGGCGGTATCCAGCACCAGGCCCAGGTCCTTGACGAAAATATCCACGGCGGACAACGGCGTGTAGTCCGCCTTGAGAATGTGCGGCACGCGGTTTTCGAACATCCAGGAATTACCGGCGCTGTGGGTGATCACCTCATACAGCGCATCGGCATCGACCCCTTCACGCAGGCCCAGCGCCATGGCTTCGGCAGAAGCGGCAATATGGACCCCGGCCAGCAGTTGATTGATGATCTTGACCTTCGAACCCAGGCCATGGACGTCGCCCAGGCGATACACCTTGCCGGCCATGCCAGCCAGGATCGACTCGGCCTTGGCGTAGGCGTCGGCCGGGCCCGAGGTCATCATGGTCATCTCGCCAGCGGCAGCCTTGGCGGCGCCACCGGAAATCGGTGCATCCAGATACAGCAGGCCCAACGCGGCAAGGCGCTGGCCCAGGTCCACCGCGTAAGTCGGGGCGACTGTGGCGCAGCCGATCACCAGGCTGCCCGGCCGCAGAGAGGCCACGGCACCACCCTCACCAAACAATACGGTCTCGGTCTGCTCGGCGTTGACCACCACGGTAATGATCACGTCACACTCAGCGGCCATGTGCGACGGTGACAGGCAAGCCACACCGCCCTCCCCGGCGAACTGCTCTGTTACAGCAGTGCGCACATCACAGGCATGCACATTAAAACCGCTGCGCAACAACGAGCGGGCAATGCCCAGCCCCATCGCGCCCAGACCGACCACACCGACATTCTTGTTATTCATGGGGTACTCCAGAGAAAAGCAGCGATTGCTTCCACGCCTGCAAGGCGCAGACGTTGGCCGCGTTGTGAACAGGGCAGCGGTAGACAGAATCAGCACCGAGCGGATAAGCCAGCTGAGGGGCGCTGTGATTCAGGGCGTGAGTCGGGATCTCATCGAACATCAAGGCAATCCTGTTCTGTCGTGTTATCAGGTTGTCACACCGGCTGATGGAGATCATCTACCAGTGATCAGATTATGTGAAGTATTTTTTATCAATAACATTTTTTAACACCGCTTTCGCCGCGCAGAAAAAACCAGTCGTGTGATGCCCACAACAGCACTGCCGGTGCAAAAGGTAAAGCAGGTGCTCCTGCCCCTCCCCACTGCCATCGCCACCCGCGATGGCAGGCTCGTGAATGGCTGATATACGAACGGCTTTTACCTCTCCTAACATCGGTCGCACATGACCACTCGGGTGCCGATCACCTTTCGGCACACGGGCTCCAAGAATAAAAACGCAAACCCGCGAGGTTGAACCATGAAAACCCTAGCCGTCAGTTCCACGGCGCAAGCTTCTGTCGTCGACGGAGTCGGTCAACTGACCGCCAACCAGCGTTACGTGACGTTGGGGGGCTCCTGGGCCGCCTGGCTGTTTGACGCGCTGGATGCCACCATCTTTGGCTTTGTCCTCCTGGCGGTCGCCAAGACCTTCGCCGTCGGTCTGGGCGATGTGGTCTCCACGGTTGCCTGGTTTCTGCTGGCCACCGGTATCGGTGGTTTCTTCCTCGGCAACATTTCCGACAAGATCGGCCGCAAGAAAACCATGATGCTGTCGGTGTTCGTCTATGGCACCGGCACCTTGCTCTGTGCTTTTGCCGACAGCCTGTGGCAGCTCAACGTGTTTCGCTTCTGCGTGGGGATCGCCGTGGGTGGCTTGTGGTCCGCCGCGGCGGCACTGGTGTCGGAGATCTGGCCTGCGGCCGGGCGCGCCAAGGCCTTTGCGGTGATGCAGACCGGCTGGTCGGGTGGTGGTCTGCTGGCAGCGATTTTCGCCTGGAGTTTCCTCGATGGCGGGAATCCTGAATCCTGGAGAAGCCTGTTCATCTATGCCTCGATCCCGGCGTATTTCACCCTGGTGTTCATCTGGTTGTTCGTCAAGGAATCGCCGGTGTGGCTGGCCAACCGCGAGTTCATGCGCCGTAACGCCGACAAGGGCCGGCTGATGGAAATCTTCCGTCCGCAGTATCTGAAAGTGACCTTGCTGGGCCTGAGCATTTCGGTACTGGGCATGTACGGCTACTGGATCATCACCACCTTCATGCCGGCTTACCTGCAGAGCATTCTGAACGTGCGCATCGATCAGGCTCCGGTGTTTGTCATCTGGATCGGCATCGGCGCCACCATTGGTTACCTGGCCTACGGCTACCTGGCCGAAAGCATCGGTCGTCGCTTGTCGTTCGCGGTGTTTTTTGGCGGCATGGCGATCATGGTGCCGGTGTTTGCCTACTCGGCGACCTTGATGCCATTGACCGACGGCAAGCTGCTGTTCACCACCCAGAACGTCATCGCCCTCGGTTCGCTGGCGGCACTGCTGGGCTTCTTCACCGGTTATTTCAGCGGGTTCGGCGCCTGGTACTCGGAGTTGTTCCCGACCAGCATCCGTTCGACCGCGTCGGGTTTCTGTTTCAACTTCGGCCGGGTCGGCGCCATCGCCGGCATCAAGCTGGTCCCGGTGCTGATCCCGCTCATCGGCTTCACCGCCACCATTTCCCTTGCCTCCGTTTCCTACGTCATCGCCGCTGTCATGGTGTTCACGCTGCAGGAAACCAAAGGCGTTCAACTCACCAGCGGCAACTGACCCGACCGTTCAAAGGAAAAATCCATGAAAAATTTTCGCATCGGCCAAATCGTCCCCAGCTCCAACACGACGATGGAAACCGAAATCCCGGCCATGCTGACTTCGCGCTACGAACTGTTTCCCGAAGAGCATTTTACCTTTCACTCCTCACGCATGCGCATGATGCACGTCAGCCCCGAAGAGCTGAAAAAGATGGACATCGACAGCGACCGTTGCGCGCTGGAACTGAGCGATGCGCGAGTGGATGTCATGGCCTATGCCTGCCTTGTGGCGATCATGTGCCAAGGCGCGGGCTATCACCAGGTCTCGCAGGATCGCCTGAGTAAAACCGTGGCCTCCAATCAATCGACCGCTCCTGTACTCAGCTCCGCCGGTGCGCTGATCGATAGCCTGCACATGCTCGACTACAAGAAAGTCTCGATCATCACGCCGTACATGAAGCCGCTGACCCGGCAGGTCATCGACTACATCGAAGCGGCCGGAATCGAAGTGGTCGACTCCATCAGCCTGGAGGTTTCCGACAACCTCGAAGTCGGGCGTCTGGACCCGATGAATCTGCTGGCTCACGCCGACAAGCTGAACATAGGCCAAGCCGATGGCGTGGTGTTGTCCTGCTGCGTGCAAATGCCATCGCTACCCGCGATCCAGCTTGTCCAGGATCGCCTCGACAAACCGGTGCTGTCGGCATCGATCGCCACCGTTTACCAAATGTTGAAAACCCTTGGCCTCAAGGCGCAAGTGCCCAACGCCGGCCACCTGTTGTCCGGGGCGTTCTGAGCCGATGCCGGAGGAAGTACTATGCTGGCCATTCAGGCCAAACCGGTACTTCCCATGAAACTCGATCCGGTCTCGTTGCGACTCTTTGTCAGTGTCGTTGAAGAAGGCACCATTGCTGCCGCCGCCAAACGCGAACACATCGCCGCGGCGGCGGTCAGCAAACGGCTGAGCGAGCTTGAAGAACTGCTCGATTCGAAACTGCTCAACCGCACCAACAAAGGCATCACCCCGACCGATGCCGGTCTGTCGCTACTGTTCATGGCGCGCAGCGCCTTGAACAACCTCAATGAAATCGTCGTGCAGATGCGTGACTACTCCCACGGCCGCCGTGGCTCGGTGCATGTCCTGGCCAATATTTCCGCCATCACCCAATTCCTCCCGGGCCTGATCAAGTCGTTCATGGAGCTGTACCCACTGATCAACATCAGCCTCGAAGAAAGGCAAAGCCTGGCCATCACCAAGGCGGTGTCCGAAAATCGCACCGACATTGGCATCTTCACCCGTCTTCCGCACGGAGCCGATATTGAGGTTTTCCCGTTTCGTACCGATCGACTGGTGTTACTGGTTCCCCTTGGGCATCCGCTGGCGACACGCCGTTCCGTCAAATTCAGCGAAACCCTGGATCACGAATACATCGCCTTGCGCAGTGGCACTCATCTCAACTTTCAGTTGATCAAGGCGGCCAACGACCTGGGGCGTTCGCTGAAAATCCGCATGGAAGTCTCCAGCTACGACGCGCTATGCCTGATGGTTCAGGCCGGCCTGGGCATTGGCATCATGCCGGAGGGGAGCGCGGCGATTTACAAAATGGACGGTGCGAAGGCGATCAGGCTGGATGAGCCGTGGGCCTCCCGCGAACTCAGCGTGTGCGTGAGGTCGCGAGAGGCGTTGTCGGTCGCGGCGGGATTGTTCCTCGAGCACTTGCTCGAAAGGGGGTGAGCGATATCAGGTTCAAGGGCTCGAAGGTGCAGGTCGATCATGGATTTGGGCCAAACGCAGCACTGGCAAAGTCCAGAAAGCTTCGCAGCTTGGGAGTCAACCGGCGATCAGGCGCATATAAAAGGTTCATGGGTGAGACCGGCACCTCGTAGTGAGGCAAAAGACTGACCAACGTTCCATCTCTCAGTGCGTCCTTGACCAGTTCCAATGGCTGAAGCATCACACCCAATCCAGCGACGGCGGCTGCGAGTAGCGGATCGCCCTGATTAATCGTCAATCTGCTTGTAATGGGAACGTCCAACCGCCCTTCTTTTCCGTCGAAACTCCAGTGTGAGCGCCCGTCGGAATACGCAAAGCCCAGGCACTCGTGCTGTTGCAGATCCCAGGGTGTAGTAATGCGAGGACGGCGCGCCAGATAGGACGGAGCAGCACAGAGCACCATCTGGTAGGGTCTCAATGGCAACGCTTTCAAACCGCTGTCCGAAAGCTCACCTACCCGAAACACTGCGTCATAGCCTTCTTCAACGAGGTCTACAATCTCGTTTGATAACGTCAGGTCCACCGAGACCTGCGGATACTTGACCATGTACTCCAGCAGGCGCGGCGACAGCGTACGCATGCCGTATGTGACGGGTGCGTTAATTCTCAGTCGACCGCTAGGAATCCCCCGCGTCACAGCCGCCATGCTTTCTGCAGCGTCCATATCGGCAAGGATCATCTTTGCTCGTGGATAGAACGCGCGACCAAATTCGGTGAGGCTTTGTTTGCGAGTCGTTCGGTTAAGCAGGGACACCCCCAAATGCTGCTCGAGCATTTTCACCTGTTTACCTACCAGTTGCGGGGATAGATTGAGATCTTCCGCCGCCGCACTGAAGGAACCGAGTTGTACCGCTTTGACGAATGTGGCCATCTGGGTGAGACGATCCATTGGAAACCCATTGTTTCTAGTGTTGCGCCATCCTAGACCTTTATCCGAGAGGGCGCCAAAGCCTATATTTGCTTGCCATGACTCAGGCACGCTCATAAAACCGAGCATTGCCTGGGTCCCGGCTTTCACTCAAATCAGGTCGGCATTCACCCCGGCCCCTTGATTACGACAGAGGTAACGATGGCCCGCATTGTCAGAATCCATGAGTACGGTGACGCAAGCGTCTTGAAGCTGGAAGCAGTCGATGTGCCTGCCCCGGGATCGGACGAGGTGCAAATTGAAGTAAAAGCCATAGGGCTGAACCGCGCGGAAGTGATGTTCCGCAGCAATGCCTACCTGCAAGAGGCGGAATTTCCAAGCCGTCTGGGGTATGAAGCCGCCGGCGTTGTTGTCGCGGTCGGTACCGGCGTCACTGACTTCAAGGCAGGCGATGTTGTCAGCGTCATTCCGCCACTGGACATTGCACGCTGGGGCACATATGGCGAATTGGCGAACGTGCCCGCCAACCTCACGGTCAAGCATCCCGAAAACCTGTCTTTTGAACAGGCTGCGGCCTCCTGGATGCAGTACGTTACAGCGTGGGGAGCATTGGTCGAGCAGGCAAAACTGCAAAAAGGTGATTGTGTTCTGGTTACCGCAGCGTCCAGCAGCGTCGGTTTGGCTGCCTTTCAGATTGCCCGAATGGTGGGCGCCACCGCAGTCGCCATTACCCGCACCCGGGCAAAGAAACAGGCGTTGCTGGATGCAGGTGCTGCACACGTCATTGTCAGCGAGGAAGAGGATATTGTTGAAGCGACAATGGCGCTGACCGGCGGATTGGGTGCCCGTGTCGTTTTCGATCCCATAGGCGGCCCCTCCTTCGTACCTCTCACCCAAAGCATGGCCAAGGGCGGTATCCTGCTTGAGTATGGAGCGTTGAGCCCGGAGCCCACGCCATTCCCGTTGTTCACCGTATTGGGTAAAACCCTGACCCTCAAGGGCTACCTCTATTCTGAAATCGTTTCCGACYCGGCAACCTTGTCGCGGGCCAAGGCGTTCATCCTGAATGGACTCGAATCGGGCGCGCTGCGGCCGATCATTGCCAAGACCTTTACACTCGATAACATTCAAGAGGCGCACCGCTTTCTTGAAACCAACCAGCAGATCGGAAAGATCGTGGTGACCGTTTAACGTTTGCATCAGAACCGCGCATGGCCGGTTTGCGTCTCAAAACAGGAGAGATCCTGAAAGCGAAACAACCGGCCTCTCTGCGAGACATAGTGCAGCCCTGATGCGCAGTATTGCGGACACCAGCGTCCGAAGTGTTCGGATCTCTGGCGCATTTTTCCCGCCTCCATCTCTTCCTACACTGGGTGACCGGGCTTCTTGTCCCGCCCGACAACGCAACCTTTCCCTTCAAACCAGGCTCAGGAGTTTCCATGACCCTGTCATCAAAAATTCGAGTGGGTCTCATTGGCGTCGGTCATTGGGCCGAGTACGGCCACTTGCCCGCCCTCCAGTTGCTTCCCGACTATGAGCTGACGGCAGTCCACAGTCGCAGCCCGGAAAAAGCCGCCGGGTTGGCACTGCGCCACGGCATCCGCTTTGCGCTCGATTCCGTGGAGGCTCTGGTCAACCATCCGGAAGTGGATCTGGTGCTCGTGCTCAACACGGCACCCCAGCACGAGGCCACCGTACGGGCAGCCATCGCCGCCGGCAAAGATGTGTACTGCGAATGGCCGCTGACGCCCAGCAAGGCCGTGTCGCAGGAACTGATGGCGCTTGCCGAGAAGGCTGGCGTTCGGCATATCGTCGGACTGCAGCGTCGACTGAACCCGGATTATCGCTACGTACGCGATCTGTTAAAGGACGGCTACATCGGGGAACTGCGTTCGGTGCGATTGCATATCAGCGTCGAATATTTCCAGCGCGAACGCATCGCTGCCCTGTACTTCACCATTCCGCCGGAGAACTTCTCCAGCCTGCTTTCCATCTATGGCGGTCACTATTTCGATGCGGTGTTCAGCATGCTGGGCCATCCGCAGAGCATCAGCGCGCTGACTGTCAACCAGTTCCCGGAAGTGACGCTGATCGAGACAGGCGAGGTACTGAAACACACAACGGCCGACCAGATTCTGGTCAACGGTACCTTCTCCAACGGGGCTGTGCTGACGGTCCATATCGAAGCCGGGAAACGCAACAACCATGGCATACAGCTGGACCTGACCGGCACCCAGGGTGATCTCAAGATCTGGAACACCACCAGTTTTGGCGACCAGTTCAATACCATCGAAGCGGCCCAGGGCGACTCGCAACCCATGCATACGCTCACGGTGCCACCGAGCTACAACTGGCTGCCGGAGAATGACCTGGGCGGCAGCCAGCAGGAACTGGCCAATTTGTATGCTGCCTACGCCTGGGATGTGCGCGACGGTACCCAGGTTGCACCTACCATGGCGGATGCCGTGCGCATGCACAAATTGATCGATGCCATCGAAATCTCCAACCGCGACGGCGTGCGCCTGACGCTGCAGGCGTAAGCGATCAGATGCGCAAATGCGCACTCATGTAGTCAATGAACACGCGCAACTTGGGCGAGGCATAACGGTTGGCTGGCCACAGCATCCAGAAGACGACCTGGCGGTCAATGCAGTCGTCCAGCACGGTGACCAGCTGGCCGCTTTCCAGCGCTTCGCGCACCAGGAAAGTCGGCAGAAAGGCAATGCCCCTGCCCTGGATTGCGGCGTAGGCAAGAGGCTCGATCGTGTTCGACGTCATCGTGGCGGGCAGCACCAGTTCAGCCTCGGAGGCTTCGAGTCGCAGCGGCCAACGCTCCAGCTTTCCGGTTGCGGGGAACTTGTGCTGCAGGCATGCATGGCGTTCCAGTTCACGCGGATACGCGGGTACGCCATGCCGCTTGAGATAGGTCGGCGACGCCACCAGCACATGTGCGCAGGAACCCAGGCGGCGCGCAGTCAAGCGAGAGTCGGTTTGCTCGCCGGTGCGAATCACCGCGTCGAACCCCTCCTCGATCACATCGACCATGCGGTCGCAAAAATCGATATCCAGTTCGACTTCCGGATACCGCTCCATGAACCCGTCAAAGGCCGGCATCATCAGGTCGCCCAGTAGCGGCGTGCCCACCCGAAGTCGCCCCCGCGGACTGCCAGCCAGGCCTGACAGCTCGGACTCGGCAGCGGTGACTTCGCTGAGGATGCGGCGGCAGCGCTCAAGGAACAGGGTCCCCTCGGCCGTCAGCGTGATGCTGCGTGTGCTGCGATGAAACAGCCGCACATGCAAGCGCTCCTCCATCCGCGCAATGGTTTTACCCACGGTCGAGGATGACACCCCCAGCTGGCGGGCGGACTCGGTAAAGCTGCGCGTTTCGGCAACCTGCACGAACATCGAGATGCCATTCAGACTTTCCATCACTTTTCCTGCCTGCTCCGGTAGCCCCCCGCCAACAAGGCGGGATTACGGAAAAAACATCCGAAATGTTCGGCATCGCGGGATATTTTTCTCCGCGAATTTTACGCCTACATTGCGCCCATCCCACCACTGATAGGTATCGTTGTCATGTCCAAACTGCATACCAGCATCCAAATAGGTCCACACCAGATTTCCCATCGCGTCGTTCTGGCGCCACTTACCCGTATGCGTGCCGAGCCGGGTGCCATTCCTGGCCAGTTGATGGCCGAGTACTACGCCCAGCGTACCACCGCCGGTGGCCTGCTGATCGGCGAAGCCACTATCGCCGCTGCCAATGGTAACGGCTACCTCGGTGCTCCCGGTCTGTATGACGACAGCCAGATCGCCGGCTGGAAGCTCGTGACCGACGCCGTTCATGCCAAGGGCGGCAAAATCTTTCTGCAGCTCTATCATGCGGGGCGCCAGTCCAATAGCCTCCTGCAGCCGGGCGGCGCCCAGCCGGTAGCCCCTTCCGTCGTGGACCACGGCGGCCTCGCCTTCACCGAGACTGGCTGGACCCCCGGCAGCCCCCCGCGCGAACTGACCATCGCGGAAATCCGCGACCTGGTAGAAAGCTTCCGCGCCGCAGCCGAACGCGGTATCGCAGCCGGATTCGACGGCGTGGAGTTGCACTCGGCCAACGGCTACCTGTTCGATCAATTCCTCCAGGACGGCAGCAACAAACGTACGGACATCTACGGTGGCTCGTTCGAGAACCGCAGCCGGTTCCTGCTGGAAGCGGTAGAGGCGGTGATCTCCGTCTGGGGCAGCAATCGGGTGGCGGTGCGTCTGGGGCCGAGCGGCAATTTCGGCGATATGTCCGACAGCGACCCCATTGGCCTGTTCACCTATGTCGCACGCGAGCTGAACAAGCTGGACCTCGCCTATCTACACCTGATCGAGCCGCGCATCCTGGGTGTCGCCGAAGACGAGCGCCGGGACCAGAACCCGGTGGCGTCCCAACTCATCCGCCAGCACTACAAGGGCACCCTGATCGCGGCGGGCGGTTTCTCCGGTGAATCGGCCAACGCGATCCTTGAGGCCGGCGATGCGGACCTGGTCGCGTTCGGCCGCCACTTCATCGCCAACCCTGACTTGCCAGAGCGCCTGCGTAACGGCTGGCCGCTGAACCCGTACGACCGCGAGTCGTTCTTCGGCGGCACGCAAGTGGGTTACACGGACTATCCTTTCCATACCGAAGTTGCGTGATCATTTGCACCACTGGTAACTGGGGTCATAGTGCCCCAGCTACCTCCCCGCCAAAACATCACTCACCCAAACTGCCGCGTTTCACGGTCGCCTCTGCCAACGGGGTCAAGGTGCGTACCGGCTGAAGGAAGGTGCCAACGCATGAAAGACCTTTTCTCCTACAGGCTTTTCACAAGGGTGGCGCGACTGGGCAGCTTTTCCGCTGCGGCACGCGAAGTGGGTCTTTCTCAATCCCAGGTCTCCAGGATCGTGGCCGAGCTCGAAGCCGATCTCGGCACCCTGCTGCTGGCGAGATCGACACGTGCCGTCGTACCGACCGAGGCCGGGGCGGACTTTCTCTCGCGCATGGAACCCATCCTCGTCGCTGTGGAAGAGGCAGAGCAGAGCGTTCGCGGGGGCGCAGAGCTGCGTGGGGTCGTGCGGATGAGCATGCCAACGAGCATCGGCGTACGGGAAATCATTCCACGCCTGGCGCCGTTCGCAGCGATACACCCCAACCTGCATATCCAGGTGCTGCTTGCCGATCATTGGCAGGATCTGGTGCGCGAAAATATCGATGTTGCGATAAGGCTGGGACGGCTGGTGGATTCCAGTGCAACAAGCCGTCAGATCATGACGATCTCCAGATACATTCTCGCCTCACCGTCCTACTTGCGCGCCGCTGGGGAGCCGACTACGCCGGAGGACCTGCAATCACATCGAATCATCGCCGGTCCAGCCTCAACGGTGCCGAGCGGGTGGATGTTCAAACGCGATGGCGAGACCAGGACCATTCAGCTCGAGGCGCACTTCTCGACCGACGAAAACGAAGGCGCTGTCGCAGCGGCAACGGCTGGCTTAGGGATCACATCGACAACGGCCTGGGCCTGCCGGCGGGAGCTTGAAAGCGGTGAGCTCGTCGCGCTGCTCACCGATTGGGAGACCGAATCCGTACCTGTGCATGCCTACTTCCCCCACGGCTCGCGAACCCGCAGAGCAGGCCGCGCCCTGATCGAACATCTTGTCGCCAGCCTGCTTGACGATGCCGGCGGTGCTTATGCATCCGGCGCATAGAAGATAGCCGGCCACAGCGTCTACTCCGATCCGGCCGAAGCTGCCAATTTAGCGCCATACCCCGCGACGCAGCGGTCGAGCTGATCGACCTGGCAGCGTGGCGGACGCCCTGACTTTTTCGTTCAAGGAAATCCCTCATGCGCATGACTGGCAACACGATCTTCATCACTGGCGGCGGCTCCGGCATCGGCCAAGGCCTGGCGGAAGCCTTCCACAAGCTGGGCAATCAAGTGATCATCTCGGGACGGCGCAAGGAGCGACTGCAGCAGACGCTCGATGCCAACCCCGGCATGGCAGCCATCGAGCTCGACATCAACGACACGGCCAGCATCCAGGCCGCAGCGCAACACCTCATCGCCCATTACCCTGAGCTCAACGTGCTGATCAACAATGCCGGCATCATGCTGCTCGATCATGCAGAAGGTCCGGTGGACGATGAGCTTGCCCTGTCGACCGTCACCACCAACCTGCTGGGTCCGATCCGCATGACCTCGGCGCTGGTCGAGCATCTGAAGGCCAAGCCGGATGCCGTCATCGTCAACGTCTCCTCGGTACTCGGCTTCGTACCCATGGCCGTGACGGCGGTCTACTCGGCGACCAAGGCAGCGTTGCACTCCTACACCTTGTCGCAGCGCTACCTGCTGCGCGAACACGGCGTCCAACTGGTCGAGATCGCACCGCCGTGGGTACGCACCGAGTTGCTCGACAGCAGCGAGGAGGAGCGCGCCATTCCCCTCGACCAGTTCATTGCCGGCGCCATGGCGCAATTCGAGAGCGGCGTGGACGAAATCCTGGTCGCGCCCGCTGAAGCCATGCGCGCCAATCCTGGCCCGAACGAGCATGCCTGGGTCAACGGGTTCAACGACATGATTGCCAACGGACCGGCTTTCGGCTGAGTCCACAAGGCGATATTGGGCGGCCCTTCAACCGCCCTCCCCTTTACTTTGTTAGCAGGAAACCGACCATGACTTCACTCACCCCCGCCGAGAACAAGGCCATCGTCCTCGAAGGCTTCGCAACCCTGTTCAATCGCAAGGATCTGGCTGCGGCCGAACGCTACTGGTCGCCCTCCTATATCCAGCACAGTGCCCATGTGCCCCCGGGTCGCGAGGGTCTGTTCGAACTGGTCGCCGCAGGAGCGCCCGATTTGCGTTACGAATGCCAGCTGGCAGTCGCTGAAGGCGACTTCGTCATGTTGCACGGTCGCTTCACTGGCATCGGCCAGCCGGCGAACTGGGTCGTGGTCGATATCCTGCGCCTCGAGGACGGCGTGATGGTCGAACACTGGGATGTGATTCAGGACGAGGCGACGCGCGAAGGTTCCGCCGGCGGGTATCCTATGTTTGGGGATCAGTTCCCAGGCTGATGCTCCATTAAACAGTTCAAGGAGTTCAGGCCGAACTCAGGCGACGCTCGATTGCGGGACGCATTCCTTGAGTTGAAGGCGTCTAGGTAGACAGCTATCAACGCAATCAGGCGGTCGCCCTTGGTTTAATTGTTATGTTATAACTAATGCAGGCGTGCACTGTCAGTCGCCACTGGCAGAGCCATCCATTCCCTGCTTGCGACATTCGATGACAACCTCTACTCACATCCCACCTATCACACCCTTGAAACAACGCCTGCTGTCCATTGATGCCCTGAGGGGATTGGTAATCCTCCTTATGTTGTTGGATCACGTGCGCGAAACGTTCTTTTTGCACCGTCAGGTAGCAGACCCGATGGACATTGAGTCCACTGAGCCGGCGCTATTTTTCAGCCGCACACTTGCCCATTTGTGTGCGCCGGTTTTCATACTGCTCACCGGACTTTCCGCTTGCCTGTATGGCCAAAAGCACCAGGGCAAGGGCGATGTGTCAGCCTTTTTATTCAAGCGCGGTCTGTTTCTGGTACTGCTGGAGTTCACCCTGGTGAATTTCGCCTGGACATTTCAGTTCCCACCTGCGGCAATTTACATGCAAGTGATCTGGGCCATTGGCATCTGCATGATTGCCCTGGCCGGGCTGGTCTGGTTACCCAGGCCCATTCTGTGCTGCCTGGGTCTGGTGATCGTGGCCGGGCACAACCTGCTGGATAGTGTGCACTTCGCGGCAGACTCGCCAATGCATATACCTTGGGCGATTCTGCATGATCGCGGCTGGATCGAATTCTCCGACAGCTTGCGTCTGCGCACCTCTTACCCTGTGCTTGCGTGGATCGGTGTGATCGCCCTTGGATACAGTATCGGCCCCTGGTTTGCTGGCCAGGTTTTGGCCGCGGAGCGTCAACGTAATCTGCTGCTGGCAGGGGTCGGGACATTGACCGGATTTGTCGCACTGCGAGCAGTCAATGGTTATGGCGAGGTGCATTGGGTCGCCCATGAAGGCATCACGCAAACCCTCATGAGCTTCTTCAACATTACAAAATACCCACCTTCCCTGCTGTTCCTTTCGCTGACGCTGGGAGTGGGCCTGTTACTGCTTCGTGCCTTGGAACGGGCTCAACAACGCAAGTGGGTCAATGCATTGGCAGTCTTTGGCGCGGCGCCGATGTTCTTCTACTTGCTCCACCTTTACGTACTCAAGGCGCTGTATCTGGTCAGCGTGGCGTTATTCGGATTGAACCAGGGTACTTTTTTCGGTTTCGACAGCATTTGGGCGGTGTGGCTGACGGCGGTGCTCCTGGCTTTATCCCTGTATTTACCCGTGCGTTGGTTCGCGGCATTGAAGGCACGCCGTCGCGATATCGGATGGCTCAAATACTTCTGATCAGGACATTTGCTCACAAAAGGGGCCCCAGGAGAGTGCCCCTGGAGAGCCCCTTTTTTTCAAGATGTCCCGTCCTGAAAACCTTTATCAAAGCGGAATGAGGCGCCGTAAGCCGAATCCGGTAAATGATTAGCGCCATCGTCCCGTAACCGCGAACGGAAAGTACCGCTCTGTGGCTGGGTACGATACAAGCCACGCTTTTGCAGTTCAGGAATGATCAGTTCAACGAAGTCCTCAAGGCTGCCCGGGCTGATCAGCGGATTTAGCATGTAGCCGCTGGTGCCGGAAATACGGGCGTGCTCTTCGATCCGATCGGCCACTTGTTGCGGCGTTCCCACCAGAATCAGATCACTGCCACGGGTAACGTTGGCAAAGCGCTGTTTGACATCACCGGCGGTCAAGGGCTTGCCACTGCCATCGGGACGCATCACATAGGAGGTCATGCCTTCGGTGTGAGTCGACAACGCATCGCTGTCCGCGTAGCGGCTGATGTCGATACCGGTATCACCGGCATAACTCACCAGTTGCGCCTGCAAGTGATAGTTGCTTTGCAGTTCGTCATATTTGCGTTGGGCTTCGATCTCGGTCCTGGCCGTGACGATGCGCAGGACCGTCAGTGATTTAACATCTTCAGCGTGACGCCCCCGTGCCCTGGCCTGCGTCCATATATCTTCCAGGCCCTGGCGAATCTCCAGCGGGTTGGACTTGGCGATGAAAATCAGTTCGGCGTGCTTGGCCGCAAACTCGCGACCACGGCCTGACCAACCGGCCTGGATCAGCAACGGTGTGCGTTGCGGTGACGGGGACGTCAAATGCGGCCCGGCCACCCGGTAATGCTCGCCAACATGATTGATCGGTCGCACGCGATCGCCCTTGGCAAAGACCCGACGAGACTTGTCGGCCACCACGGCATCGTTTGCCCAGCTGCCTTCCCAGAGCTTGTAAACCACATCGAGAAATTCATCGGCGCGTTCATAGCGATCATCGTGCTTGATCATCTGCTCCAGGCCGAAGTTGCGAGCGGCACTGGTCAGGTAGGAGGTGACAATGTTCCACCCGACCCGGCCATTGGTCAGGTGGTCCAGCGTGCTGAAGCGCCGGGCGTGGGTGAAAGGATGTTCGTAGCTGGTGGTGACAGTGACGCCGAAGGCCAGGTTTTCCGTCACGGCGGCCAATGCCGGGATGATCATCAACGGATCGTTGGCCGGTGCTTCCACCGCCCACTTCATGGCCGCATCGGCATTGCCACCGAACACATCGTAGAAGCCCAGCACATCACCAAAAAACAGCATGTCGAGATGAGCCTGGTCGGCGATGCGTGCCAGGTTCGACCAGTAGCCCAGCGAGTTGATGGTCAGTCGCTCGTCAGCCGGGTGCGTCCAGAGGCTCGGCGCGCCGCCACAGCCAACACTGGCTTGCTCGTATAACGCAAACAACAGAGGTTTTGGATCGGACATCGTAGTACCTGTAAAAAGTCATTAAACGGGAGGGTCAGCGCTGATGCTTGAAACCTTTGCCGTAGTGGCGTTCAAGACGGTTCTGTATCAACTCCAGTCCAATGGACAGGAGCCAATAGATAACGGCTGCGGTGGTGAGCATTTCGATGTAGCGGTAGGACGAGCGACCGTACGACTGCGCCAGGAACATCACTTCCCAAACGCCCATCACCGATATCAACGATGAGTCCTTGAGCATTGAAATGAACTGACTGGTTGTCGGGGGAATGATCGTGCGCATGGCCTGCGGCAGGACGATGTGCAGGAACGTTGCCGCAGGCCCCAGCCCCAGAGCCATCGCCGCTTCGCGCTGTCCAGGTGCAACAGCCATGATGCCGGCACGAAAAATCTCGCTGAGGTAGGCACCATAGTTGAGCGAGAGCGCAATGATCCCCGCGCTGATGGCGCCAGGAACCACACCCAACTGCGGCAGCCCCAGGTAGATCAGCAGGATCTGGATCAGCAGCGGAGTACCGCGGAAAAAGGACGCATAGAAACTGGCAATGCCGAAAGCCACTGCACTGCGAGACAGGCGCGCCAGCGCCGTCACGAAGCCAAGGAGCAACGAAAGCCAGATCGAGCAGAAGCACAAAAACAGCGTCAGTGCGGCGCCTTGCAAGAAACCGTCAGGCCCCAAATGCAGGCCGACCAGGTTGGGCAACTTCTGCACAATGATCGAGAACTTCAGATCGAAGCTCATGAAAAACATGACGCACAGGCCGAACAGCACTGCCCAGGTCAAATACAGGCGAGTGCGAAAACCAACTAGCTGGCTGAAACGACGCGCCTCGGTTTCGGGGGCGACAGTCGCCTTGGCCGGGTGTGGATTGAGGGCTGTCATTGGCTGATATCGGCACCGATCCACTTCTGTGAAATCTTGCTTAATGTGCCGTCGGCCTTGAGCTGGGTGACGACCTCAGTGACTTTGGCATTCCATTGCGGATCGCCCTTTTCGATCGCGACCACGTTGGGCTCTGCATACAGCGTATCGCCGGCAATTTTGAAGCGTGGATCCTGGGCGATGCGTTCGCGAGCCGTGATGAGGTTGGTGACCATGGCATCCAGGCGCACGCCCGTGCCCAAGGCCAGATCCTGGAAGGCCACGGTTTCGTTGTCGTATGGCGCGACCTGGACGCTTTCGAATGGATAGCTCAACGGCTTGTCCTCGGCACCCTCGATCACCAGATCCTTGTTCAGATAGGCTTCGTAGGTCGACGCACTGATCACACCGACTTTTTTACCGGACAGATCCTTGCCCGTGACAATGTTCTGGTCTTTGGCATTCACCACGATCACGGCCGGTGACTGGTAATACTCCACCGGGAAGTCGAACACTTCGGCCCGTGCCTTGCTCGGGGTCATCGAGCAGACGCAGATGTCATATCGTCCGTTCCAGTGTCCGGCAGCGATGACATCCCAGGACGGTGTCTGCAGCTTCAGCTTCACCCCTAGCCGTTGCGCAACAGCCTTGGCGACATCCACGTCAAACCCGTCCAGTTGGTTCTGTTCATTGAGAAAGGAGAATGGCGGATAGCTTTCCATCAGAACGCCGGTCAGCTCCCCGCTGCTGGTTACGCGATCCAGTATGGGGCCCGCGAAAGCCGTCGAGCAGGTAGCCAGTAATGCCAAGCCAAAAGGTAAAAGCGCCTTAGTGTTCACAGACAAGAGCTCCAATCGATTCAAAATACTGAATAGATTAAAACGCACTATAAAAATAGTTTGTACTTCCTTTATGGAATATGTGACTGCGTTCAAGCTATATTGGATCGAGCCGTTCAGGCGCTTGCACCACTGCCCCTTCGTGGCAAGCGCTTTGCACAGCCAAACAACCGAGCGAATCAGGCATTTTCGTCTAACTTGAATGGATGCGTTTGCATGATCCACTTCCTCTGAAAATGGAGTTTGACGATGAAAACTATCGCTTCCTGGCTGACGATTTCGCTTTTTGGTCTTGTGCTTGGCGGCTGTGCCGCGGTTGGCGCCGGGAGCGGAGGCGCTGGCGAGATGGAGATTCGTTCGGGGAAAATCGAGCAGATTACACAGACCCAGATGCAGACCAATCACGATAGCGGTGTCGGCGCCATAATGGGGGGTATTGGCGGTCTGGCCCTGGGAAGCCTGATCGGCCACGGTACCGGCCGGGATGTGGCGATGGTCGCCGGTGCCCTGGCTGGCGCGGCGGGCGGCAACTACGCCGAAAAGAAAAAATATGATCAGCCCGTGGACGCACAGCAGATCATCGTTCGCACCCACAGCGGCGTACTGGTTCAGGTGACCCAGCCGATCAACCCGGGGCTGAAAAATGGCATGAACGTTTATGTCGAGGGTGCCGGGAACGAAGCGCGGGTGGTGCCACAAAGTTAGGGGCGGCGACTGGACGTTGCACAGCCGCCCCATGATCCATGACTGCGCGCAATCCTGACTCGAATGGCGCGCCGCCATGGATCAGGTTACTTGAATACCGGTACGCTGGCTGACGCGTTGGGCTTTTTCAGGTACTCACGCAACCGAACGCCAATCTCGGCAATTTTCACCTCTCCCGCACGCAAGGCTTGCGGGTTGGTGTGCACCGAGTAATTTCCCAGCGCCAGATCATAGGGATGAGGTACGGCTGAACCGATCACGAAGACCGTATCTTTTTGCAGCGCCTTGAGCGTCACGGCGCCGTTGCCAGGTTCGAAGATGGCCATCTCTCCTGCGTTGACCAGGCCTGGTGCAGACAAAGCGCCGCGGCTGACACTCAACCACAACGACTCATGTTCGCCAGGTGGAACATAAGTCCAGGATTCCCCGGCACGTAGCGTGACCAGCAGATAATTCATTCCGGCGGGGGCACGGACCGGGCTCTGGACACCCTGGTACGTGCCGAGAATCAACCGCGCCGGCCCGACTTCAGGCATCACACCTGACTCCAGGTATTGACTGTCGACACTGGCGTTTTCCAACTCAGGCGGTAGTGCAACCCACAGTTGAAAACCCTGAATCCGTTTCGATGTGCCCACCGACATTTCCTTGCCGTGCCAGACCCCGCCTCCGGCACGCATCCATTCGACACCGCCGTAGTCGATCATCCCCTTGCCCGAATCCGCATCCTCGAAGCGCAAATTACCTTCGGTGATGACGGTGACGGTGGCGATTCCTGAGTGCGGGTGAATTGGCATGCCGTTGATGAATGAGCTCTCACCTTCAAACAGATCCAGGAAAACGAACGGCTTGATCAAATGGCCCAGATCCGAAGGACTCATCAGCCGGACAATAGCGCCATGCCCGCTGCCTGTGGTGCGATAGCTGATTGCGCGGTGAGTTCCGGTTTCGCGTGCAGAGCCAGGGTCCATTGCGAAGTGAGGTGGTTGCTGAAGGTTCATCATGATCACTCGAAGTGGGAAGCCTCGCGGCCCGATACCTCAAACAATAGAGCGGGACCGATTGCTTGATTAGTCGATACAATTGGCTTGCACTCGTCCACCAATACCAGGAATGACCGGCCATGCTCGACCTCAATGACATCGCGATGTTTGTGCAGGTAGTCCGCTGCGGCAGCTTTGCCGAGGCGGCACGACGCCTGGGCATGCCGCCCAATACCGTGAGTCGCCGCATCCAGCAGCTTGAAGCACACCTCGGCACTCGGCTGCTGCAACGCTCCACTCGCAAGCTCACACTCACCAGTGCAGGCCAGGACTTCCATGAGCGTTGTGCAGGCGCTGTCGACGGCTTGCTCGATGCCGGACAGGAGTTGATAACGGGTAGTAACGAGCCCAATGGCCTGGTGCGTGTGGCGGCTCCAGCCGACTTCTTCGACTTCTTCCAGATGGACTGGGTGACCGGGTTTCTCGCCGCGTATCCACGCGTGAGGCTCGACTTCATACTCAGCGATGCGAAGGCCGACTTGATCGCAGAGCAGATCGATGTCGCGTTTCGCGGCGGCGCCTTGCGCGATTCCGGTTTTGTCGGGCGTCAGATCCTTGACCCGCGCAGCGTCGGAATGGTCGCAAGCCCCGCCTACATTGCCGCGCACGGCTCACCCCGCACGCTGCAGGACCTGGTAAATCACGATTGTGTGATCTCGGCGCAACCCGGCGGCCACGCCACATGGCGCTTGATCGGCCCGCAGGGTGAGGAGGAAGTGCAGGTCAGTGGGCGCTTCAGTGGCAATACCGCACAGGCATTGCGCAGGGCCGCCGTGGCCGGCCTCGGCATCGCGCTACTGCCACCGGTGATGGCCAGGCTCGATGTTCAGGCCGGCGTGCTCGTCCCGGTGCTGGCGCAATACCAACCCAAAGGCTATGGCCTGAACGTGCTGTATCCAAGCCGACGACAGTTGCCGCTTGCGGTATCGGCCTTCATCGACCTGGTGATCGAGAAGTTGAATGCCTCGGACGCACCAGAGGTGCACCCGTAGCGAGCGGCAGTCGATGCCCATGGATCTATTCCGCTGGTGGCCCTAGACTTCGTAGTCCCCGCCCTCCTCGCCGATTGTTAACGGGTTTCATGACTGAGCATGCCAAGTACCATCACGTATCCGACGTACCAGGCTTGGTGCTGGGGTCCGCTCGCTTTGTGGACACCGGTTTCGATCGCCATTACCACCTCGATTTCCACGTTGGTTTGGTCACCGAAGGCATCCAGCGTCATCGATCCAAAGGCGAGTCGTATCTTTTAGGTCCGGGAAGGATTGCCCTGATGCCGCCGGGTGAAATCCACGATGGTGTGCCCGAGGGCGGCGACGCTTATACGCTCAAGACATTCCGTCTGTCCCAGGCGCTGGTCGCGAGTCTGACCGAGGAGATCAGCGGTCAACCGAGAGAGCTTGAATTGACCGGTGTGTTGCTGGAAGACGCAGGGCTTGCCGGTAACCTGCGCGGGTTGCATGACGCGATGCAGCAGGCCGTTGGGCCAGGTAGTCTGGCGGTACAGACGCAATGGATCACCCTCCTTGAACACCTGTTGAGCCAGTCACGGGCGACCAGGCCCGAAACGATTACGGGCACACTATCTCCCCTGCAATGGTCTCGCGTCAGGGACTATTGTTTCAGCCACATCGATCAGCGAATCACCCTCGATGATCTCGCTGGCCTGTGCGGGTTGGGCCGGTTCCCGTTCCTTAAACAGTTCAAGCGGACCATTGGCATGACGCCGCACGCATGGCTGCTTCGCCTGCGTCTTGAACGGGCTTGTGGCCTGCTATCGCGCAGCGGGCAACCGATCATCGAGGTCGCCCACGCTGTCGGCTTTTACGATCAAAGCCATTTCAACCGCGCCTTTCGACAGGCATTTGGCGTCGCACCCTCGCGCTACAGGACATAGGGCGTCGGCCATCAGGCGACCGTCAATTTTTTACAAGCGCGACAACCTTCCCTCTCCATAGGATGCGCCAATACGGGCGAAACACCTTCGCCTGCGCAGCCGAGAACTGGATGATGAACGGTGAAACAAACAGACCGCCCGCGCTGGGGTTTTCAAGTGACAACATCGCTGGCGCATCGCCGGAGGTGGCACAAGCCATCGTGAAACACAGCACGGGCCAGGCGAGCCCCTATGGAACAGACGCGTTGACGGCGCAGGTCCAGCGCAAGTTCTGCGAGATCTTCGAGCGTGACGTGGAGGTCTTTCTGGTGCCCACCGGCACCGCCGCCAACGGCTTGTGCCTGAGCACCATGACGCCGCCCTGGGGCAACATCTATTGCCACCCGGCCAGTCATATCAACAACGATGAATGCGGCGCGCCGGAGTTCTTTTCCAACGGTGCGAAGCTGATGACCGTCGACGGCCCGGCGGCCAAGCTGGACATCGTCCGACTGCGCGAGCGGACTCGCGAAAAAGTCGGCGATGTACACACGACCCAGCCCGCCTGCGTCAGCATCACTCAGGCCACCGAAGTCGGCAGCATCTACACCCTGGACGAAATCGCAGCCATCGGTGACGTCTGCAAGTCATCTTCCCTTGGAATGCATATGGATGGCTCGCGATTTGCCAACGCCCTGGTGTCGCTTGGTTGCTCCCCGGCCGAGATGACGTGGAAGGCAGGCGTGGATGCCCTGTCGTTTGGAGCCACGAAGAATGGTGCACTGGCGGCGGAAGCCATCGTCCTGTTCAACACCTCGCTCGCAGCCGAAATGAATTACCGGCGCAAGCGCGCAGGCCATCTCTTTTCCAAGATGCGTTTCCTTTCGGCGCAAATCGACGCGTACCTGACCGACGACCTCTGGCTGCGCAATGCACGCCAGGCCAACGCTGCGGCCCAGCGCCTGGCGCAGGGACTTGCCGGCCTGAGCGGCGTTGAAATGCTCGGTGGCACTGAGGCGAACATCCTGTTCTGTCGCCTGGACTCGGCGATCATCGAAGCACTGCTCAAGGCCGGGTTCGGCTTCTACCATGATCGCTGGGGACCCAACATCGTTCGCTTTGTCACCTCGTTCGCCACCACTGCCGAGGATGTCGATCACCTATTGAATCAGGTGCGGCGAGCGCTTGATCGTGTACACGAGTAACGGGCAGCAAAGCTACGCATTTCCCAGACGTAAAACTTCAGGTTCTTCACGCAATCCCGGGAAGAACCAAAAAAACGTGGGCACGCTCCCTTGTAGGAGCTGCGGTGCGGCGATGGTCGATAACGATAACGCGTGTGGACCGGATAAACGCGGCGTACTTGAGTCCATCGCCGGCAAGCCGGCTCCTACAGTTCCCCGGGAAGTCACTTCATTTTCGACCAGGACGCGGTCTGTTGTAGGAGCTGGCTTGCCAGCGAAGGTCGTTAACGATAACGCGAGTAAACTGGATAAACGCGGTGCACTTGAGTCCATCGCCGGCAAGCCGGCTCCTACAGCTCCCCGGGAAGTCACTTCATTTTCGACCAGGACGCGGTTTGTTGTAGGAGCTGGCTTGCCAGCGAAGGTCGTTAACGATAACGCGTATTTTCTGTCTAAACGCGGCGGTCTTGAGTCCATCGCGAGCAAGCTCGCTCCTACAGTTTCCCGGAATTCCGTGAAGAACCAAACTTCAGGACTGCCGTATTTGTACAAACATATGGCATTCATGGAGGTCTCGACTTTTGAAAAGGAAGGGAGAAAAGCATTGCGCTGCGAGGGACCAGCCTTCGCAGCGCGGGGGGATCAACGACGGCGCGCGTCGAGGCTGAAGCGACCGGCACCAAAGGCCACGACCTGCAGCAGGCCACCGGCCATCGCGATGTTCTTGAAGAAGTGGATGAACTGGTTCTGATCGCCCAGTGCGTTATGGAACGCCAGTGCGGTAAACACGCTGAACACTGCCAGGACGGCGGCAACGGTGCGGGTGCGATAACCGGCGATCAATGCCAGGCCACCGCCGATCTCGACAATGATCGCCAGCGCCAATGCCAATTGTGGAAGCGGAAGCCCGACCGAGCTGATGTAACCGACCATCATGGCCGGAGCTGCCAGTTTCGAAAAACCGGAAAGGATGAAGATTGCGCTGAGCAGTACGCGGCCGATCAACGAGGCCGAGGCCTGGGTCACGTCGGAACGGCTCTGTTCAGGGGCGGTTGTTTGAGCGATGTTTGCCGAAGTCGTCATGGGGTATTTCCTTGAATTGGGTGCGATTCGACAAGAACCGCCCGGGTGAGGAAATATTGCTCTTCGTCAGCTAATCTGAATAGCCGACTAATTTAGATCATTAGATTCGATAAATTAGAAAAGCAGACCTACGTAACCGGCAAAGGAGTTCAATCGTGCAACTTGCCAAGCGACGTCTGATTCAAGGAAACAGACATGATCTCTGACCCGGGCACACCGACACTGGACCAACTGCGCGTGTTCCTGACGGTCGTGGAAGTCGGCAGTTTTGCGGCGGCCGCCAGAAAACTGCACCGCGCCACTTCGGTCATCAGCTACTCGATCGCCAACCTTGAAATGCAGCTCGGTGTGTCGCTATTCGACCGCCAGACAACCCGCAAACCCCAGCTCACCGATGCCGGTCGCACCGTGTTGGCCGAAGCCAGGACCATTGCCAACGGCATCCATGGACTACGCGCCAAGGTCAAAGGCTTGCTTCAGGGGCTCGAAGCCGAAGTCCACGTGGTGCTCGATGTCATGCTGCCCCCCGAGCGCGTGGTGGATGCACTCAAATCCTTTCGCGAAGAGTTCCCTACGGTTGCCCTGCACTTGCATATGGAAGCGCTCGGCGCCGTCACCGCCCTGGTGATCAACGGTGGCGCAATCATCGGCGTCAGTGGCCCGATGAACGAGGGCATCGACGGTATCGAAAGAATTGGCGTCGGCAGCGTCGAGTTGATTCCGGTGGCGGCGCCGAATCATCCACTGGCATCAAGCGACAGCAATGTTCCGGGCGCCGGGCGAGAGTTCACGCAACTGGTGCTGTCCGACCGCTCGCTGCTGACCAAGGACAAGGATTTCGCCGTCCTCAGTAACCRCACCTGGCGCCTGGCGGACCTGGGCGCCAAGCACATGCTGCTGCGTGAAGGTATTGGCTGGGGGAACATGCCTCGTCCGATGGTCGAGGAAGACCTGCAGGCCGGTCGGCTGGTACGTCTGAACTTGCCGGAATACCAGAGCGGGATTTATGCCTTTGACGTCATTTACCGCACGGATCTGCCACCGGGACCGGCCGCGAGATGGCTGATTGAGCGATTCATTCGACAAAGCTCAGCGCAGGAGGCATCCGCTTGAGGGTGTCACTTGTCGATTCACGACTCGTCGGCGACCACTCTCACTCTGTGGCAGTCAGACGGCCCAAGTTTTTGACCGCTCGAGGAGCGAACTTCAATCGGCATCAGGGACTGGCCGAACGCATTGTCCAACAACACAGAACGCGTCTCTTCCCGCGTGAACAGGAAGCGCTCGCCCCACTGCCTCATGCTGACCACAACCGGAAAGATCTCCCGTCCTTTCTCCGTCAGGACGTACTCCTTGTAGGCACTGCCATCCGAAGCAGGTTGAACGTCGAATACACCGACCTCAACCAGGGTTTTCAGGCGCGATGCCAGGATGTTTTTGGCCACCCCCAGGCTTTTCTGGAATTCGCTGAATCGGCGAATGCCGTCAAACGCATCGCGAATGATCATGAGCGACCATCGATCCCCAATGGCTTCCAGTGTTCGTGCTACCGGACATTCGCTGCTGTGCGATGAAGCGTCTTCGACCATCGTGTTTACCTTTTGGATAAGGACTGCCAAGCCTGTCGTTCAATCTTGAGCAATGTGGTTGCAATTTGAAACCTGATCCAGCAACAATGGAATCCGGTTTTTAATTGAAACCAGCTTAACGCCACGGAGGCTCATGTGACAGCAGATGCCGACTCAGCCACCCAGCCTTTCGTCACGCAGGCTTCGGGGCTTTCTCCGTCACTCACGTTTTTATTTTCGGTCACCTGCGCGCTGGCAGTCGCCAACGTTTATTTCGCACAACCCTTACTCGACTCAATGGCTCAGAGCCTGGGTGTGGCCTCATCCATGATCGGCTTTGTAGTGACGGCTACCCAGGTCGGTTACGCGCTGGGGTTGCTGTTCATCGTCCCGCTGGGTGACTTGTTAAACCGTAAAGGGCTGATTCTGACTCAAGTGCTGCTGTCTGCGATTGCGCTGGCGGGGATCGGCGCAGCACAGCAATGGTTAACCCTGTTGGGGGCCATGATCGTTGTGGGTTTGCTGGCAGTGATGGTTCAAGTGCTGGTGGCCTATGCCGCCGTGCTGGCAACGCCGTCACAACGTGGCCAGGCCGTGGGAACCGTCACCAGTGGCATTGTCCTGGGCATACTTCTGGCGCGATTCACCTCCGGGCTGATCGCCGATCTGGCGGGCTGGCGCGCCGTGTATTTCGTTTCCTCGGGATTGATGCTGACCCTCGCGGCAGTGTTCTGGAAAGTCTTGCCTTGCGCAGTGACGCCACGCAGTCGATACACCTACCCGGCACTCATCCGGTCGCTCTTCACGCTGTTCATGACCGAACCGGTCTTGCGCATCAGGGGCCTGCTGGCCTTGCTGATCTTTGCCGCTTTTTCCGTGCTCTGGACATCCATGGTGCTGCCGTTGAGCGCCCCACCGTTGTCGCTTTCACACACGGTCATCGGCCTGTTTGGCCTGGCTGGCGTCGCCGGTGCCCTGGCTGCCAGAAGATCCGGTCGCTGGGCCGATCAAGGTATGGGGCAACGCGTTACGGGCATTTCGCTGGCGATCCTGACGCTGTCCTGGTTGCCCATCGCCTTTGCACAGTCGTCACTGATCGCCCTGGTTTGCGGGGTGCTTTTGCTCGACTTCGCGGTGCAAGCCGTACACGTCACCAACCAGAGCCTGATTTTCGCGGCACGACCCGACGCGCAAAGTCGCATGGTCGGTGCCTACATGTGCTTTTACTCGGTGGGCAGTGCACTGGGCGCTGCCGCTGCGACGCAGGTTTATGCGCTATGGGGCTGGATAGCCGTCAGCCTGCTGGGCGCCTCGATCAGCGCGACAGCCCTGGTGCTGTGGTTTTTTACGTTGCAATTGTCAACGATCCATCAAGGAAGATCCGTATGAAAACCCGACACCTATTGCTCGCCATTTCGATGACGGCCATATGGGGCGTGAATTTCTCGGCGATCAAACTGGGACTCGCCACTGTCGACCCGCTCAAGCTTTCGCCATTAGCTCACACGATTTGGATGACGGTCAGCTATGTGGCGGTTGCAGCGCTTCTCGTCAGGCAGAAATCGGCCGATTCTGTTGAAAAAGTCGCTCTGCCCAAACTGCCTGATCATTGACGGGTGATGACGCCTTTTTTGCACGCTGCTACGTGAAATCCGAGTCCGGTAGCCTCTGCCAAAAGTAAAGATTTCAACCTCGGACGCGTACTTTTCAGATACGCAAACCATGGCCGACTTTTTCAACAGAATCGACCAGAAGCGGCCATTCGCACCTGCTTTACCGTGCCGTCTAGCAGATTACTTTTCCCTCTCCAAACCAGACTGTTGCGGCCAAATCCATCCGCACTGTATCTGCTCCTGCCTATCTACTACTGGTTAGCATGACTCCTCACTCACGGACTTATGCCCTATGCCGGATACCACTGACCTTTATCTGTTCATTGTTGCCGCCTTGCTGTTGTTGATCGTTCCTGGCCCTAACATGGCCATCGTCAGCAGCCATGCTGTTGCTCATGGATGGCGCGCCGGCCTCGCCGCTGCGCTAGGAATAACCCTGGCTGACGTGCTGATGACCATCATGGTTAGCGCAGGCCTCGGTGCGTTAGTGATGAGTTGGGCGCCGGCGTTTGACTTGCTGCGCTGGGCCGGCGCTGGTTATCTGATGTGGCTGGCGTGGCAGGCATTGAAGACTCCTTCTACGGATACTCAGTCTCAAGCTACACAGGCCTCGATGAGAAAGATCTTTGCCCAAGCCACGATCAACAGCTTGTTAAACCCCAAGGCGCTGTTGTTTTTCATGGTGTTTCTGCCGCAGTTCGTCACCGCAGGTACCGGTACTGTCACCTCGCAATTGATGTTCTTGGGGTTATTGCTTGCACTTATCGCATTGATCTTTCATGCCCTACTCGGATTTTGTGCCGGACAGCTGCATATGCGCCTTCGCGAAGGCATGATCTCCAAACGCCTGGGAGCCTATAGCTTCGCTGCGGTTATGACAGCGCTGGCGGCACGTTTGCTTCTACTTAATCGACCACTTTAAAAGGAGCGAGACATATCGGCTTAACGCAATTGCCGGAATGTTGCGTTAAGCATTTTTTTCATCAATCGCCGCAAAGATGTGGCATCCCGGTATCCGACGCGTTCGGAAATGGTATCGACCGAGTATTTACTGTTTGCCAGCAGCTCCCGGGCTTTATTGGCCTGGACACTCTGGATCAGCCGCAACGGGCTGTAGCCGGTAGCCTTGTGTATGTGTCGAGACAACGTTCGCTCTGACAAGCCAAAGTCGAATGCGAGTGTACTGACGTTGATGGTCGCCGGTAGTGAGGCTTCGATATGAGCCTTCAGCTTTGCGATCAATTCATTTCCCTGAGCCATCATTGCCGGAACCATGAAGGGCGATTGCAGCTGTCGGCCGTCTATCAGTAGCGTTCGTGCAACGGCATTTGCCAATGCCGGGGAGAAATGGCTGCGTAGAAGTTGCAGCATCAGATCGCTGTGACCTGACGCTGCGCCTGCGGTAAGCAACGGGGGATCGGAGATCACCATGCGGTCGGCATCTACCTGGCACTCCGACGCCCACTGCTGGAGCATGGGCGCCATCCACCAGGAAGTGGTAACACAGCGCCCAGCGAGCACGTTCGCAGCCTGCAACACGAATACCGCAGAACATGATGCAGCTACGTTACCACCAGCCCGCATATGCGCCCGTAATGCCGGCACCAGCAAAGCAATGTCCGGCTGTTGCAACCGTTGCTCAATCAAGGCGACGTCCGCTATGCCGATGCCTGGGATGATCCAGCATGAGTGGTCATCAGGGCTGGTAACCAGGGGCTGAACAAAAGTGTGCATGCCTTGGCCGAGGGGAACGCGATCCGTTCAGTGCTGGCTCAATAACGACTCCATTTCATTGAGCGTTAACCTGTATGCCAAATATCCTGATCAAAGTGCCTCAAGGTTCTTTTACTTGCGAACAACGGGCACTGCTTAGCCAAGCGATTACGAAAGTGGCCGTCGAGGTTGAGCAAATCGGCAGCGATCCACGTCAACGGAGCCTGTGCTGGACGCTCATTGAAGAAGTGGCTTCCGGTTCCTGGACATGTGGTGGCGTGGATGTCAGCGCTCAAGCCATTCCTTGCATCATCCAGGTCAAAGTCCCCAGCGGTGTACTGAGCGAGGCCATGCGAGGCGACTATGTACAGCGTTTGCATCAAGCGGTAAGCCGGTCGAAAGAAGCGAACGACCAAAGAATCGTCATGACGTCGATCATCCTTGATGAAGTCAACGACGGCTTATGGGGAGCCAACGGAGCAATCTGGTATTTGGCCGATTTCACTCAGGCGGCCGGGTACCGACATCTGCAGGGACTGACGGGGAAGTAAGGCAGCAAAGATCCATTGGCTTGTACGGCATGCAGAGCGCTAGCTCGAGTGGCAGCGTGGGGCACTTTCTGACGGTCGTCGTGACAGGCAGCACAGCCAAAAGCGGTCACTCGTGAATGCTCGAAGATGCGAATCTAATCAGTGGCGAGTAAACCGCTCGCCACTGAACGGAATGGCTACTCCGTAATTTCAACCTTATCCAACACCCGATTCACCGATACTTTCCGGTAAAGGGCTTCCCCCATGATGCGCCGTTTAATCTTCCTTGAAGCGCTTACTGGGTAGGTTCGTACAGAGTTTCACAGTCCCCGGCCTTCCTGTTACCGGAGTTACAAGCCCGACTCCCCTTACGCCGCCTGCCGCCGCATGGTCAGAATGGCAGCACCGAAACCGATGAATGTCGACCCCACCACCCGGCTAACCCAACGGGACAGCGCAGGCCGGGTCAGCACACCCTTGGCCCGCGAGGCGAGCGCGGCATAGAGGCTCAGGGACGACACCGACAATGCCATGAAGATCGAGGTGAGGATCAGAAATTGCGGCAGCAATGCCGTGCTCTGATCGATGAACTGCGGAAACAGCGCGGTGAAGAACATCGTCGCCTTGGGGTTGGTCACCGCCGTCAGGAAGGCCGATTTGTACAGCTTGGAGCGAGTCGGCCGGCTTTTCTTCAAGTTATCCTGAATCCCGTCCGGGAGCATCGGGCCCTTTTTGAACAATTGTCTGATGCCCAGGTAGAACAAATAACCGGCACCGATGAATTTCACCGCGTTGAACAACCATTCGGAACTGGCGAGCAGCGCCCCCAGCCCCAGCATGGCAGCGGACGACAGGCAGAACAGGCCACTGGCGTTGCCGAGCGATGACCATATGGCGCTGCGCTGCCCATGGGCCAGGCTATTGTTGATCGCCATCAAGGTCGCAGGCCCTGGGCTGGCGATAGCAATCGCGGCGACCAAGGTAAAAGTCAGAATCGAGTGAGAATCCATTTTCAAAGCTCGTGGTGGTGAGGGCTGGCATATTACAGGAGCGAGCGGGACAACGAGTTAAGTGGTGCTCGGTTTCCCAGGCGGCAATTGGATTGAAAGCGCTCCTTGCCCACCGACAGCTATTGTGGATTCAGCCCCTTCGTAACAGGCAGTAATCGGCCAATGCCCGCTAGAATCAGCGGCGTGAAGTGTGTGTTGGGCGACATCGGGCGTGGATTCGGCGCCGACGCAAATCTCGCTTTGACGTCCCAGGAATAGAAAAACCACGAAGGCAGTGAACAGCGTGAACATCGCCAGCAGTTGCAACAAGGTGTTGAATCCTGCGGTATAGGCCAAGCGCAGCATCGTCAACGGGATTTGGCTGGCGTCGGTGCTCGCGTGCTGGATATCACCCATCACCAGGCGTTGCGCGATAGTTGAATAGTCAACAGCGGACAGTTTGACCGAGTCACTGATGCTCAGATGGTGTGCGACCAGGGCCGTCAGCATCGCAACAGTGATTGCCAGGGCTACACCTTCGCTCGCCACCCGCGTCGTATTGAAAATACCGGTGGCCATCCCCGCCCGTTCATTGGGGATCACGCTGAACGACAAACCATCCATCAAACCCCAGGGCAGGCCTGTACCGATACCGCTCACCAGCATGGCCGCGATGATCTGCGCATGCGTGCCGACCGGGATCGTACTCAGCCAGTAGAGCCCGGCCGCTGCGATCACGAAGCCGATTGCGCAGAGTACGCCCGCCGACAACCAGCGAGTTAGCGACGCGGCAATGATCGGGACAATCAGCATCGGGGCAGAGAGTGCCAACATCATCAGCCCCGCTTCAAAGGCACTGGCCCCTTCTACGCCGATAAACCGAAACGGCAGCAATACGATCAAGACGATGTAGCAATAGCAGGTACCGATCGGCAGGATCTGTACACCGACAAAGCGCGGAAACAGAAATAGCCCCAGTTCCAGCATCGGATGTTTTGCCCGATTCTCAACAATGATAAACAGCAGCAAAAAGACCGCCGACGTTCCAAGCAGTACATGGATGACCGGCGAGCCCCAGCCTTGCTCAGGTGCCAGGATCACCGCCGTGGTAAACATGATCAGCAGGCCGGAAAACGTCAGCACGCCGGGCGTATCCAGACGCTGTGCTTGCGGGTCGCGGCTTTCGCGCATTTTCGGCAGGGCAAATATCAAGGAAAGGATGGCGAGCAGGGCCGTGAAAAGGAAAATTGCGCGCCAACCCAAGTACTCGATCAGCAACCCCGATAACAACGGACCGAAGGCCAGGCCAACCCCGAAAGTGGTGCCCAGAAGGCTGAAAGCACGAGTTCTGGCATGCCCATCAAATTCCTGCGCCAGTGCCGCCGAACCGCTGGCCAGGGCTGCCGCCGCGGCAATGCCTTGCACGCCACGCAACAGGTCCAGCCAGAAAATATCGGGAACCGCCGCCAACAGGATCGACACCAGTGCAAACAATGCCATCCCGCACATGAACAGTCGCTTGCGTCCGTAGAGGTCAGCGAGGGTGCCGGCGGCCATCAGCAGGCTGCCGAAGCTAAGCATGAAGGCATTGGTGATCCAGGCCAGTTCCGTTGGATGGGCATCAAAGGTTTGACCAATGAACGGCGTGGCCACTGCCCCGCCGGTAAAGCTCATGGGCAATACCAGGGCGGCGAGGCAAATTGCAGCCAATATGGAGTGCCGGCCATGGGCCGGCAGCGGTTCGGTAGCTGAGTTCATTAGGTGATTCCCTGCATATCTATGAAGTATCCGTGCTGTCCAGGCCGAGGCGCGCGATCGTTCGTACACTCTAGTTAGGATACAATCGAAGATAAACGGGCTTTTATTCCACTTATAGTGAACCAAAAGGATATAATCGAGTTGTGGACAGTCTTAGTGGGGTGATCTCATTCGTAAAAACCGCCGAGGCGCTCAGTTTCATCAGCGCCGCCAGGGCGTTGGGGATTTCTGCCTCGGCCGTGGGCAAAAACGTCGCCAAACTTGAGGCTTCGCTGGATGTGCGGTTATTGCACCGCAGCACCCGCAAAGTCAGCCTGACTGCGGAGGGACAGTTGTTCTATGAACGCTGCCGTAAGATCCTTGACGATCTTCAAGATGCCCGGGCGATGCTTTCCCATGCAACACAGGAACCTCGTGGAAAGTTACGCGTCAGCTTGCCCACCATCGGTTATCGCTTTCTCTTGCCCCATATGGCGCGGTTTCGCAAAGCCTACCCGGAGATTGAGCTGGAATTGGACTTCAACGACCAATTGGTGGATGTGATCGATGAAGGCTTTGACGTAGTGATTCGCAGCGGTGGGCAGGTCGACTCCAAACTGATGGCACGCAAGCTGGGGCCTTTTAAGTTTGTCCTGTGCGCATCGCCTGACTATTTGCAGCGTAAGGGACGGCCCGTCACTATCAGTGACCTGGAGCATCACGAGTGCTTGCGTTACCGATTTGTCACGACGGGTAAAATAATGGACTGGAGTATGTCTTCGGCCCCTCAGTTCACGCAGTTACGCCTGCCAACCGCCCTGACATTGAACAACATGGAAGCCATGCTGATGGCCATGGTGGATGGGCACGGTATCGCATTTGTCCCGGACTTCCTGGTCCGCGAAGCTATCGCCCAGGGGCACCTGGAAACGGTGCTCGACGGTCACAGCGAAGATCAAGGGCAGTTCTGGGCGTTGTGGCCGTCCAGTCGCCATCTTTCACCGAAAATCCGCGTATTCGTGGACTTTGCTGCCGAGCATCTGTTTGCCATCCCTTCCGTCGACAGGCCAGCTGTAACTCGCTCATGAAGCCGGTAATCGCTAACCGTCCGTTGTGGGTCGGTTTCAGCCGGTCGTGGAAGGCAGAAATCGGCCAGAAGCGGACGTGTTGACGCTTGTTACTCTCATTGGAGGTTGTCAACCGACCACGACGCTGGGAAGCTACAGTGACGTTTACCATAAGGACATGCTGAAATGAACGCGCGAAAAATTTTAGTCACAGGTGCTGCGGGCCGAATCGGCAGCGCTTTTTGGAAAGCGCACTACGATAAATCAGATTTGCGTTTAGCCGACATGGACGTATCAACACTTCCGCAATCGGCACAACGTTTCGCTCTCGACATCAGCGTTCAAGCCAGTTGCCTTGAAGCTTGCGAAGGCATACATACAGTGATTCATCTAGCTGCTGACCCTCGCCCAGACGCCGATTTCATGACCTCCCTGCTCCCTGTGAATATTGTGGGCACCTACAACATGCTATTCGCCGCAAAGGCTCAAGGCTGCGAGCGCTTTATATTTGCGAGCAGCGCTCAGGCTATCGAAGGTTATCCAGAGGATGTCCAGATACATGAATGTATGGCACCTAAGCCAGGCAATCTATACGGGGTCAGCAAAGCGTTCGGGGAAGCGCTGGCTTCGATGTATGCAAACGATGGTCAAATGACAACAATCGCAGTCCGTATTGCAAACGTAGCTATATTTCACCAAGGGGAAAACCACAGTCACAGGGATGTAGCTGCTTTTATTAGTATCAGGGATGTTGTCGCACTACTTAGAAATTGCGTCGAGGCCGAGCTGAGCGGATTTCATGTTATCCACGGGGTCTCAGATAACAGATATAAGCGACTTTCTATCGAGAAGACCAGAAAAGTTGTGGGGTACGCCCCCCTTGATGATGGATTTGAGATTCTGGAAGGACACGCTCAACCTGACTGAGCACCAGTAACTCCTCTTCAACTGACTACGTCAAGAACGGCCAACTGATCTGGCAGGAGTTGGCCAGGAACAGGCAGTGACGTATGACCATGCAACCAGTGACGTTCCACTCAGTTTCGATAACAGCTCTCAGACCAACAAATCGACGGTCTGCAACATGCGCCGATAAGGAGATTGCGCATGCCCCATCTCCAGGTGAATGGTTTCGATCAGACACTCCAGAAACCGCTCGGCCGCCGGCCGCAGGGGCTGCCCGCTTCGGTTGATGGCGCCAACCGAGGCACTGCCGACCGGCTCGCGCAGAGGCAAGGCGCACAAGCCTTCGCGCTGTGCACATATCTCCACCAGCGGCCAGGGAAAGATGCTTAACATGTCGGTTTCACGCAGCAAGCTCAAGATGATCGAGAGCGAATGGGCGAAATGCACATGCCCCTGCGTCGAAATCGTTCCATCTTGTTGCGAGGCCAGTATCCAGTCAGCCGACGCCAGATCCTCCATGGTCCTGCTGTTCGACAACGGGTGTTGCTGACGGGCCACCACCGCACAATCAGCCGTGAACAGCGGCAGATAGGTCAGGTCGGTGCTGGAAAACCGGGTATCAAGCCGTCCGATAAACAGATCGACGCTCGCATCCCGCAGCAGCGGACACGCGACCGATGAAAGCCCCTCATACAATTCAAGTTGTACCTTTGGAAACAGCTGGCGAAAACGCACGACGGATTTTGGCATGAGCGTCATCGCCAACCAGGGTGTCACGGCAACCGACAAGCACCCCTCCAGTTCCCCCTTGCAATCAGGCAATACCTGACGGGCGCTGACCATCTGTGCCACCAGCAGACGTGCCTGAATCAACAACTTTTTGCCGAGCTCGGTAAACACAATCCCTGAGGTATTACGGATCAGCAATTGTGTGGCGGTGTCTGCCTCCAGCTTCTGGATGGCCTTGGTGACCGCTGCCGGCGAAGTGTCGAGCCTTTTTGCAGCGCCGCGGATGCTGCCCGCGTCGGCCACCGCCACGAGTGCATTGAGTTGATAGAACTTCATAGTGTCCGCCGGTGTTAACCCTGGGTTGCCTTGTTCACTTTCGATTGCCTGTCAGCTGCTGCCTTGGCCCACTACTCTCGGACCAGCACCACCTGGGCTTCGAACCTCACCAAAAGACCGTACCAGAAAAAGCCCCGGCACTTTGATGAAACGCATGATGCCGTAAGCCATCGTCGATTGTGGCCCTTGCGACAGATTGGTTTCTCCTCTTGGTCACCAAGGAAAAACACTGCCAATGACACAGTCCATCACGCTGTTAAAAGAGATTGAGCAGGAAATGCGCGAACTGCGCCACCAGATCCATGCCAACCCTGAACTCGGTTATCAGGAGGTCGAGACTAGTGAGCTGGTAGCCGAACGATTGATCAAATGGGGTTATGACGTGACGCGCGGCTTCGCCGAAACCGCGGTCATCGCCACGCTGAAAAAAGGCACCAGTTCGCGTGTGATCGGCATACGGGCTGACATGGACGCACTGCCTATTCTGGAAAAAACCGGGCTCCCCTACGCAAGCCGGATACCGGGCAAGATGCACGCGTGTGGCCATGACGGGCATACGGTCATGCTCCTCGCCGCCGCCTACGCCCTCGCCCATGGCCATCCGTTCGATGGCACCGTCCGCCTGATTTTCCAGCCGGCCGAAGAAGGTCTGGCCGGCGCCCGACGAATGATTCAGGAAGGCGTGCTGCAACAGTTCCCCTGCGATGCAGTGTTCGCTGCACACAACATGCCAGGCTACCCTGTCGGAAAACTCGGGTTCCGAGCCGGCCCCTTCATGGCCTCCGCCGACCAGGTCAATGTCACGATTCACGGAAAAGGCGGTCATGGCGCGATGCCGCATCTGAGCGTCGACCCCGTGGTGGTCTGCGCAAGCATCATCATGGCCTTGCAGACAATCGTCTCGCGTAACACTTCACCTCAGGAAATGAGCGTTATCACCGTCGGGGCCATTAACGCAGGCAAGGCGTCCAACKTGATCCCGGACAGCGCGCACATGCTGATTTCCGTCCGCTCACTGAACAACGCCGTCCGGGACCGCCTGGAGCGCCAGATAAAACACCTCATTCACGCCCAGGCGCAGGCATTCGGCGCGACCGCCGACATCGACTACAGTGCCGACTACCCGTTGCTGGTGAATGACGAAGAAATGACCCGGTTTGCCAGTCAGGTGGCCATCGACTGGCTCGGTGAGGACGAGGTGATGAACGACATCGTGCCCTTCAATGGCAGCGAGGATTTCGCCTACTTCCTGCAGCAATGCCCTGGCAGCTATCTGATCATCGGCAATGGCGACGGTGAAAAGAGCTGCATGGCTCACGACCCTCGCTACGACTTCAATGACGACATCCTGATTCGGGGCGCTGGCTATTGGGTCAAGTTGACTGAGGCCTTCTTGCCACTCAACGCTTGAGCAAAGACCTGCCAAAACGTGAAAACCAATAAAAAATGAGGTCATCATGCAACTACGCAAACTTCAATACATCACTCTGCTGTTCGGGCTGATCATCACCCCGCTATCGCAGGCAGAACCGGTGATCAGATTCGGCGTCGACCCTAGCTACCCACCTTTCGAGCAAAAGCAGCCAGATGGCTCATTGAGTGGTTTTGATATCGATCTGGGCAATGCCCTTTGTGCCGAGTTGCGGGTCAAGTGTATTTGGGTCGAGCAGACCTTCGACAGCATGATCCCGGCGTTAAAGGCGAAAAAATTTGACGCCATTCTGTCTGCATTCAGCGCCACCGAGCCACGTCGCCAGCAGGTCGATTTCAGCCACAAAATCTACACCGCGCCGTCTTCTCTCGTTGCCAGAAAAGACTCCGGATTGCTGCCGACGGCAGAATCATTGAAGGGCAAGTCGGTTGGGGTGGTTCAAGGCTCGCTGCATGAAAGCTATGCCAAGTCGCAATGGGGCCACCAAGGCGTCAATATCCTTACCTACCAAACCCAGGACCAGGTGTTTTCAGACCTCATCACCGGACGCCTGGATGCATCGTTCCAGGCCTCGGTACAAGCCGACATCGGATTACTGCAAAAGCCTCAGGGCCAGGGCTTTGCCTTCGCCGGTGAGCCCATCACCGACAAAAGCATCATTGGCGATGGCGTCGCTATCGGTATCCGAAAAAACGAGCCTGATCTCAGAGAGCAGCTGAACACGGCCATTGCCAGCATTCGCCAATCAGGCCAATACGACCAGATCGCGAAGCAGTACTTCAACTTCGATATTTACGGCGAATGAGGCAATCCCCATGAACGAAATGACGCAACGCGGTGAATCTCGTTTTGCCATCCCCGTCAGCGACGAGACTGTACGTGCCTTTCAAACCGATGGTGCAGTGTGCATCCGTAATGCGTTTACTGCGCAGCAAATCAGCGAACTAACGCTAGGCATCGAGCGCAACCTTGCCCATCCCAGCCCTCGCGCAAAAGTGGCGAGCTGCCCTACGGACCCGGGATGGTTCTTCGAGGACTTTTGTAACTGGCAAGAGAATGCACACTATCGCGACTTCATCTTCAACTCCGCCATCGCCCCCATCGCGGCCGCCCTGCTGAACAGCCAACGGGTGCGCCTGCACCATGATCACTTGCTGGTGAAAGAGCCCAATACGCGCCAACGCACACCTTGGCACCAGGACCAGCCTTACTACAACATCACGGGGTCGGACACCGTGAGTTTCTGGATTCCAGTTGACCCCGTGCCCAGGGAATCGACCCTCGAGTTCATCGCCGGCTCACACAAAGGCCCCTGGTTGATGCCTCGGTCCTTCATGGACAGCCAGGCCAAATGGTTTTCCGAGGGAACATTGGGCGAGCTACCGGATATTGAAAGCCATCGCAAGGACTTTCCCATTCTCGGATGGACGTTGTCGCCGGGGGACATGGTGTGTTTCAACATGTTGACCTTGCATGCCTCTGCTGGCGTGGGCGGGCATAACCGTCGCCGCGCGTTTTCAGTGAGGGTCATAGGCGATGACGTGCGGCATGCGCCGAGACCTTGGGCCACCTCCCCCGACTTTCCTGGGCTTAAAGATGCTCTGGCATCAGATATACCTATGGAGCACGAGCTTTTTCCGACACTCTGGCATCGAGAAAGCAGAATGTCCGAGTGATACGTCGAGATGGCGACCTTACGGCCGACCATTTTCTTCCTGGTGTACATATTCATTGCTGCGGTAACGGCCACTTAGGGTTCCGCCCTTACGGCGGGTCACTTGGAAGAGCGGAACGCCGCCCGGCCCCAAGTAACCAAGGGCTCTTGCCCCTGACGTTCGGTGCCTCGCCTAGGCTCGGCATCCCCTCGCTCCGGTCCTGCTCCGTGGGCCCGCCGCCATCGGCCATCCATGGCCGGCGGCGGCTAACCCGGCATCCATGCCGGGTTGCCCACTGCGCAGAACCTACGCTCGGCCTCTCGAGGGGGCGTGCACCGCAACAGCACCGCGAGGCGAGCTAACGCTCGACCTCGTTGTTTGGTGGTGCACGCGTTCCCCTGTAGGAGCTGCCGAAGGTTCGGGCCGCGTTCGGACGATCTTTTGATCTTGCTTTTGCGATCTGGATATTGCTGAAGATCAAGATCAAAAAGATCGCAGCCTGCAGCAGCCCCTACAGATATTTCGTTATATGTGTTCCCCGGGATTCCGTGAAGTACCCAAAAAAAGCAGATGATGGCCAGTGTAAGCCTGAGGTGTTCACCTTCACGAAAGGGCCAACACCTTTGCTCGCTGGCTGGTAGCCCCCCTCAATCCTCAGCCTGCGACAAAGGCCTGGCCACCTGCTCCAACGCTCGACGCTCCGCAGCCACCCCCCAAATCGCCTGCACCACCGCCGCCACACACATTAGTGCAGCGCCTGTCAGATAACCAATCAACAGACTGCTGCGCTGCTGGGACTGGATCAGTTGGCCAAACAACATCGGCCCGATGATGCCGCCCAAGCCGGTGCCAAAGGCGTAAAACACGGCGATGGCCAAGGCGCGGATTTCCAGTGGGAAGGTTTCCGCCACGGTCAGGTAGGCCGAGCTGGCCGCTGCCGAGGCGAAAAAAAGATCACCATCCACGCCGCGGCTTGCTGGGTGACATCCGGCCAACCCTGCTGGAAGGCATAGCCATTGAGCGCCAGCAACACCCCCGACATCGCGTAGGTGAAGCTGATCATCACGCGTCGGCCGATCACGTCGAACAGGCGCCCCAACAGCAGCGGCCCGCAGAAATTGCCCAGTGCCAAGGGCAATCCATACCAACCTACATGCTCGACAGGCATCTGGTAAAAATCGGTGAGCACCAGCGGATCGCGTTGTAAATGAAGGCCTGTGCGGTCAACAGGGTCATCCCCTCCAGCGCGCTGCGCCTGAATCTGATGAACAGGGTATGGAAGACCTCGGCCAGCGGCGTATGGTCCCGCGCGTGCAGACGCAGTGGTTTGCTGGTCACCGCCACAAGGCCACAGATGACTTTGTCAAAGGCCCGACAAGTATGCGTATCGTGGAAAAACTTCCTGTCACGCGGAGCGAGTACTCCCAAAAGGGTCGTACATGAAAATAACGAGAAAGTATGCTGCCCTTCAGTAAGTCCCTGCCCTCACCGAGCGCCTGACCTCAGCCTGTATGGCATAAGCCGGCGCCTCCACCGCATTGAAATCCTGTGTATACCGTTGGGCAAATCCCAGCACCCCCCACTCCTGATACTGCTGCACATGTTTGAGTTCGTGAGCCCAGAGCGCGATGTCCTGTTCTGCCGATTGCGCGTCCCGGAACAGGATGATGTCGATCAGCGTTACGGCACCGACATCGGGGTTTTGCAGCATGGCGGTGGCGGCGTTGAATTGGCCGTTGTCGCTGATTTTGTAGCGCGCGGTATCGAGGACGCTGGGGGCGTACCAGTGCAGTAGCTGCTCGCGGATGTGCGGTGGAATGGGTTGGATGCCGGCGTTGGCTGCTTCAGCACGCGCTTGGGTCAGCCACAGCGCCAGCCCAGGCGCCGCGATCTGGTAGATGTCATCAGGCACCACGTCTGGCAGGCAGATGCAGTCGTCCAGGCACACTTGCTTCTCGCCAGCCGGGCAGCCGTTGGTTTGGGCTGGCACTTCAAGTGTCAGGCAAAGAACAAGCAGCGCCACCAGGCGCGTGGTGATGGGCGGCATTGGGCGCTCCGGGCAGCGGACAGTGGTGAACCAATTATGGGCCAGGCTACCCGTTCGTCCCTATGCCGGTCAGGCACCCGAGTCAATCATTGACCTGCAGTTCATGCAGAAGAAGCTCCAGTGAATCCGGGGCTGCGCAATGACTTTTTTCCGAGCGTTGTTCATCCCATGGCATAGCGTCATCGGTGCAGAAATCCCCAATACACTCCATGCTCAGCCCGGCATCGAGAAGTCCAAGCGGAATCCAGAAATAGGCCGTTTCGCGAAGAATATTAGGCACGGTCGAGCCACATCGCGAGCAAAAGTCATTTCTGTACCCGCTGTTTTTGCGCCAACCCGTGATCGCCTCTTGCCCTTCATCCCATCGAAAGTCGTGAGCGTTGACCAGCGTGGCGAGATTATGGCCGACCCCGGTTTGCTTGCGGCACAGGGTGCAATGGCAGCGATAAAAAATCGTGGTTCAACCGCCAGGGAAAAGCGTACAGCCCCGCAAAGACATTGCCCTGATGCCATGAGTATCTCCCTTGAAATATGATTCATCCGTGTTTGCTCCTGCCATGAAATGTCCTCGATCCCTGGCGATCGAGCAGTGAACTCGCCAATAGCGCCTCCAACCCCATCGGCTTGGCGAAATGATAACCCTGGGCCTGTCCTGCGCCCATTTCGCGCAGCAGGTCCAGCGTCGCTTCATCCTCGACACCTTCGGCCACCACACTCAGATCAAGGGATTCGGCCATCCGCACAATCGCCCGGACGATCGCGCGACTGCGGGTACTGGTGGTCAGTTCGAGGATGAACGACTTGTCGATTTTCAATCCGCTGAAACGGTATTGATGCACATAGCTCAGGGATGAAAACCCTGCACCGAAGTCATCGAGCACCACCGACATGCCGTTGTCCGCCAGTTGCTGCATGGTTTGTCGGGCAATCGCCGGCTCGGCTACCAGCGCCCCTTCGGTCAGTTCCAGGCAGATCCGTGACGGCGAGACCCGGTGTTGCGCCAACAGTGCCAGCACCTCACTGGCGAAGTCGGGACGCGTCATGCTGTAGCTGGAGCAGTTGACGTGCACCGGCGGCCAATTGGCGTGCCCGGGCTGTGCGAGGATCGCTGCAATGCTGGCAAGCATGTACAGGTCCAGTCGACCGATCAGGCGCAAACCCTCGACATCCGGCAAGAACTCGCCCGGCGCAATCACCCGGCCGCCCGGCTGATGCCAGCGGATCAACGCTTCAAGGGCCAACAGCTCGCCGGTTTCGACGCTGACGATCGGCTGGAAATACGGCAGCAGTTCGTCAGTACGCTTGAGCGCGTTGCGCAAGGCCCCTTCTCGCTCGACCTGGTCCGAGACTTCACGGCGCACTTCCTGGTTGAACACCGCGTAGCTGTCGCGTCCGGCACTCTTGACCCGATACATCGCCGCATCGGCATCGCGCAGCAAGTCGGCGGGCTCGTGATGGAACTGACTGTCGGCGCTGACGATACCGATACTGCAGGACGAGAAAACTTCATGGCCATTGATGAAAAACGGCAGGTCGAACGCCACCAGGATCCGTTCGGCAATTTCGATCATCACGTCCAGCGACGCCTCGGGAGCCAGCACCGAAAACTCGTCGCCCCCCAGGCGCGCGAGCATGTCGGTGTCGCGCAGGCAACCACGTAAACGGTGGGCCGCCTGCATCAACAGCAGGTCGCCAAAATGGTGGCCGAGGCTGTCGTTCACCATCTTGAAGCGGTCGAGATCGATGAACATCACCGACAGGTGCCCGCCTTCGCTGCCGAACCGCGACCAGGACAGATTGAGGCGCTGTTGCAGGTAGGTGCGATTCGGTAGTCCGGTCAGCGCATCGTGGGAGTTCTCGTGCTGCAACTTGGCATTGGCGTGATCGAGCTCGCGGGTGCGGCTCTGCACCCGGGCTTCCAGCTGGAGGTTGGCGGCATGGATCGCTTCGGCGGCTGTGCGTCGCGACAACGCTGTGTCGATGTGCCGCGACACGAAGGTCAGCAGCTCCTGGTCACGCTGGGTATAGCTCACCTGCGAGGTATAGCTTTGCACCGCCAGCACGCCTCGCACCACGTCGTCTTCGAACAATGGAATGCCCAGCCAGGAGTAGGAGCGCACAGACTCATGGGCAATTTCGATTTCACCGTGCGCGGACAATCGCTCAGCCTCGCCGGCGTCAATCAGGCAGGCTCGACGCTGACGGATCACGTACTCGGTCAAGCCCCGGCGCCCTCGCCGTGCCGCCGGGCGGGTCGTCTGCCGTTCATCCACATAATAGGGAAACGTCACTTCACCGGTCGCGCCGTCGAACAGGGCAATGTAGAAGTTCTGCGCGAACAGCAGTTCACCGACGATGCCATGCAAGGTCTGGAACAACTCGGCCATGTCGCCAGGCCGGCTCGACAGTTCGGCAATCTGGAACAGCGCGCTCTGCAGATGTTCGGCGCGCTCTCGGTCTGCCACTTCCTGCCTCAAGGCGTCGTTGAGTGCCGAAAGCTCCAGGGTACGACGCATCACCGTTTCTTCCAGGTCCTCCCGGTGCAGAATCCGGTCCAGCGCCATGGCCACGTGACGGGCGACCACCAGAAACAGCGCGCGGTCTTCGGTGCTGTAGATGCGAGAAACGTCGTAGACCTGCATCGCCAGCATGCCAAACACCTCATCCGAGGCATTTTTCAACGGTGCGCCCATCCAGAACTCGGGACGATCACCCACGCAATAAAAACGGTTTTCGGCCTGAGCCGCGAGAATGCCGGCAGAGTCGATCAACAACGGCTGGCCAGAGGTCAGCACCTGACCGGTCAATGACAGGTGCGACGGGTCAAGGTATTCGTAGTTCTCGGCCTCCAGGGCATCAGCGTCGATGATGTCGACGTAATACGGGTAGTCGATCTTGCCGGTGTGCGGGTTATACAGCGCGAGATAGAAGTTCTCGGCGTCGATCAGGCTGGCCAGCAGCCGGTGTACCCCCACCAGAAACACTGAGCGGTCACGGGTCGAACTGGCCAGATAGGTAATTTCATACAGCACACGCTGAGTGATCTGCGCACGGGCCAGGGTATTGGTCTGTAGCTCAATGCCCAGGCGCTGGGCAAGTTCAGCGAGCGCCGGTTGCGCAGCATCGTCGAGTGGCGCGAGTAGCCAACCCAGCACACCTTCGCCTCTGCCGGTCGGCCAGCGGTGCAAGTTCGAGGTCAGGCAAAAGGCTTCAAACTCTTCATTCGCAATGCTTGAAGGCCACTGTACCCGTGGGTCGCCCTGGCCGACCCGATGCATCTGTTCACCGGCGCGGTAAAACACCCAGGAGCTGGTATGGGCCCCGTTGCGCGCTGAATCCAGCAATTGTCCGATCGTGTCGTCGCCGCCAGCGCAGGCCATGCCGACAGTATCCGGGTTCTCTATGGGTTCAAGTGCGGCAACTTCGCACGTGCGCGATTGCCATGGGGAGCCGGTCAATGTACGAAAACTCATCAGCGCTCCCTGAGCCCAAAACTGCCGACACTCACTTACTGATTGTTAGCAATGTGCCGTAAAGCTTCCCGTTTAAAGCTTATACCGGTTTTTTTCAATGATTTTATGCACTTTGGTGCCAGGGGCCACAAATTATCCGCGCTTGTTGTCTGACGGGGCAGCGTGTGTTGCGGATTCAACCGGACGATGCAACTCACTGGATTCTGTGTAAGTGGGAGGAGCGTGGCCATTATTCGCCTTCGAGACATGCCTTCGACTCATCCGTCCCAATATGCGAAGAAACTGTCCTGCCAAGCCAATAACATCGAACCCGGGATACCTACTATAGGAACGGCACCTCTACCTGATAGGCAGGGGACAGTTACCTATACCGGATGCACATATTGCGCACCGCCGCACAAGCACGGACTGGACACAACAATGACAAAAATCTCCGAAATCCAAGACACCCCTTCACCAGCGTCTCCCTCGGCACCGGCCATCATCCGGTCGTCGGTGCGCCAGCATTCGATCAAGGTAGAGCTTTGCACACCCGCCATCGGCGCCGAGCTCAGCAACGTTAGCCTGGTCGACGCTGCCCAGGATCCAGAATTGATCGCGCAAATCAGGGCCCTGTGGCTCAAGCACAAAGTGTTGTTCTTTCGCGACCAGAACATCACTCCAATGGAGCAACAGCACTTCGCCGCGCAATTCAGCGAACTGGAAGCCCATCCCCTGGCGCCGAGCCATCCGGAGGCGGACAAGCTGCTGATGTTGTACCGCAATCTCGATCCGAGCAAGCCCAAGAGCTATGTCGAAAAGGCCAGCCGCGAAAACCTCTGGCATGCCGATGTCACCTACAAGAGGGCGCCTCCCCGCGGAGCGGTATTGCGCTGCGAAATGGGTCCGGAGACCGGCGGCGACACCCTGTTTTCCAACATGGTGATGGCCTACGAAAATTTGCCCGAAAGCATCAAGCAACGGATCGATGGCTTGTATGCAAAGCACGGTGCCGAGCAGACCTTTGGCGCCCAGTTGCCACGCGAAGAACGTCACGCGATGGCCCTGAAGACCCCCGGCGCTGAACACCCGGTGGTGCTTATCCATCCTGAGACGGGTGAAAAGGTGTTGTTCGTCAACTCGGCGTTCACTACCCATTTCTCGAATTTCTTCAACTTCGAGGACGTACGTTACGGCCAGGACTTCATGCCCGAGGCTCATCATTTGATGAACTACCTGATCTCCCAAGCCGCCATTCCGGAATATCAGGTACGCCTGAAGTGGCGCACCAACACGGTTGCCATGTGGGACAACCTGCAAGTTCAGCACTACGCGGTAGCTGACTACGGCAATGCGCCAAGAAAAATGCTGCGCGCCACCCTCGTGGGTACCCCGCTCGTCTGATCCAAACGGTTCCCTCCGGGGAAATTCAGGACACCCGACCGACCATCTGAGTCAGTCGGGTAATCCTGGCCGCTCACAATTGTTCGATCTCAAACAAAACAATGGAGATACCTATGCTCTACGAACACGTCGACACCGCAGTCATCGATGGCGAATCGCTGCCGTGGGTGCCGTTTACCCCCTACGCGGAAAACGTCCTGCTGAAGTACTTCAAGCTCGACCCGATCCGTGGCGAATGGATCGTCATGATGAAGGCGCCGATCGACATGCAACTGCCCAAGCACCACCACACGGGTACGGTGATGGTCTACACCTTCGAAGGCCAGTGGAAGTACAAGGAGCATGACTGGGTCGCCGGCCCGGGCAGCATCGTGTACGAGACCGCCGGATCGACTCACACCCCAGAAGTCGTCAGCACCGGAAATGGCGACGGCTATGTGCTCACGCTGGTTCAGGTCAATGGCGATCTCGCGTTTCTCGATGACAACGACAACATCGTCGCGCTCGAAAACTGGAAGTCCGGGCTCAAGCGTTATCTCGACTATTGCGAGCAGCATGACATCGCGCCGAAAGACCTCACGGCATTCAACTGATCTGAGTTCCAGGAGAACTCCCGGCATCCTTCGATTCAAGGGGGAGCCGGGAAAGTAACCTGATCGCAAAAATCCAGGGGAGGAAAACAGGCTGTCCCGGTTCGCGGTCTTGACGTGGAATCTGACAGAAGGCCCTGACCGCCTGTCCACTCCCCGATCACGGACTTATGAACGGAGCGATGCCATGCATGGTTTGATGATGCAAAAGCAGCTGTTGATTTCCTCGCTCATTGAGCATGCCGACCGCCATCATGGCGATACGCAGATCGTGTCCCGCAGGGTGGAGGGCGATATCCATCGCTACACCTTCCGGGACTGCCACCGTCGCGCGCGCCAGATGGCCAGCGCGCTGACCAGCCTGGGTGTCCAGCCCGCCGACCGGATCGGTACGCTGGCCTGGAATGGCTATCGTCACCTGGAGTTGTACTATGGCGTGTCCGGTATGGGTGCCATTGTGCATACCATCAACCCTCGTCTGCATGAAGACCAGGTCGCCTACATCGTCAATCACGCCGAAGACCAGTACATTTTTTTCGACCTGACGTTCCTGCCGTTGATCAAGGTCATCGCTGGCCGCTGCAATACGGTCAAGGCGTTTATCGCCATGACCGATCACACCCACATGCCGAAAGACGCCGGCATCGACAATTTGCTTTGTTATGAAGATCTGCTTCAACAGGGATCTGCCGACTACGTCTGGCCGATTCTCGACGAGGATGCAGCCAGTACGCTCTGCTACACCTCCGGCACGACGGGAAACCCGAAAGGAGTCTTGTACAGTCATCGCTCATCGCTGCTGCACACCTATGCCGCCGCGCTGCCTGATGCCCTGAACTGTTCGGCGCGCGACGTGATCCTGCCGGTTGTGCCAATGTTTCATGTCAATGCCTGGGGACTTCCGTACATCGCGTGCATGATCGGGGCCAAGCTGGTGCTTCCCGGGCCTGCGCTGGACGGCAAATCGCTGTTCGATTTGCTCGAAGCCGAGCAGGTGACTCTTTCCGCCGGCGTACCTACGGTCTGGCAAGGCCTTCTGGGGCATCTGGAAGAAACAGGCCAGCATTTCTCCAGCATGAAGCGCACCATCATTGGGGGCGCAGCCTGTCCCACGGCGATGCTGCACAAGTTTCAGGAAATCTACGGCGTAGCGGTATTGCACGTCTGGGGGATGACTGAACTGAGCCCGATCGGAACCATTGGCACCCTGAAGGCCAGGCACCTTGATATGTCCCCGGCAGAGCGTAATGCCGTGCAATCCAAACAAGGCCGGACAGTGTTTGGCGTCGACATGAAGATCGTTGGCGCGGATGGACTGGAATTGCCTTGGGACGGTGCGACATCGGGTGACCTGATGGTGCGTGGCCCCTGGGTGGTACGCGACTATTTCAGAAACGAAGGTGACTGTTCGCCGCTGCTCGAGCACGCAGGCCAGACCTGGTTCCCGACTGGCGATGTGGCAACCATCGATGTCGATGGTTTCATGCAGATCACCGACCGCAGCAAGGATGTGATCAAGTCGGGTGGGGAATGGATCGGTTCCATCGACCTGGAAAACATTGCGATGACCCATCCGTCAGTCTCCCAGGCTGCATGCATCGCCGCGAAACACGCGAAGTGGGATGAACGCCCGTTGCTGATCGTCGTCAGGAAAGCGCAGGCAGCCCTGACACGGGAAGAACTGCTGGCCTTTTATGAAGGCAAGATCGCGAAGTGGTGGACGCCGGATGATGTGGTCTTCGTCGACACGATTCCACTGGGCGCTACGGGCAAGGTCCTGAAGAACCGTCTGCGCGAGCAGTTCGGCGATCATCTGCTGGTCAAGGCTGTCGGCTTAGCGTAGTGGGGAAACAATTCAGCCCTGTCCATGTGCAATGGCAGGGCTGACGTTGCGGCAGACGCCGGTACCGTGCACCGACGGTATCAAGGGGCTAAGCGTGCTTCTTGCTCACACGCCCTGTCGCTGGACACCAACTGCTCGAGAAACTCCAGAAGCAATTCGTTGACCTGAGCGGGGCTTTCTTCTGCGGCGCTATGACCCACACCGGGTAGCAGGACCTTTTTACGCAGTGCGGGTAGATAGGCGTCCATCTGGTCGTAGAGACCACGGATTTCGACCGGTTCCAGGGAGGGGTCGGCAGCACCACCGATGAATAGGCTCGGCTGGCTTACCTTCGCGCCGTCGAGAAACGCGGTGATCTCCCAGTTCCGGTCACGACAGCGGTAGTAATTCAGGGCACCGGTAAACCCCGTGCGCGTGTACTCGGCGATGTAGTAATCAAGCGACTGCGGGCTCAACCAGGACGGAAACTCCCCCTTGGGCTCGGTGAAGGCATTGAGAATGGGTTCACCGGCTTCGACGAACAGACGCCAGCGTTCGGCACCGACGGCGCTGCCGGAGATCGAGTAATAAACGCTGCTCAAGGTCTTGCGCGGATCACTGGCCAACTCGCGATCCGGCTTGTCGAGCTGCTGGAAATACAGGTGGTGGTAGACCCTTCCTTTCGCCATGGCCTGCAGACCCACGGTTGGTTTGACCTTGCCGCGCGGCGGTACCGGTGTATTGAGCATCACCAGGCCGTGGAACAAATCCGGTCGCAGCATGGCCGCCGCCTGGGCCACCCAGGCGCCCAGGTCATGTCCAATGATTACCGCGGACGTTTCGCCCAGGGCCGCCATCAAACCCACCATGTCGCCGACGGCCTGGCTCATGTCATAGGCTTCGATGGCATCGGGTCGGTCCGATTGCCCGAAGCCCCTTTGATCCGGGACGACGACTCGATAGCCGGCCTCGGCCAACGCCACGATCTGGCGGCGCCACATGTACCAAAGGTAAGGGAAACCGTGCAGAAGGATGACGAGCGGGCCCTCTCCCTCGTCGATGTAATGCATGCGGATGCCGTTGAGTTCGGCAAAGCAATGGTTGAATACATCAGGATCGTCGGCATCCACCTGCGCCATTGCAGCGAGCGGCTGACCGATACGCATTGAAGTGCGCGTATCCATTATCTACCTCCATCTTATCAGTTGTGGGCCTGAAGGTAGCTCTGACAGGGTGCCCCGCACTAAGCTTCACAGGACACAATCTTGTGAAATTGGGACAGATCAAAAGCCAGTAGTACTGTTTCTGCCGCCGCCAGCCATGGCCCGCCGGCAGTGTCCCAATATGCTAAGAAATTATCCCGCCATGCCCATGCCGCCGCGCTGGTGCTCCCTAAGATGGGACCGCGCTTGCTGCTCTGCAATGCGCCAGACCAGGTTGAAGATCGCTAGCGTTATCAGTACTTCCACACGCGCCGTCTTCTCGCTCAATACATCTTCGATGAAAAAAAAACGCCGCCATCGGCCGAGGGAGATCCTACTCATGCCCAAGCTTGTTCGCGCCGCCGTCTTGACCAAATACCTGGAAGTCACCCAGGACCTGGGATTCAACCCGCGCGACGTCCTGGCAGTTGCCGGCCTGATCAAGGCTCAGCTGCAAGCCCCCGAATACCGCATTCCGATCGACGCCGCCGTGCGCCTGCTGGAAGATTCGGCCGCCGCCAGCGGTTGCCAGACCTTCGGCTTGAGCATGGCCGAGTCGCGCCAGCTTTCGGACCTCGGCGTGGTCAGCCTGTTGCTCAGCCAACAGCGCACCCTGCGCGAAGCCTTGCAGGTGATGGAGCGCTACCGTCATCTGATGAACGATTCCCTGGGAATTTTCGTTGAAGAGGCCGGCAGGACGGTGATCATTCGTGCAGAGATGGTTACCGAATCCCTGCTGCCCATTCGCCAGGCCACGGAGTTGGTCATTGGCGTGCTGTTTCGCCTGTGCTCGACACTGCTCGGCTCCCAGTGGCGCCCCTACAGCGTCAACTTCATGCACCAGCCACCCGACAGTCTGAACCTGCATCGGCGCCTGTTCGGCTGCAATCTGGAGTTCGGCAGCGAGTTCAACGGCATCGTTTGCTCCGACGCCAGTCTCGATATGATCAATCCCAATGCCGACCCGGCCATGGCCCGTTATGCCCAAGACTACATCGACTCTCTACAGCGTGATGAAAGCACTTCGATGCTGTTCGAGGCGCGCAAGGCCATCTACCTGTTGTTGCCCATGGGGCGCGCCACCATCGAGCAAATCGCCCTGTCACAGGGCATGAACGTGCGCACCTTTCAGCGTCGTCTGCAGGACGACGGCTGTGCCTTCAACGACCTGATCAACGACGTGCGCCGTGACCTGGCGCTGCGTTATCTGGAAAACCCGAACCACTCGTTGAGCCGCATCGCCGACATGTTCGGTTTCTCCATGGCCAGCTCCTTTACCCGCTGGTTCATCAACCAGTTCGGCATGCCACCGGCGGCGTGGCGTAGCGCGCAGAAACAGTCTGGTCTTTGCGCAGTGAGTGCCGCCGCCCCCAAACCTTTCTGAGCCCAGGGCAACAAAAGGTTCTTTACCCAATCCCGGGAAACACAGAAACACCAACGCCGATTTGCCTGATGATGTTCGTGCGAACAAACACATCTGACAAATCGGCGTTTTTTTTGCGTGGTATGAATACTGCGAATTGTTTTTCATGAAAGCCAGCGCGCATTTCCCGATCATTGGTGATGAACCAAAAAAAACGGCGACTGCTGGTACAGACGCCGCAAAAGCGCGAGGTTGGAACACAATCCCTGTAGGAGCGAGCTTGCTCGCGATGGCGGTGTGTCAGCCGCCATGAGTGTTGAATGTGAAACCGCTATCGTCGGAACGCCGCCCGGAGCAAACTCGCTCCCACAGGTTTTGTGTCTGGCTGAAGACTAGAGCCCCCAGCGCAGCAACAACAGCACCAGCACAACCAGGAACACCGTCTCCCCCACCATCAGCAGAATCGGCTTGATCCCGACCGCCGCCAGTTCCTTGAGCCGGGTTTTCATGCCCAGGGCACTGATGGAAATCACCAGGCACCAGCGCGACAGTTCGTTGACCGATCCTTGCACCGCAGGCGCTATCCAGCCGGTGCTGTTGATGCAGGCCAGAATCAGAAAGCAGACGGCGAACCACGGCAACAGCGGCGGGCGCTTGCCGGTCGGGTCGGCGCCTTGCATGCGGGTGATCATCGCGGCGGTGACGATCACCGGCAGCAGCATGGCGACGCGCATCAGCTTGACCACCGTGGCCGTGTCGCCGGTCTCGGTCGACATGCCGTAGCCGGCACCGACCACTTGGGCGACGTCATGGATGGTGGCCCCGAGGAATACCCCGGCCACTTGCGGTGAAAGCGATAACCAGTTGGCAATCATTGGATAGACGATCATTGCCAGGGTCGACAACGCTGACACGCCGATCACCGTGAACAAGGTCGCGCGTTCTTTCTGCGGATGGTTCGGCAACGCCGCCGCCAGCGCCAGTGCCGCCGAAGCGCCGCAGATCGCCGTGGCACCGCCGGTGAGCATGCCGAACAGCCGTGAGAAACCCAGAAACTTCGCGGCGATCACCGAGACAACGATGGTCACCACCACCAGGATCACCACCAGTGCCATCGGCTTCCAGCCCAGCGCCGCCATTTGTTCCAGGGTAATGCGCATGCCCAGCAGGGCGACGCCGATGCGCAGTACCGTGCGGGCGGTGAACTCGACGCCGACTTTGCAGGGGCCGTCGTCGGCCAGAAAATTCAAGGCCATGCCCAGCAACAAGGCGAACAACATGACCGGTGCGCCGTAGTGCTCGGACAAAAACGACGCGGCGGCGGCCACGATCAGGCTGACAATAAAGCCCGGAGCCAATTCGCGCGTGCGGGTCTGGATACGGGTGAGAGCAATGGCACTCATGGCGCGGATTCCTCAGAAAGGGTGGCAATGAACGCCTGGCCGTCGATGATCTCGACCGGGTAGTTATTGACGTTGAGTTGGCTGGGAGTGAGCAGATAGCCGCTCTGTATAGGGCCCCGGCCTGCGGTTTTTTGCCGGCAGGCACTGGAGTGCGTCGGGGCATGCCGGTTGCCGCTCGCGATCACTTTCACTCGCCGGTGAGGCAATCGGCCACGGCTGCTGAGTCGATGCTGCAGGAGCGACGTAAACGACGACTCACAACTTCACCTCTAACGCGGCGCCACCAATGGGGCTGGTGACGTTCTCACCCTGTAGCCGGGCAATATCTTTTTGGTAATGACACTTGGCATAAAAGAACACCGCCGCCGCCGCGAGGCTGACCAGGGGTACCAATTGAAACGCCGCATGCAGGCCGATCAGGTCGGACACCCGACCGGTAAGGAACGGTCCCGGTGCCAGGCCCAGCATGTTGTTGGCCAGGGTCAGCGTGGCGAACGCCGTGCCGTGCACCGAGTAATGGGTCAGGTTGGCCACCATCGCTCCGCTAGGGCCGGTGGTACCCGTGGCAATCAGCATGCCCAGGCAGATCAGCAGCAGTTGCACAGGACCTGCCTGTAACGAGAACGCTGCCGACAGCAACAGGCAACTGCCCAGGCAAAACGCGATGGCCAGGCTGACCTTGCGCTCCGGCGAATGCCGACACAGCCGATCACTGAGCATGCCGCACAGAATCATCCCCACACCGCTGCACAACACGATGAGCGCCGCCATACCGCCGGCCTTGTCCGTCGGCATGTCGTAGTAGCGGTTGAGGTAGCTGGGAATCCACACCATGACCGTACCGCCGACAAACAGCTGCAAACCACTACCGACATAGGTAGCCACCACCGAGCGGCTGGACCACAGCGTGCGCAGCGGGCGCTTGACCGCGGCAGCCGTCTTGTTCGCAATCTGCTCGGCACGTTGTGGTGCAATCCGTGCTTCCTTGACGATGAGCGGATAGAACACGGCAAGCACCAGACCAAACAATGCCATGCCGGCGAACGACCAGCGCCAGCCCAGCTTGGCGGCAATCGCGCCGCCCAGGGCCATGCCCAGCACAGCGCCGAACAAGCCGCCGGCCATGAAAGCACTGGCGAGGGTGGCGCGCATGTGTTTAGGAAACACCGAAATCACCACCGCAATGCCCACGCTGCCGTAGGCGGCTTCGCCGACGCCGACCATGAACCGGGCGATAAACATCTGCTGGTAGTCCTGCGCCAGGGCGCAGCCCAGGGTGGCCACGCTCCACAGCAGCGCCATCGATGCCAGGCTCTTGACCCGGCCGAAGCGGTCAGCCATCAACGACAGCGGAAACGTCAGCAGGCCGACCATCAGGGCGACGATGCCACTGAGCAGACCGAGCTGGCCGTCGCTCAGCGACCATTCACTCTTGAGCAGCGGGAACACCGCGTTCAGTACCTGACGCGACATGTAATCGGAAATCAACAGGCCGAACGTCAGCGCGAAGACAATCCAGGCATATTTACGCGCAACGCCGACGCAAACTGCGTCGTCATCGTCGGCGGCGATTGGGTGAAAGGCCATGCAGCCTCCTCAATGTCTTTGTTTTATTGTTGTTATCAAGCGTGTAGCCGCTACGGCTTACGAAAGTGACTTCAATGCCCACACGCGTGAGCATCCCCATGACTGAGGGCCGTGCTGTTGAACCGCAGTAGGTTCGAGCGCGTATCCATTACCTTCCGCTCTCTATTTTCAGAAGCCTGAAGGTAGCTCTGACGACGCATCCTGCACTAAGCTTCGCGGGACACAATCTTGCGAAATTGGGACAGGAGGGAAAGCATGTATACCCTGACACGCAGTGCCAGCCTTACCAACTATGAACAGGTTGCCCGTTCAGTGGGGCTCGATCCTTTTCGTATGCTGCGGATGGCCAAGCTGCCGGCCAGTGCCCTCGACGATCCGAATATCATGATCAGTAGCGATTCGGTCGGGTGGCTGCTGGAAGAGTCAGCCCGATTGTCCGGTCAGGAGGCTTTCGGTCTGCTGCTCGCCGAAAAGAGACACCTTTCCAACTTTGGCATGCTGGCGCTGCTTATCCGCGAAGAGCCAACACTGCGCGCCGCCTTGCAATCTTGCTTTCGCTATACGCGACTGCATAACGCCGGTGTGCAATTGTGGCTTGAGGATGTGGGCGATCTGACCCTGCTGCATGTGGGTGTGAACATGCAGGGCCATCATGGCGTCTGGCGCCAGGCGATTGAACAAGCAACCGGAATTATCCTGCGCACGTTGTGCATTCTGAGCGGCTATACCTTCCGGCCTGTAAGGGTCAGTTTTACTCACGAGCCCCCCTCCAGCCTTGAAGTACACCACCGTGTGTTGGGAACCGCGATCGAGTTCTCTCAGGAATTCAATGCCATCGTTTGCCGCTGGCGCGATTTGGATATGGCCATACCTGAGGCGGACCCGGCGCTGCATCGCGAAGTGAAGCGATCGCTGGACATGCAGTTGGCTAACCTGCGCGACGAGCCGACGCAGCGGGTACGTCAGATCGTCAAGATGCTGCTGCCAAGCGGACTGTGTTCTGTCGATGCGGTTGCCCAGCATCTTGGCATGCATCGACGCACCCTTAACCGCCACCTGGCAACTGAGGGTGAGAGTGTCACAACGATCATCAATGCCGTACGCGCTGAACTCGCCGAGGAGTATCTGGCCAACAGCAAACGCCGATTGTATGAGGTCGCCGAACTGCTAGGCTTTTCCTCTGCCGGCGACTTTTCCCGCTGGTTCCGCAGCCAGTTTGGCAAGACACCTTCGGCTTGGGCCGCCTCCTACAGAGAGAGCAAGGCGACACCCGAGCCCCTATCGCCTGAATAAATAGAACGAGAGGTTCGGGTGGCCGACTCACTAGCCTGCTGGCCGGGCACCTTGCCTGAACCTGGCACATCTTCGACGTATCTGACGTTACCCATTGCACCGCAACTCACTTGCAGCGTCCCAACACGCCAACAAATTGTCCTGCAATGCACAGGTTATCGCTCTCGGTCCAATTAATATCGACTGCGGCCCCCGCTCTGCTTATAGGGCTAGAAAGACCTGCGGATACACGAATCCCCCCTGCGCACCCGAACAGTTTGGATCAACAATAACAAGCGCCGCCGTACATCAAGGCACGATGTCACCTGCCCCGCCCACGGTCCGGCCAAGAACCATCGAAATGGAGACGCCATGCGAGTCGAACAACTGACCTGTGCCATCGGCGCGGAACTGCACAATGTGAATCTTGGCGACGCAGTGCGCGATGACGGTTTGTTCAACGAAGTTTATGCAGCGCTATTGAAATACAAGGTGCTATTCCTGCGCGACCAGGATCTGGACAAGCTCTCACGCAAGGACCACGAAGCATTTGCCATGCGTCTCGGCCAGCTTGAAACCCATCCGATGCTGCCCAGCCACCCGGAAGCCCCCGGTCTCGTACAAATCTACAAGACTCCAGAGAATCCGGCGGATCGCTACGAGAATGCCTGGCACTGCGATGCCACCTGGCGTGAATCGCCTCCGATGGGCGCGGTCCTGCGTTGCATCGAATGCCCACCTACCGGTGGCGACACCATGTGGGCCAACATGGTGCTGGCTTATGACAGCCTGCCAACAGACGTGAAGCAGGAAATCGACAGCCTGATTGCCAACCACAGCTTCAATTCATCCTTCGCCGCCGCCATGCCGAAGGAAAAACGCCTGGCGATGAAGGCGCAATACCCGGATGCCGAGCATCCGGTCGTGCGTACCCATCCCGAAACTGGCGAGAAGGTGCTATTCGTCAATGCCTACGCTACGCATTTTGTGAACTACCACAGCCAGGGACGTGTCCGTGTTGGCCAGGACTACAACCAAAAAGGCGTCGACCTGCTGAAGTACCTGATCAGCCAGGCCTACAACCCCGAGTACCAGGTCCGTTGGCGCTGGAAGAAAAACAGCGTGGCGATATGGGATAACCGCTGCACCCAGCACTATGCAGTGATGGACTATCCGCCTTGCCATCGCAAGATGGAACGTGCGGCCATTATCGGCGACAAACCCTACAGATAAGTAAACGGCGCAGAGCCCAGGGACGCTTCTGAGCGTCTTCCTTGGGTCGCTTGCGGCCCTTCTATCTACTCAGTGACAGGGGCATTTAACAGGTAGCAGGTCCGGGTGCGGATCAACCTGCCCCTGCTTTTCAATGACGTTGAACGTATCAGTCGTCGTTGTCATCGCGATCGCGGTAGCGACGGTGATCGCGCTCGTAGTCACGACGATGATATTGACGGTCATAACCTTGATCATCGTCCCCTCTTTGGTCGTAGCCACGTCGATGATCATGATCGTGATATCGACCGTACCTTTCTCCGTCATCCCAGTGCGGGCCGCAGCCTCCCAACAAGACGGCGCTGGAAATGGCCACGATCAAGATTACTGCGCGATTCATATGAACGTCCTAAACGTCGGAGGTATGGAATGGTTACAACTATGACCATTCAGTAACTCAATGATTCCTCGGGGAAATACAAACAAGTGATGGTCACGCTCCCATCGAATGCCCGTCGAGACAGTCTGGGCCTGTCATGAATAGCCAAGGGACTGTCGCCAAATGAAAAGCCCCCCTGATGCGGGGGCTATCTAATGGCAGCACTGAAAAAGCCTTTGGCGATCGAGCCGACGTAAGCGACTGCTCCGCCTGAGTCACGAGTTGCCTGGTACGCCAGGCAGGAGAATAACAATATGAAATTCGTGAAAAGTCTTCTGGCTGCCGTACCCCTCATCTCGCTGGCCATCGATGCCCAGGCCTATGTATCGAGCCAGGAAGCCGCCCGGCTGGGCACCAGCCTGACGTGGGTGGGTGCCGAAAAGGCCGGTAATGCCGATGGCTCCATTCCACCCTACAACGGTGGCCTGACCACTGCCCCCGCAAGCTTCAAGACTGGCGACAGCATGCGCCCGGACCCCTTTGCGCACGAAAAACCACTGCTGGTGATCAACGGCAAGAACGTCGATTCGTACAAAGGCATGCTGACCGCCACCACCGTAGCGTTGGCCAGGCGTTACCCCGGCTTTCGCATCGATGTGTATCCGACCCACCGCACTGCATCGCTTCCACAGGCGGTACTGGACAATAGCCGCCGGAATGCCACTGCCGCCAGGTCCCTCAACGGCGGGATCGCCATCGACAATGTGATGCCCGGCGTGCCGTTCCCGATCCCGCAATCAGGCGCTGAAGCGATGTGGAACTTCCTGCTGCGCTACCAGGGTGTGAACATCCATTCCAAGTACGACTCCTGGAGCGTCGACACGGCGGGCGTACCGAGCCTGGCGGTCACCGGCGAGGCATTCGTCTCCTTCCCGATTTACGAGAACATGTCCAAGCCCTTCAACAGTTCCGACATTTACTATCAGTTGAAACTGTCCTATACCGGACCCGCGCGCCGGGCCGGCGAGTCGATCATGCTCAAGAACGCCACCAACCCGACGCAGTTTCCTGGCCGGGCCTGGCAATACATGCCTGCCCAGCGCCGCGTCAAACAGATTTCGATCCTGGCCTACGACACACCCAACCCCGGTACCGCCCGAGCACTGGAGCTGTATGACTGGACGCTGGTCGGCAAGCAGGAAATGATCGTGCCCTACAACACCTACAAACTGACCTACGCTCGCGATGCCAAATCGCTGACCACGCCAAACTTCATTGCGCCGGACTTCGTACGCTGGGAAAAACACCGGGTCTACGTCGTGGAGGGCAACCTCAAGCCCGGTGCAAACCACATCTACCAGAAGCGCCGCTTTTACCTGGATGAGGACACCTGGGCCGCTGTGGCCTCGGATCAGTACGACACCAGTGGCCAGCTATACCGTGGCTCCTTCGCTTTCTTCAGCCAGAGCTATGACCAACAGGTCCCGGACGCCACCCCTTTCATGACGTACGACCTGTCGAAAGGCACCTATAACATCAATGGCGTGGTTGGCCCTCATGGCGGCATCCGCTACATCGAGCCGCTATCGACGGCGCAGTGGGTGCCAGAGTCCATGGCGGGCACCGGCATTCGCTAGGTCCGCGGTGATCCAACGCCCGGTCATGCATGACCGATAAATCACAAAGCCCCGGTTCGAAAAAAACCAGGGCTTGAGATTTCGGGTGGGCCTGAGCCCGTTTCAGCACCTGACCGGCGGGATTTCCCTGCCGGCCGACGATAGTGAAATATCAGTTACCCGCAGTCGTCATGGAGATAGGCATCTATCGCTTCCCCTTCATGCAGACGACTGAAAGATAAGCACCCCAGATAACACCAAATAGGGCAAGTATCAGCTCCGGATTGAAAATGCCCTGATTGACCGGCGCCACCAGGATTTCGCTATACAGGCACAAGGCGCCCGCGATCAACGCAAGAAAGTATCCGGTCCGGGTTCTGGTCCGGCGCAGCAACAGAACCTTCTTCAGACCCTCGTCTTTCCATTCTTGAAGGGGCATGCACTGGATCTCTTCCAGCAGCACCACACCCCACAGCAACGCACACAACCAATAGCCTATCATCATGATTTCCTCTAGTTAGAACATTGACTCAACATGAATGCAGCGTGCACTCCTTGCTCAACTTACGAATATCGATTCCGGAGTCTTTTCTGTATGTCTCGCGAAGAGCAGCACGGCTAGAAAGTCGTGTTCTTTGCTGATTGGTTCCATGGGGTACTGCTCCCATTTGGTGATAATTGCCAGCAGGAAAAATCTTCTGGTAACAGAGACTTGGCCAAACGCTCCAACATGCGGCGCAGGATGGCCAGTTCATGGTTCTTGTCGTAGAAGGCGTAGGCTCCCGCTTTTGTGAAGTACTTCCAATGTGTCGGATCAGCGCAATTGCTGACCACTATGACTTTTGTCAGCGGATACTCGGCTGCGACCACACGCAATACTTCCATGCCATGACCGTCGCCGAGGTTGACGTCCAGCAAGACGACATCGGGCGGTTCACGCCGGATGGCGGCGATGGCGGTCGATGCGCGGTGAAACGCCCCGGCAAGCGACAGGCCCGCGATCCGCGACGACACCGTGCGCCACAGCGCTGGCACGACGTTCGAATCCTCAACGACAAACAGGCGCAGAGGGCTTGAATCTCTGGTTGGTATCAGTGCAGTCAATGGTTCTGTGTTGGTGACCTGCATGATTTCACCTCTCTTTTTTGACATAGCTGTACAAGACGCTGACGAAGACAACTCCATTCAGCGGACGAAATCTTGCGCAGGGGTAACTATGCTCAAGTAGAACGGAATCGACTATCGACGTTAGCTGGACTTCTTTGTGGAGATATCGGCCAAGAGCTTGTAGTGATTCCACTACAAGCAGGCTGGATCGGGTGACGGGGCGTTCTAAGTCAACAGGCCGTTTTCGAGTGCATAGCGGGCGAGTTTCGCGTTGCTGTCCATCCCTGTTTTTTCCAGGATGCGTGCCCGGTACGTCGTGACCGTACTCGGGCTCAAGTGCAATATCTCAGCGATGCGGACAATTCTCTCGCCTGAAGCGAGGAGCTTTAGTACTTCAAGTTCCCGGTCGGATAGCGCTTCGTGGGGTGCCCCGTCGCCTCTACCGATAGCGTTGACCAGTTTTTCTGCCAGCTCAGGACTGACGTGCTTGCCGCCTGAGGCCACCTTGCGAACTGCCGTAACCAGGGTGGCTGCAGAAATATCTTTGGTGAGGTATCCCGCTGCGCCGTGCTTGATTGCGCGTAACGCATAGGCCTCGACCGAATGCATGCTCAACATCAGAACGGCGAGCTTGGGCTTCTCTGCACGCATGAGCTTGAGGAGTTGGAGGCCGGTTTTATCGGGCAGCTGAATATCTACCAGCGCCACGTCGAAATCCTGCTCCCGGACCAGGCGCATTGCGTCTTGTGCCGTCTCTGCTTCGCCCATTACGTCGATCTCGCCGGCAGTCTCCAGCATGCGTCGCACGCCGCTACGCACGATGCTGTGATCATCCACCAGCAAGACTCTGATTTTGTGGTCAACCATCTGTATTTTCCATTCACCAGTGGCCAGCAAGCCATGGAATCTGCTGCAGCGTTTGACGTTAGCAGGCACAGAGCACACTTGCACTTTTTGCCTCAGCCGCTAGTGCTCACTACTCCGGACTGCCGGTGCTGTCGCTTGGAACGGCCTGTTCCCGGCCAATTTCCCCAGGATCCGGGGCATTGCGCCAACCTTGCTAATATTTCGTAAGCCAACGCTCGGTTTCAGCATGGTCAATACTGCAATGCCGGCTCCTGCGTAACGCCTTGCGCGTGGCATCCATCTTGACTGGACATAGACATGGCCACAGTGACGACACCGATCGAAGTTTTCGACATGAAGACGTTGCTGGCAGCGCTGAAGGCGTTGCGCAATGGTGACTTCACCACGCGTATGCCGCAAGACTGGACCGGCATGCCGGGCAAGATCGCCGACACGCTCAACGAGATCATCGACATGGCGGCCGACACCGCCACCGAATTCGAACGCGTGGCGCGACTGATCGGCAAGCAGGGCAAGGTCGATGAGCGTATCCAATTGCCGATGATGAAAGGCTCATGGCAAAAGATCGTCAACTCGAGCAATGCGCTGACCAGCGACCTCATCAGCCCGATGAGCGAGATGATTCGCGTTATCGGTTCGGTTGCCGAGGGTAATCTGAGCCAGCAGGTACCACCGGTACTCGACGGCCTGAAACTGCGGGGTCAGTTCCTCAAATCCGCCAGGATCGTGAACACCATGGTGACGCGGCTGGGCTCCTTCGCTTCCGAGGTGACCCGCGTGGCGCGCGAAGTCGGCACTGAAGGGATTCTCGGTGGGCAGGCCAATGTCAAAGGGGTGTCCGGCACCTGGAAAGACCTGACCGACTCCGTCAACGACATGGCCGCCAATCTGACCACCCAGATGCGCAACATCGCTTACGTGACGACCGCGGTGGCCAAAGGCGATCTGGGCAAGACGATTACCGTCGAAGTCAGGGGTGAGATTCTCGAGCTGAAAAACACCATCAACACGATGGTCGGCCAGCTCTCGAGCTTCGCTGCGGAGGTGACCCGCGTGGCGCTGGAAGTCGGTACCGAAGGCAAGTTGGGCGGTCAGGCGCAAGTGCGCGGCGCATCAGGCACCTGGCGCGACCTGACCGAATCGGTCAACGGCATGGCGGCCAACCTGACCACCCAGGTACGCAACCTCGCACAGGTGACGACGGCGGTGGCGCGCGGCGACCTCGGCAAGAAAATTACCGTTGAAGCCAAGGGCGAGATTCTCGAACTGAAAAACACGATCAACACGATGGTCGACCAGCTCTCCAGCTTCGCCTCGGAGGTGACACGCGTCGCGCTGGAAGTCGGTACCGAAGGCAAACTGGGCGGACAGGCCGAAGTGACCGGCGTGTCCGGTACCTGGAAGGACTTGACCAATTCGGTCAACGGCATGGCGGCCAACCTGACCACCCAGGTGCGCAACATTGCCGACGTGACGACGGCGGTAGCCAACGGCGACCTGTCGCGCAAGATCACAGCCGAAGCGCAAGGTGAAATTCTCCAACTCAAGGAAACCATCAACACAATGGTGGACCAGCTCTCGACCTTTGCCGACGAAGTGACGCGCATGGCACGCGAAGTGGGGACTGACGGCAAGCTCGGTGGTCAGGCCAAGGTGACGGGCGTCGGTGGAACCTGGAAAGACTTGACCGACTCGGTCAACAGCATGGCGGCCAACCTGACCAATCAGGTGCGCAACATCGCCGACGTGACGACGGCGGTGGCCAAAGGCGACCTGGGGCGCAAGATTACCGTGGAAGCCAAGGGCGAAATCATGGAGCTGAAGAACACCATCAACACCATGGTGGACCAGCTCAACAGCTTTGCCGCCGAAGTGACACGGGTGGCGCGCGAAGTCGGCACCGAAGGAAAGCTCGGGGGACAGGCACAGGTGCAAGGCGTGTCCGGCACCTGGAAGGATTTGACCGAAAACGTGAACTTCATGGCGGCCAACCTGACCAGCCAGGTGCGAGGCATCGCCAAAGTGGTGACCGCGGTAGCCAACGGCGACATGAAGAAGAAACTGACACTGCAAGCCAAGGGCGAGATCGCCGAACTGGCCGACACCATCAACGGTATGACCGATACGCTGGCGCTGTTCTCCGATCAGGTGACCTCGGTGGCGCGTGAAGTGGGGGTCGAGGGCAAGCTGGGCGGCCAGGCCAACGTGCCGGGTGCTGCCGGCACCTGGCGCGATCTGACCGACAATGTGAACGGTCTGGCGGCCAACCTGACCAATCAGGTGCGCGCAATTGCCGACGTGGCGACTGCCGTGACCAAGGGCGATCTGACGCGTTACGTGGAGGTGGAAGCAAAGGGTGAAGTGGCGGAGTTGAAGGACAACGTCAACGAGATGATCCGCAACCTGCGGGAAACCACGCGGCAAAACGCGGAGCAGGATTGGCTCAAGAGCAATCTCGCGAAATTCAACCGCCTGCTGCAGGGCCAGCGCGATCTGGCGGCAGTCTCCAAGATGGTGCTGTCTGAACTGGCTCCGCTGATCAACGCCCAGCACGGTGTGTTCTACATGATGAACGAGAACCCGCCCGATCCTGCGAAACTCAAACTGCTGTCCGCTTATGCGTACAAGGGAAACATCAATGTGAACGATGAGTGGCGGCTCGGCGAGGGCCTGGTCGGGCAATGCGCCTACGAGAAGCGGCGCATCCTGCTGACCGATGTACCCGCCAATTACGTCGCGATTTCATCGGGACTGGGTGCGGCCGCTCCGCTGAATATCATCGTGTTGCCGATCCTGTTCGAGAACAAGGTCAAGGCCGTCGTCGAAATGGCTTCGTTCACGCGCTACAGCATCATTCATCAAACCTTCCTTGATCAGCTTGCTGAATCGATTGGTATCGTGCTCAACACGATCGAAGCCAATATGCGTACCGAAGAACTGCTCAAGCAGTCGCAATCGCTGGCGCAGGAGCTGCAAAGGCAACAAGAGGAATTGAGACAGACCAACGAGGAACTGGGGGACAAGGCTGGACTGCTGGCGGAGCAGAAAGCCGAAGTCGAGCGCAAGAACCGCGAAGTCGAAATCACCAAGCTGTCGCTGGAGGAGAAGGCGGAGCAGCTGATGCTGACCTCGAAGTACAAGTCCGAATTCCTCTCCAGTATGTCCCATGAGCTCAGAACGCCATTGAACAGCTTGCTGATCCTGGCCCGGCAACTCAGCGACAACGCGGAACACAATCTCACGCCCAGGCAGGTCGAATATGCCAAGACCATCCGTAGCGCGGGCAAAGATCTGCTGGAGCTGATCGACGAGATTCTCTATCTGTCCAAGATCGAGTCGGGTACGGTCACACTGGATTTGAATGAAGCGCTGTTCGCCGATCTGCACGACCAGATCGAACGCACCTTCCGGCCGGTCGCCGAAAACCGAGGCCTGGACTTCACGATTGAACTGGCGCCTACCCTGCCCCCCTTCATCTTGACCGATGAAAAGCGCCTGCTGCAGGTGGTCAAGAACCTGCTGTCCAACGCCTTCAAGTTCACTGAGCAAGGCAGTGTCAAGATCAGCATCGAACCCGCTGTATCCGGGTGGAGCGTGGATCACAGCGAACTCAATAGCGCCGATGCGGTGGTCGCCTTCGTGGTCACCGACACCGGCATTGGCGTATCTGCCGGCAAGCAGAAGCTCATCTTCGAAGCATTCCAGCAAGCAGATACCGGAACCTCACGAAAATACGGCGGCACCGGCCTCGGCCTGTCGATCAGCCGCGAGCTCGCACACCGGCTGGGCGGTGAGCTGCGGCTGATCCCCGGTGAGATCGGCAAGGGCAGTACTTTCGCGCTGTACGTACCCTTGCGTACACAGGATGCCCAGCGTCAAACGCTGGACGAATCAGCGACAGAGACAGTACCTGGCCAAGTCAGGCGCGACCTCATGTCAGGCCCGTCTGCACAGATACCGGACGACCGCGAGTCTGTCCAACCCGGGGACCAGGTGCTGCTGATGCTCGAGGGCGACGCCCGATTCGCCAGCATTCTGCTCGAGGCCGCGCACCAGAAGGGGTTCAGGGCTATCGTCACGACCCGTGGCGCGGATGCACTGGAGCTTGTCGAGCGCTTCAAACCCGCCGCGATCACGCTAGACCCGGGCCTGACGGACATCGATGGTTGGTCGCTGCTCGAGCAGTTGAAGCGCAATTTCGTCACGCGTCACATCCCGGTCCAGATCATCTCGATCGCTGACGACCACACACGCGGGCTGCGCTATGGCGCTTTCGACTATCTGCTCAAGCCGGTTACAGCCGACGAGATTCAAAATGCGCTGGTCGGCATCGTGGCATTCGCTCGGCACAAGACCAGGAACCTGCTGCTCATCGACGGCGACGAAGAGAACCGCGCCCGCATCCTCGATCTACTCGGCAACACCGACGTGAAGATCGAAACGACCGCCAGTGGCGCTGAAGCCTTGAAGAAACTGGCAACGAAACGCTATGACTGCATGGCAATCAATCTCAAACTGCCCGACGCATCCGGCATCAGCTTTCTCGAGGCGTTGCAGGAAGACCACGCCATGCGTGAATTGCCGATCGTCGTCTATGGTGCAGAGACACTGACCAAGCCGGAACACGAGCGTTTCAGGACACTGCTCGGCAAGGGCGTCATCAAGGCAGTTCAGTCCCCCGAGCGCATACTCGACGAAACCGCGCTGTTTCTACACCGCGTCGTAGCCAGGCTGTCGCCGACCCAGCGCAGGATGCTGGAAAAACTCTATGAGGGTTCGGACAGTCTCGAGGGTAAAAAGGCCCTGGTGGTCGACGATGACGTGCGCAATATTTTTGCCCTGACCAGCGTGCTCGAGTGCAACAAAATGCTGGTGGCTACGGCCGAAAACGGCCGAACCGCCATAGAACTGCTGCAGCAGCAGCCCGATACCGACATCGTGCTGATGGACATCATGATGCCCGGGATGGATGGCTTTGAAACCATGCGCCAGATCCGTACATTCAAGAGATTTGAAACCCTGCCCATGATTGCGCTGACCGCCAAGGCGATGATGGGTGACCGTGAAAAGTGCCTCGAGGCAGGAGCATCGGACTATGTCAGCAAGCCAGTGGATACCGACCAGCTGCTGTCACTGATGCGCAAATGGCTCTATCGATGACGCTGTACCGCGCTCATTGCGCGCCAGCGCAAACCGAAGTGACATAAATATGCAGCAGGAACCCCCGGTATTCAATGAGAGAGCCCAGGTGCGGCACCCGCTCCCGCCTGATGGCGTGCCAGCATCCGTGTTACTGGTGGATGACAATCGCGCCAAGCTTACGGCGCTCGCCGCAGTGATTGCCGACATGGGCCTCGATATTGCCACGGCGACTTCCGGGCGCGAGGCGCTGCGCCTGCTATTGCAGCGCGACTTCGCCGTCATTCTGCTTGACGTGAAAATGCCAGTGATGGACGGCTTTGAAACCGCTGCACTCATTCACGGCCGCCCGAAGTCGGCCCACACGCCCATTATCTTCGTCACAGCTGAGGCCGAAACGGATTCCGAGCGTTTCCGCGGTTATACGTCCGGCGCAGTGGATTACATCTTCTCGCCGATTGTGGCCGCGGTTCTTCGCGCCAAGATCCGGGTGTTTGTCGACCTCTTCTACCTGCAACGCAAACTGACGATGCAGGCCGAAGAATTGCTGCAATCGAAGCTGCAGCTGCGTGAACTGGCCTCCTATCAGGAGCACATCAAGGAAGAAGAGCGAAAGCGGATCGCACGCGACATCCATGACGAGCTGGGACAGAGTCTGCTGGCGTTGCGAATCGACGTCTCCATGTTGCAGGCGCGCACCAGTACCCTGCACCCCAAGCTCAACGAAAAGGCCAGCGATGCTCTGAATCACCTCGATACAGCCATCCGCAGTGTCCGCAGCATCATCAATGATCTTCGGCCGCCCGTACTCGATCTGGGATTGCAGGCAGCGATCGAGTGGCAACTTGAAGAGTTCCGGCAGCGCAGCGCGATCGATTGCACGATGTCGGCGAAAGACGAAAATTTGCGTTGCGATCTGAATGAAAAATCCGCCACGACGCTGTTCCGCATTGTGCAGGAATCGCTGTCGAATATTGCCCGGCACGCGCAAGCGACACAGGTGGATATCGAACTCTACAAGGAGGGTCRCCGGCTTTACCTGCAGATCAAGGACAATGGCGTCGGCATGACGGACCGCAAAAAATTGAACTCGTTCGGATTGGTGGGAATGAAGGAACGCATCAGCATGCTCGGCGGAGAATTCACGATCGACAGCGCACCGGACAAAGGAACGAGATTAACGATATCGCTGCCACTCGACTGACCCGGATGGCATTGAAATGCTATGGCCCGGGCCCATCGGGCGGGCCAACCATATTGCTGGCACCTCTGCCGGACCGATAGCCGGATCAGAAAGTGGCCATTTCTCTTGACCCAGACATTGCGCACAATCGCACCCGTTACTGGGGGATATTCCCCGTCAGCGGGGCTTTCATCCGGGCTGCTCATACGCTGGCTTAAAGCCAGCGGACAAGGGGGGGCGTGGCGTAGAGCCATTAGTCACTTCCTGTCATTTTTGGCGGGAAAGTTGCATCGTTTCCATCCCGGCTCGAAATCAAACTTTTCGCCCGCCGAGCCAGGAGCAGTGGCTCGTTGCCCATGTACTGCCACGCGCTCCGAGGAACCGTCAGAGGTGTTTGCGATGAAACTGGAAGCCGGAAGGTTGAAACCTGGTGCATTGGCCAAAACCAGGCTGGCGCTGAGCATCTCTGCTGCCGTGATCATGTTGGGGCTGGGCTTGTCCCAGGTCCGGGCAGTCCCCCTCGACAACACCGATCCACCGCCTCCTACCGACCCATCGGCGTTCACCAATCCGCCCGCCGACCCCGATGCCGCATTGCGGGACTTGCTCAAGCTGCCTCCCGCAAACGTCGGCGCCTTCGACTTACCCAATGGAGTCGTCGGTAACCGCCAGACCCCCTTGATCGACAATGTGCTGCCACCCGATCTGCAAACCAGCTTCAATATCCCCACTAACGGTAATCCCAGCCCGGTGTTCGGGGCTCAACCGTTCACCCAGAAGCTTGAACTTTTCGAGGAATTCGGCTCGAACAAACTGGATGCGACCGACCCGCCATCCCCCGTTCCGTTTCCGGTTCCGACGCTGGGCCCCGCACCGGCGCAAGATCCATTGAAGGTGGCGCGTAGCGGCCCGTCGCCGGATGCGCTGGATGCCTTTCTCAGGCAGCCGGCATTGACGCCCTTCCCGACAGAGTTCTCCAATGTCCTGGACCGCAACCCCTGGAAGGCGCAGATCGAGCTTTTCCTCAATCGCCGGGTCGATTCGCCCGCAGAAGGCCGGCCACCGGGAAAAGGCTGGTCGCACCAGCGTTTCAATGAGTTTTTCCCGCGCGACGCCTTCAAGACGGTGCAAGCAGGCGCGCACGTCAACAGCGGCTTGCGTGATCGTATGCAACGGCATAACTACGCCGTGGGGGAGTTCGCGCCCGGCGGGCTCTACCACAACACCAGCGGCGACCCGGCCAACGAGGGCACCACCAAGGGCATTCAAGTGCAGTTCCACCCCAACTTCCCTGTCCAGGACCATAATGCGGTGTGGACATTCGACGGCACCTTTCCGCCCAAACTGCTTCTAGTACGCTATGGCCAAGCGATGCTGATGCGTCATTACGATGCCTTGCCCATTGACCCATCGGCCAACCGGGGCTTTGGCCTGCACACCCTCACCACCCATGAACATAACGGCCACTCGCCCGCGGAAAGCGACGGCTTTGCCAACGCGTTCTTCTTCCCGGGCCAGTACTACGACTATCGCTGGCCGATCCAGTTGGCCGGTTACGACAGCATCAACACCACTGCGCAGGACCCACGGGCAGCGTTCCCGTGCGACCCCGGTGAAATCCTTTTCGTCAACGACGCCAGCCCCGGCTTCAAGACCTGTAACAACGGCACCATCAAGATCCGTGGCGACTGGCGCGAAACCATGAGCACCCACTGGTTCCACGACCACATGCTCGATTTCACCGCGCAGAATGTCTACAAGGGCAATATTACGATGATGAACTACTACAGCGCCGTGGACCGTGGCAACGAGGCGGTCGACGACGGGGTCAACCTGCGCTTGGCCAGCGGTTCGGGGCTGGGGTGGGGTAACCGCGACTATGACGTCAACTTGAYGATCGCCGACAAGGCCTGGGACCAGACCGGCCAGTTGTGGTTCAACCCCTTCAACACCGACGGTTTTCTCGGTGACCAGGTGTTGACCAACTGGGAGTACAAGCCCTTCCTGGACGTACGTGCCCGCCGCTACCGTTTCCGCATTCTCAACGGATCGGTTTCTCGCTACTTCAAGCTGGCGGTGGTGCGTCAGGTCAATGGTAATGGTGGCGAGTTTCCTGGCCCGAAAAGCTCCGCTGTTTCCTATAACCGAGTGCCGTTCCACTTGATTGCCAACGACGGCAATATCATGGAGCACGCGGTGCCGTTCGATGGCAGCCTGGACCTCGATGGCGACGGCGACACTCAGAACCACAATGGCATTCTGCCGATACAGGGCATTGGCGAGCGCTATGACATCGTCGTCGACTTCGCGAAGAACGGCATCAACCCCGGCGACAAGCTTTTCTTCGTCAACATCGAGGAGCATGAAAACGGCAAGCGTCCAAAACGTGACATTGCATTGGCGGATGTACTCTCCGGGAAGTACCTGCCCGTTGTCAGGCAAACCAGCAACGGGCCACAGTGGGTCAACGGTGACCCGGGCGTGGGCCTGTTCCTGCAACTGAACGTCCAGCCTTACACCGGCCAGGATGTCAGTATGAATCCGGTCGACTTCGAGCCCGCCAAGCCTGGCAAGCCCGAGGGCAGGTTCATGATCCCCTTGCCCTTGCACCGTGATGACCCTGCCGATATCGCCCGGCTTGCCCAGGCGCGGCACCGCACCTTTATCTTTGGCCGCTCCAACGGCACGGATTTCAAGCCCTGGACGATCAAGACCGATGGCGGCGAAGGCTTCAACATGGACCCGCGGCGGATTTCAGCCGCGCCACAACTGGCCACTGGCCCGACACCGGCCGGGTTCAAGGGTGAGGGCACGCTGGAAGTCTGGAAGATCCAGAACGGCGGCAATGGCTGGAGTCACCCGGTGCATGTGCACTTCGAGGAAGGGATCATTCTCACTCGAGGTGGCAAACCACCACCAGAATGGGAAAAAGGCGCGCGCAAGGATCTCTACGATATAGGCCGCCATCCCGAGAGCCTCGACACTGTCGAGATGGCCATACACATCCGTGAGTTTGCCGGCACCTACATGGAACACTGCCACAACACACAGCATGAGGACACGTCGATGCTGCTGCGCTGGGACTCCGAGCATCCGGGCCAGTTCCAATTGATGCCCACACCCTTGCCCAGCTGGGACGGCGTGAAATTCGTGAACTCGGTTGCGTTACCGACATTCCGTACGGGAGATGGCGTCGGGCCACAGGCCGGGGTCAACGATAACCCGGACAATAGCAGTGGCAGTGGTATCAGCGGCAGTAGCAGCAGCGGCAAAGGCAGCAGCGGCAGCAGCAGTGGCAGTGGCAAAGGCAGCAGCAGTGGCAAAGGCAGCAGTGGCGGTGTCAGCGGAGGCAAAGGCTAGCGTCGTCAATCTAACGGCTGGTCATGTCGTCAGCAAACGCAAAAAACCGCTTACATGACCGTTTCAATCCCAAAGCCGCCTGTCATCACAGTCGGCTTTGGGTAGATTGCTGCCGGTCACAATCTAAAATCATCAGCTTTCTCGGTGATGGACTCGAACAGCAAACGCACTTAGCCAAGTCGGCTTGGCGTACGATTCTCGCCGAATCCTGCGGCCGTCCCCAAAATCCCTCTGTGGCAATGCCGCAAATTTGCTTTTTTCGAGGGAAAAATGGCAGTGCTTTGACCTGGTTTGTTAGCCCGACCAAGGGCTTTTTTATGGCTGTTTCGCTCAAACTGCCCGATTTCCCCCATGGAATCTGGAAAAAAAGACGAAAAAAATAGCGGGGCTCTCGCCTACCTTCCGACTCGCCGAAAACCCAGTAATGGTGCAGGCTGCGCGATAAAAGATGGCAATGTGCAACCAGTCATGGGCACTGCCGTTGGTCAGCAAAACTGATCAAAAAATGAACGAATACGGTTTTTTCGTTCAGAATACGCAACAGGTGGCACGGGCACTGGTCCTCACCTGACCCCAGAAGCGGAAGTTAAACCTCATATCAGCTAAGTGCGAATGAGGTTTTTTATTACCTGAAAATGGAAATAATCGAATGACTAAAAGTTCATTCGCCAAACTCGCTTTTATCTTGGCCGCGTAATGCCGCAAGATTATTCAATTGAAACGGCTGGATCGTAACTTCAGTCAGTAACGGCAAACTCTAATCAAGCTGTCCTGAAAGTCAGGTTGATTCACTGTTTGAACAAAGAGGTAGTCATGGAACTTAGTATTCTTTCTTCTCCAGTCGGGGAATATTTGCGCTTGGGCGTTGTATATTTTCATCTTATCGCCTGCTGCGTGGCAATCGGGCTGGTTTTGACCAGTGACATTGCAATGGTCAAGCAACTCCTGAAGGGCGATGCATCAGGTCACCATGATGACGCGCACATGGACAGTCTTCAAAAAACCGTATCGCTTGCACTTGTCGCGCTCTGGATTACAGGCATTGGTATTGTCGGGATCGATTATGCCGGCAAGGGGATGGAGTATTTCCTCAATCCAAAATTGCAAGCCAAAA
>NZ_JBFUHR010000030.1:0-69742 GCF_056402295.1 Pseudomonas sp. P4_B3
GCCGCAGGCTGCGATCTTTTGATCTTGTTTTTCAAAAGATCGCAGCCTGCGGCAGCTCCTACAGGGGATCGCGTCACACCGACGCCAGCACCAGGTGCATGTAGCGTGTCAGGATGCCGAGCATTTCCTCTTCGGCGGCAGGCTCGTCTACGTTGAGCAGGCCCTGATATTCCATCCGGCCGATAATCGCCGTCAACACCTTGGCATCCTGATGCGGCTCGCGCGAGCCCAGCACCTGGAACAGCTGGCAAGAGCCCTGCAACAGGATTTGCTGATGCGAGCGCACCAGTTCGGCCAAGCGCGGGTTGAGCAATGCCTCCTGACGGAACGCCTGTTCGGCCATCAAATGTTCACGGCGATTGACCAGTTGCCGGTGAACGTAATCGGTCATCAGCCGTGCAATGTCATCCGCCAGTTTCGAGCGCGCCTGCGGGCTGCCATCGCCACTGTCGATCATCTCGCGCAGCAGGCCCTCGTTGTTCACCCAAAGCTTGCCCATGTACGCCGCACTGCGTTCCACGTATTGGGCGAAGGTATCGGTGAGCAGGTCATCGATATCCTTGAAATAGTAAGTGGTCGCCGACAACGGTACTTGCGCCTCGGCGGCCACCGCACGGTGCCGTACGGCCCGTACGCCGTCACGCACGACAATGCGCATGGCGGCATCCAGGATTTCCTGTCGTCGCTGTTCGCTGCCCTGTCGGCTGGCCTTGCGGCCCTGGTACTGAACGCTTTCAGCGACCGCAGTGGCGATACCCGCTGCACCTTCTTGAGCCATTGCACGAATCACGACAGGTATTTCCTCTCAGATGAAAGTAACAAGTTGATACGTTTGTACCAGACAGGCAATAAAAAGCCGCCTCAAAGGCGGCTTTTTAATTGAAACACTTACGCTTGCGGCCGCATGTGCGGGAACAGGATCACGTCGCGGATCGACGGGGAGTTGGTCAGCAGCATCACCAGACGGTCGATACCGATGCCCTCACCCGCCGTTGGCGGCATGCCGTACTCCAGCGCACGAACGAAGTCGGCGTCGTAGTGCATGGCTTCATCGTCGCCGGCGTCCTTGTCGGCCACCTGGGCCATGAAGCGCTCGGCCTGGTCTTCCGCGTCATTCAACTCGGAGTAGGCGTTGGCGATTTCACGACCACCGATGAACAGCTCGAAACGGTCGGTGACGTTCGGGTTCTCGTCGTTACGACGGGCCAGCGGCGACACTTCGAACGGGTACTGGGTAATGAAGTGCGGCTGCTCCAGCTTGTGCTCGACCAGTTCTTCGAAAATCATCACTTGCAGCTTGCCCAGACCTTCGAAGCCCAGCACCTTGGCCCCGGCTTTCTTGGCGATGGCGCGAGCCTTGTCGATGTCGTTCAGGTCGTCAGCGGTCAGCTCAGGGTTGTACTTGAGGATCGAGTCGAAAACCGACAGACGCACGAACGGCTCGCCGAAGTGGAACACCTTGTCGCCGTATGGCACGTCGGTGCTGCCCAGAACCAGCTGCGCCAGTTCGCGGAACAGCTCTTCGGTCAGGTCCATGTTGTCTTCGTAGTCGGCGTAGGCCTGGTAGAACTCCAACATGGTGAATTCAGGGTTGTGACGAGTCGAAACGCCTTCGTTGCGGAAGTTGCGGTTGATCTCGAACACTTTCTCAAACCCGCCAACAACAAGGCGCTTGAGGTACAGCTCCGGCGCGATACGCAGGAACATGCCCATGTCCAGCGCATTGTGGTGGGTTTCGAACGGCTTGGCTGCCGCGCCGCCAGGAATGGTCTGCAGCATCGGCGTTTCCACTTCCAGGAAGTCACGCTTCATCAGGAAGCTGCGGATGTGCGCGATGACTTGCGAACGCACGCGGAAAGTCTGGCGCACGTCTTCGTTGACGATCAGGTCAACGTAGCGCTGGCGGTAGCGCTGTTCGGTGTCGGTCAGGCCGTGGTGCTTGTCCGGCAGTGGGCGCAGGGATTTGGTCAGCAGGCGCACGTTGGTCATTTCAACGTACAGGTCGCCCTTGCCGGAACGGGCCAGGGTGCCAACGGCTGCAATGATGTCGCCCATGTCCCAGGTTTTCACCGCGGCCAGGGTTTCTTCGGACAGGGTCTTGCGGTTGACGTAGACCTGGATGCGCCCGGTCATGTCCTGGATCACCATGAACGAGCCACGGTTGAGCATGATGCGACCGGCAACCTTGACCGGGATCGCAGCCTCTGCCAGCTCTTCCTTGGTCTTGTCCGCGTACTGTTTCTGCAGTTGCTCGCAGTAGTTTTCGCGGCGGAAGTCGTTCGGGAAGGCATTGCCCTTGGCGCGCTCGGCAGCAAGCTTTTCCTTGCGCAGGGCGATCAGGGAGTTTTCTTCCTGTTGCAGGGCTTGCGGGTCGAGTTCTAGGTCGCTCATGTCTTTAAATATTCCATCTGGTTCGTTGTCCCCGGCCTGCGGTCGGGGATCGCCGGCAAGCCGGCTCCTACAGGGATCGCGGTGTGTCAGCGTATTACAGCCCCGATTTCAGGCTCGCTTCCAGGTATTCGTCGATGTCACCATCGAGCACCTTGTCACAGTCGCTGCGTTCGATGTTGGTGCGCAGATCCTTGATCCGCGAGGCATCGAGCACATACGAACGGATCTGATGACCCCAGCCGATATCGGACTTGGTGTCTTCCAGCGCCTGGGACGCCGCGTTGCGTTTCTGCATTTCCTGCTCGTACAACTTGGCCCGCAGCATTTTCATGGCGGTGTCTTTGTTGGCGTGCTGGGAACGTTCGTTCTGGCAGCTGACCACGGTGTTGGTCGGTACGTGGGTGATACGTACGGCCGAGTCGGTGGTGTTTACGTGCTGACCACCGGCACCGGAGGAGCGATAGGTGTCGATCCGCAAGTCTGCCGGGTTGATTTCGATTTCCACCTTGTCATCGATCTCTGGCGAGACGAACACCGCGGAGAACGAGGTGTGGCGACGGTTGCCGGAGTCGAACGGGCTCTTGCGCACCAGACGGTGCACGCCGATCTCGGTCCGCAACCAGCCAAACGCGTATTCGCCCTTGATGTGCACGGTCGCGCCCTTGATCCCGGCGACTTCACCGGCCGACAGCTCCATGATGGTCGCGTCGAACCCGCGTTTGTCGGCCCAGCGCAGGTACATGCGCAGCAGAATGTTGGCCCAGTCCTGGGCTTCGGTGCCGCCGGAACCGGCCTGGATGTCCAGGTAGGCGTTGTTCGGGTCCATTTCATGGCTGAACATGCGGCGGAATTCCAGCTTGGCGAGGCTTTCCTCGAGACGGGCCAGCTCGGCGACGACATCGCCCACTGCGCCTTCGTCGTTCTCTTCAACGGCCATGTCCAGCAGGTCGCGGCAATCGGCCAGACCAGTGTTCAATTCGTCCAGGGTATCGACGATCTGCGCCAGCGCAGCGCGCTCGCGGCCCAGTTCCTGGGCGTATTCAGGTTTGTTCCAGACACTCGGATCTTCAAGCTCGCGATTGACCTCGGTCAGACGCTCATGCTTTTGATCGTAGTCAAAGATACCCCCGAATAGTTTCGGAGCGCTCGGACAGGTCCTTGATGGTGTTCAGGATCGGGTTGATTTCCATGACGGGCAGCACTCGTTGGCGAACTTTTGAAAGCCGGCGAGTATACCGGGAAACGGTCGGTAACGGCAGTCCGCTTGGCCGAAAAGGCACGCCCTGTAGGAGCGAGCCCTGCTCGCGATGGTCGTTAACGATGACGCGTAAAACCAGATGCCCAACTGCGCCTTTGGCTTTTTCGCGAGCAGGCTCGCTCCTACAGGGGGATACGGTTTATTCGACCCCAACCTGATTACGCCCATTGTTCTTCGCCGAATACAGCCCCTTGTCCGCCGCCAGGATCAGGTCTCGGCAATTGCTGCCCGCTTTCGGGGTGATGGTCGACAGGCCGATGCTGATGGTCAGGCTCGAACCTTCGGTGGGCGAGTTATGCGGGATCTTCAGGGCTGCCACGGTCTGGCGCAGCTTCTCGGCCACCAGCCGTGCACCGCCCTGGGAAGTGTTGGGCAGTACCAGGGCAAACTCCTCGCCGCCGTAACGGGCCGGTAGGTCCGAAGGCCGGGCACTGGCATCCTTGATCGCCGTGGCAACCTTGCGCAGGGCTTCATCGCCTTCCAGGTGGCCGAAACTGTCGTTGTAGGCCTTGAAGTAGTCGACGTCGATCATCAGCAACGACAACTGGCTCTGCTCACGCAGCGAACGGCGCCATTCCAGCTCCATGTATTCATCGAAGTGCCGACGGTTCGACAACCCGGTCAGGCCGTCGGAATTCATCAGGCGTTGCAGCACCAGGTTGGTGTCGAGCAACTGCTGCTGGCTGACCCGTAACGCGCGGTACGCCGCGTCCCGTTGCAGCAGGGTCATGTAGGAGCGCGAGTGATAGCGGATGCGTGCAACCAGCTCAATGTTGTCCGGCAGCTTGACCAGATAATCGTTGGCTCCGGCCGCAAAGGCCGCGCTCTTGATCAACGGATCCTCCTTGGTCGACAGGACGATGATCGGAATGTCCTTGGTCGCCGGGTGATTGCGGTATTCACGTACCAGGCTCAGGCCGTCAAGGCCGGGCATCACCAAATCCTGCAGGATCACTGTCGGCTTGATGCGCACCGCGTGGGCGATGGCCTGGTGCGGGTCGGCGCAGAAGTGGAAATCGATATTCTCTTCGTTCGCCAGGCCGCGGCGCACGGCTTCGCCGATCATGGCCTGATCGTCCACCAGCAACACCATGGCGGCGTTTTCGTCGGTCTTATAGCCGTCGAGCTGTAATTCATTCATGTGCGGTCACCTGAGTACTACTTGAGCCAGGAATGAGGAAAAAGGTGCTCATTTGGCGAAAATCTCCAGCAATCGTGGCGCTATCTTGTCCAGCGGGCGAATTTCCACGGCAGCGTCGATGGCCGCGGCCGCCTTCGGCATGCCGTACACCGCACTGCTGTTTTGGTCTTGTGCGATGGTCAGGAAGCCCTGTTGGCGCATGAGTTTAAGCCCCTGGGCACCATCACGCCCCATGCCGGTGAGCAAAACCCCCACGGCGTCACCGTTCCAGTAACTGGCCACGCTCTCGAAGAACACATCGATGGAGGGCCGGTAGATCTCGTTGACCGGTTCGGCGGTGTAGGCCAGCGTGCCGTTTTTCAGCAAGCGAATATGGTGATTGGTGCCGGCCAGCATTACCGTGCCGCTTTGCGGCGGCTCGCCGTTCTCGGCCAGGCGCACATTGAGGCCGCTGGCGCTGCTGAGCCATTCAGCCATGCCGGCAGCAAACACCTGGTCAACGTGCTGCACCAGCACGATGGCCGGAGAGAAATCACGCGGCAGCCCTTTGAGCAAGACTTCCAGCGCTGCCGGCCCACCGGCGGATGAGCCAATGGCGATCAGGCTCTGGCGTGAGCCCGAACTGCGCAACGGTGCCAGCGCCGGGCGCGGGCGGTTGCCCTTGTCACCGATCAGCCAGACGATGTTCAAGATCTTGCGCAACAACGGCGCGGCCGCTTCCTGGGCATTGCCGACACCAAGGGTCGGGGTGTCAACCACGTCCAGCGCGCCGTGGCCCATGGCCTCGAACACACGATGCACGTTCTGCTCACGATCCACGGTGACGATGACGATGGCACATGGGGTCTCGGCCATTATCCGCCGCGTGGCCTCGACGCCATCCATCACCGGCATGATCAGGTCCATCAGAATCAGGTCCGGCGTGTCCAGCGCGCACTGGCGCACCGCCTCGGCGCCATTGCCGGCGACCCAGATCACCTCGTGTGTCGGCTCGAATGCCAGGGCGCGGCGCAGGGCCTCCACCGCCATGGGCATGTCATTGACGATTGCGATCCTCATGCCCGCGCTCCTCCGATGAGCTCGACCACCGCATCGAGCAAGGCGTCGTCATGAAAACTGGCCTTGGCTAGATAATAGTCGGCCCCGGCATCCAGTCCACGGCGCCGGTCCTCTTCGCGATCCTTGTAGGACACCACCATCACCGGCAGCGATTGCAGGCGACTGTCCCGACGCAGCAGCGTGACCAGTTCGATGCCGTCCATGCGCGGCATATCGATGTCGGTGATCAGCAGATCGAAATCCTCCGAACGCAGCGCGTTCCAGCCGTCCATGCCGTCCACCGCAACCGCCACGTCGTATCCGCGATGGAGCAACAGCTTGCGCTGCAACTCACGCACGGTCAGGGAATCATCCACCACCAGAATTCGTTTGCGGGCCGCCTCGACCACCTGATTGCTGTGGCGGGCAATGCGCTCCAGACGCCCCGTGTTGAGCAATTTATCCACCGAACGCAGCATGTCTTCGACATCGACGATCAGCACCACCGAACCGTCGTCGAGCAGGGCCCCGGCGGAAATGTCCTGCACCTTGCCCAGACGCTCATCCAGCGGCAACACCACCAATGTCCGCTCACCGATAAACCGTTCCACTGCCACGCCGTAGATCGCATCGCGCTCGCGAATCACCACGACTTTCAGGGTTTGCCCGCTGTTCTGACTGGCCGGACGCTGCAGCAACTGACTGGCCGCCACCAGGCCGACATGCCGGCCTTCGTGCCAGAAATGCTGGCGGCCTTCGACCTGCACGATATCCGCCGGCTCCAGGTCGCACATGCGCTCGATATGCGCCAGCGGGAAGGCATAGGCTTCGTCGCCGACTTCCACCACGAGGCTGCGCACCACCGACAGGGTCAGCGGTACCTCAAGGTGGAAACGACTGCCCTCGCCCGCCGTCTGCTCCAGCACCACCGCACCGCGCAACTGCCGGACCATGTGCTGCACCGCATCCAGGCCGACGCCGCGACCGGACACCTCGGTGACCGTGTCGCGCAAACTGAAACCGGGCAGGAACAGGAACGTCAGCAGCTCTTCTTCGCTCAACTGCGCGGCGGTTTGCGCGGGCGACAAACTACGTTCAACGATGCTGCGACGGACCTTTTCCAGGTCCACGCCGTTACCGTCATCGCTCAATTCCAGCACCAGCAGGCCGGCCTGATGCGAAGCGCGCAGGCGAATCAAACCTTCCGCCGGCTTGCCCGCCAGCAGGCGCTGTTCCGGGGTTTCGATGCCGTGGTCGACCGCATTGCGCAACAAGTGAGTCAGCGGCGCTTCGAGCTTTTCCAGCACGTCGCGATCAACCTGAGTCTTCTCGCCTTCAATCTCCAGTCGCACCTGTTTGCCCAGATCGCGCCCCAGATCACGGACCATACGCACCTGACCGGTCAGCACATCGGCAAACGGCCGCATGCGACAGGCCAGCGCCGTGTCGTACAACACCTGTGCCCGCTGGCTGGCATGCCAGGCGAACTCATCGAGTTCGGTGTTCTTTTCCACGAGCAGTTGCTGGGATTGCGCGAGCAAGCGGCGCGCATCCTCAAGGGTTTCCCGGGCCTCCAGGCTCAAGGCATGATCCTTGAGATGCACGTTGAGACTCTCCAGTGCACGCAGGCTGTTGCTCTGCATGCGCTTGAGGCGCTGCATGGTCGCAAGGTGCGGTTTGAGCCGCAGGGTTTCCACCAGGGATTTGCTCGACAGATCGAGCAGGCTGTTCAGGCGTTCGGCGGTGACACGCAGCACGCGTTCGCCGTTTTCGGTGGTGCGTGTGATCTTGCGCGGGGCTGGCGCCGATGGCTGTTCGTCGGCAGGCGCCAACGACTCGACCTTGGGCGCGGGTGCTTCGAGTTGAAGTTCGGCCATCACCGGTTCTGCTGGCGCAATCAACGGCGCCGTCGGGTCCAGTAACCGCGCCATCAATGCCACATAAGCGTCGATGTCCGCGTCCCCCGGCGTGCTGCCTGGCGTGGCAATGCGCATCAGCAAATCGGTGCCTTGCAACAACGCATCGATGTGCCCGGGACGCAGCACCAGGCGCCCTTCCTGGGCACTGACCAGGCAATCTTCCATCACATGGGCAACGCTGACCCCGGCATCGACGCCAACGATCCGCGCCGCCCCCTTGAGTGAGTGCGCCGCACGCATGCACGATTCAAGTTGATCGGCCAGGCTCGGGTCGCGCTCAAGCGCCAGCAGGCCGACACTCAAGACCAGGGTCTGGGCTTCGGCCTCCAGGCTGAACAACTCCAGCAAAGAGGCGTCGCGCATTTGCTCGGGGGTCATGTGAGGCTCCGGGTCACGGCGGACAGCAGCTGCTCTTCATCCAGCCAACGCAGGCTGCGACCTTTGAATTGCAACACGCCACGGGTGTATTTGGCGCTGGCCTGCGCACCCGGGCGCGATGCGGTATCGAGGACGTGCTCGTCGATGGCGTGAATCCCGTCGACTTCGTCCACCGGCACCACCACTGATCCGCCGTGGGCCGCGATGATCAGCATGCGCGGCATGACCCGCGTGCCGGGTGCGACGTTGCTGGTGCCGTCGAGGCCGAGCAGCTCCACCAGTGACAGACAGGCAACCAACGCGCCGCGCACATTCGCTACGCCGAGCAAGGCCCGGGAGCGCTGGTGCGGCAAGGAGTGAATCGCCTGCAGCGGCGCCACCTCGACCAGATTGCGCGTGGCCAGGCCCAGCCATTCTTCACCCAGACGGAACATCAACAACGAGCGGGTTTTCACCTCGCTCTCGACCGTGACGGACACTGGCCCGCGATCCTCCTGCTGCAACGCATAGCGATCGAGCAAGCGTGTGGCGGCCGCCGAATACACCGCACAATTGCGGCAATGAACATGTTCGGCCAGCAACGGGCAGGACTTGTCACCGTGGATACCAATACGGTTCCAGCAGTCGTCGATGGCCTGGGCATCCCGGGTGACACTAAAGGTGTCGGTGGCGATCATCGTTTACGCTCACTGTCGGCGGCGCGCTCGCTGCGGGCGGCACGCTGCTGCAATCGTCTGGCCCCCGTCGCGTCGCCCTGGGCCTGCAGCAATGCGGCCAAGTGCATCAACGCATCGGGATGTTGCGGTTCGAGGTACAACGCCTTGCGATAAAAGCCCTGGGCTTCGAGGACGTTTCCGGCGACATCGCTGAGCAGTCCCAGCCAATAGAACACCTGGGCTACCGGTTCATGACCGCGCAAATAGTTTTCACAAGCGGCCCTCGCCTCGGCGCTTTTGCCTTCATCGGCCAGCGCGGCGATGTTCGCCAGCAGCACGGCCGTATCGGTGCCAGACGTTTTCGGCGCAGAAGCCAGCGGAACAACACTGGCAAATGGGCGACTGCGCACTGGCGCAGGCGGTGGGTTGCGTAGCGGTTGCGGCACAGGCAATGGTGCTGGAACGAATGCCGGCAAGGGTTCGAAGTCCGGAGTCCCCTGTCGACTGAACGCGAAGGACTGTGCGATACCGATCGAACGCATCCCCAATCGCCCCAGCAGACTGCCTTCGGCCGGACCGATAAACAGCACGCCGTCAACGTGGGTCAGGCATTTGAGCACTTCGAAGACTTGCTTCTGGGTCGGCTGGTCGAAATAGATCAGCAGGTTGCGACAAAACACGAAATCGAATGGCGGTTCGCCGGCCAGTAACGCCGGATCCAGCAGATTGCCGACCTGCAAGCGCACTTGCTCCTGCACACACGGGTTCAGGCGATAGCCGTCACCCTCGGCAATGAAATGGCGGTCGCGAAACGCAATGTCGTCGCCCCGAAAGGAATTCCTGCCGTACAAGGCGCGCCCGGCTTTTTCCACCGACAGCGGGCTGACGTCCATGCCGTCGACCTTGAACTGGTGCGGCTTGAGCCCGGCATCGAGCAATGCCATGGCGATCGAGTAGGGTTCCTCGCCAGTGGAACACGGCAGGCTAAGGATCCGCAGCGCACGCAGATTGTTGATTTCAGCCAGACGTTTGCTCGCCAGTTTCGCCAGGGTGGCGAAGGATTCCGGATAACGGAAGAACCAGGTTTCCGGAACGATCACCGCTTCGATCAACGCCTGCTGTTCGTCCCGCGAGCCCTGCAAGGTGCGCCAATACTCATCGGCCGAGGGTGCTTGCGCCGCAATGCTGCGCTGGCGCACCGCTCGCTCGATGATTGCCGGCCCCACGGAAGTCACGTCGAGTCCGATACGCTCCTTGAGGAAGTCGAAAAAACGCTGATCGCTGTTCATGGCCGCTCCTCCAACAGCGCCGGATCCAGTGGCGGCGAGGGGAACAACAAGGCGCGAACCTGTTCGTCCAGCAGATCGCAGACCCGTACCCATTGCAGCAAGCCCTGCTCGTCCTTGCGCACCGGCCCCAAGTAAGGCGCCTGGCGATTGTCCAGACCGTAGGGCTGAAAATCCGCCGGATCGCAGCGCAAGGTGTCGGTCGCCTGTTCCAGAATCAATCCGAGCAGCTGTGATTCGGTAGTTTCATCCGGGCGATAGTTGACCAGCACCAGTCGCGTGCTGGTACGGGCCTGCGCAGGCGTACCAAACGTCAGTGCGCTCAAGTCGATCACCGGCACCACGGCGCCCCGATAGGCGAACACCCCGGCGACCCAGACGGGTGCATGGGGAATGGGCTTCAAGGGCAGGCGCGGCAGCACTTCCGTCACCTCGATGGCTTGCAACGCATAGCGCTCGCTGCCGATGCGGAACACCAGAAACAATGCATGCAGCGCCTGCTTCACGGCAGAGCGTTTGGCCGAGATTTCGCTCATCAGACTTTGAATCGCGAAACGCCGCTGCGCAGCCCGACGGCCACCTGGCTCAGCTCATCGATGGCGAAACTGGCCTGACGCAGAGACTCGACGGTCTGGCTGCTGGCATCGCCCAACTGCACCAGCGCGTGGTTGATCTGCTCGGCGCCGGTGGCCTGGGCCTGCATGCCTTCGTTGACCATCAGCACCCGCGGCGCCAGCGCCTGAACCTGATGGATGATCTGCGACAACTGCTCGCCGACTTGCTGCACCTCGGACATGCCGCGACGCACTTCCTCGGAGAACTTGTCCATGCCCATGACCCCGGCCGATACCGCCGACTGGATCTCGCGAACCATCTGCTCGATGTCGTAGGTGGCCACCGCCGTCTGGTCCGCCAGACGCCGCACTTCGGTGGCGACCACGGCAAAACCGCGTCCGTATTCCCCGGCCTTCTCGGCCTCGATGGCGGCGTTGAGCGACAACAGGTTGGTCTGGTCGGCGACCTTGACGATGGTCACCACCACCTGATTGATGTTGCCGGCCTTCTCGTTGAGGATCGCCAGTTTGGCGTTGACCAGATCGGCTGCGCCCATCACCGAGTGCATGGTTTCCTCCATGCGTGCCAGGCCCTGCTGGCCGGAACCGGCGGCTACGGAAGCCTGATCGGCGGCGGTGGAAACCTCGGTCATGGTGCGCACCAGATCCCGGGAAGTGGCGGCGATTTCACGGGAAGTCGCACCGATTTCCGTGGTGGTGGCGGCAGTTTCGGTGGCGGTGGCTTGTTGCTGCTTGGACGTCGCGGCGATCTCGGTCACCGACGTGGTCACCTGCACCGACGAACGCTGGGCCTGGGACACCAGGGATGTGAGCTCGGTCATCATGTCGTTGAAGCCGGTCTCTACCGCGCCGAATTCGTCCTTGCGCTCCAGATTCAGGCGGCTGCTGAGGTCACCAGTGCGCATGATCTCGAGGATTTTCACGATGCGGTTCATCGGCGCCATGATGGCGCGCATCAGCAACAGGCCACAGAGGGCGGCGGCCAGCACCGCGATCGCCAGGGAAATGCCCATGATGACTTTGGCGGTGAGCACCGCATCATCAATGGCCGCGATTTCTCTGTCCGCCACAGTCTTGTTATGACGCAGGATGTCATTGACCTTCATCCGACCCGCTATCCAGCTCGGGGTCAGTTCACCTTTGAACACGTTGACGGCTTCGGCGTTCTGGTTGCGTTTATACAACTCGATCACCTCGGCCAGAATCCTATGGTAGTCCTCATGAAGTTTTTCGAAGGCTGCGTAATCAACCCTGTCTTCTTCGTCGGTAATCGTTGCACGGTAGAGGTCCATCTGCTCTTTCAACCGCTCAGCGAAGCCCTTGAAGTTCTCGGCATCCTCGGTACTGAAGCTCTGCCCTTCCTCCAGGCCGAGCATGGCCTGTATGCGTACATAACTGTCGGACCACGCGTCACGAATCATCGAACTGTAATACAACCCTGGCAGAGCGTCCTCACGCACGCTGGCCTCACTGTTTTCGATCGTCAACAGCCGGGAATACGAGACGACCACCATCAGCAACATGATGGCGACAATTACCGCAAAGCTCGCCAAAATGCGTTGGCGCAACGTCCAGTTCTTCACAGTCAATCCTCGAGGCCGGTTCGAAATGCGGGGAGTATAGCCGAGGGCGGTGTTTCATTTATAAGACGGATGCGCGCCACTTCGCATCCCGTTGAAAAAAGGCGGGATGGGCTCAGGGTTGGGACTGTCCGTTAATTGGGGGGATAGGTGATAGGGGTGATTCGGTAGAAAGGGGCGGTGGAATGGTCATTGGGAGATTGAGTACTGCTTGAAAGATCAAAAGATCGCAGCCTGCGGCAGCTCCTACAAGTGAACACCGATCCAATGTAGGAGCTGCCGCAGGCTGCGATCTTTACAGGGCCTTACAGAGAGGCCTGGCGAACCTGCTTCTCAAGCTCGGCTTTCAGCCCCGGCTCCAGCTTGAGCTGCCGCGCCAGCTCGTCGAGATAGGCCTTCTCCATGAAGTTTTCCTCATCCACCATCATCACGCTGGCGATGTACATCTCGGCGGCGATTTCCGGGGTGCGGGCGGCACGGGCGACATCGCTCGGGTCCAGCGGCTTGTTGAGCTCGGCGTGCAGCCAGTGCTGCAGTTCCTGATCGCTGTCGAGCCGGGTGAATTCGCCTTCGATCAAGGCACGCTCACGCTCATCGACATGACCGTCAGCCTTGGCCGCAGCCACCAGCGCCTTGAGAATCGCCTGGCTGTGCAACTCGACTTGCGCGGCCGGTACGCGGTCCAGGGTTTGCGGCTCTGTACCGGCTGCACCGCCCTGCTGTGCCTGCCAGTTGCCGTAGGCTTTATAGGCCAGCACGCCCAATGCGGCGAGACCGCCGTAGACCGCGACCTTGCCCCCGACTTTACGGGCCTTTTTGCTGCCGAGCAGCAAGCCCATGGCGCCCGCCGCCAATGCCCCGCCGCTCGCGCCGGAGAGCAAACTGCCGAGGGCACCGGATCCACCGCTCACGCCCTTTTGCTGCGAGCTACCGCCCTTGTTCTGCAACAGGTCCTGGCCGGACTTGAGTAGTTGATCGAGCAATCCACGGGTGTTCATCTGCCGCCTCCACAAGACGTTTAACCTGAAAACAAGGCCACCAGCCTAGATTGAAAGTGCCTACGCCCCGTGCGCGAGAGTACTTCCAGATGTTGCATCGCCAAGGCACCCGGCGCTGCCCATCGAAAAAAAAGATATACACTCCAACAAATCGATAAAAACAGCCCACCGGGTGCTTTCCCATGATGACCTTGCGTCAGATCCGCCATTTCATCGCCGTGGCCGAGACCGGCTCGATCTCGGCCGCCGCACAAACCGCGTTCATTTCCCAGTCGACCCTGACCCTGGCGATCCAGCAACTGGAAGAGGAAATCGGCGTCAGCCTGTTCAGCCGCCATGCCAAGGGCATGACCCTGACCCACCAGGGGCATCAATTCCTGCGTCAGGCGCACTTGATCCTGGCCACGGTGGATAACGCCAAGCGCAGCCTGCAACAGAGCACCGACCAGGTCGCCGGGCAACTGATCGTCGGCGTGACCAGCCTGGTCGCCGGTTATTACCTGGCGGATTTGCTCACCCGTTTCCAGCGCGCCTACCCCAACGTGGAAATTCGCGTGATGGAAGACGAGCGCCCGTACATCGAGCATTTGCTGGTCAGCGGCGAGATCGATGTCGGCGTACTGATCCTGTCCAACCTCGAAGACCGCCACGCCCTGCAGACCGAAGTGCTGACCCACTCACCCCACCGGCTATGGCTGCCGGCCCAGCACCCGTTGCTGGAACACGACAGCATCAACCTCGCCGACGTGGCCCGCGAGCCTTTGATTCAACTGAACGTCGATGAAATGGACCGCAACGCCCAGCGCATGTGGTCAGCAGCCTCACTGCAACCGCGCATCACCCTGCGCACGGCTTCGACCGAAGCGGTGCGCAGCCTGGTGGCCGCCGGATTGGGCGTGTCGATCCAGCCCGACATGACCTATCGCCCGTGGTCACTGGAGGGCGACATCATCGAAGCGCGGCCGATTGCCGACCTCAGCCAGACCCTGGATGTCGGCCTGGCGTGGCGTCGCGGCACCGCGCGGCCGGCGCTGGTGGACCCGTTTCTCACGGTCGCCCGCGAACAACCCCACGGCGGGCGCAAGCCATCTATTTAATCGAACGCCACCTTCAGTATTTAGTATTTGTTGTCCTCGGGTCCGCGAACTAGTCTTGTTGCATCTAATAAAGACGGCCGGGCCCCAGCCACTGGGAGCGCTGCCATGTCTACACAAGAAGCCACACAAAAAACGAGAACCCGAAAAATGGCTGGCGCGCAGACCCCGTTGTTCACCGCATTGTTGATCGATGGTGAATTAGTCGCCGGTCAGGGCTGCGTCGAGCCGATTCTCAACCCCGCCACCGGGGAAGTCCTGACCCGGATCGCCGAAGCCAGCACCGAGCAAGTCGAAGCCGCGATCCTCGCCGCCCACCGAGCCTTTGCCGGTTGGTCACGCACCACGCCACAACAGCGTTCGAACCTGTTGCTGGAGATCGCCAACGCCATCGAAAAAAATGCCGACCTGCTGGCCCGCCTAGAATCCATGAACTGCGGCAAGCCGTTGCACCTGGCCCGTCAGGATGACCTGAATGCCACGGTCGACGTGTTCCGCTTCTTCGCCGGTGCCGTGCGTTGCCAGACCGGCCAGCTCAGCGGCGAATACCTGCCGGGCTACACCAGCATGGTCCGGCGCGATCCTATCGGGGTCGTGGCGTCGATTGCGCCGTGGAACTACCCGATCATGATGGCCGCGTGGAAAATCGCCCCGGCCCTCGCCGCCGGCAACACCCTGGTGTTCAAGCCGTCGGAACACACGCCGCTGTCGATCCTCGCCCTGGCGCCAGCGCTGGCCGAGATCCTGCCACGGGGGGTGATCAACATCGTTTGCGGTGGCGGCGAAGGTGTCGGCAGCCACCTGGTGAATCACCCTAAAGTGCGCATGGTGTCGCTGACTGGCGATATCGTCACTGGCCAGAAAATTCTTCAAGCCGCCGCCAAAACCCTCAAACGTACCCACCTCGAACTCGGCGGCAAGGCCCCGGTGATCGTCTGCAACGATGCCGACATTCAGGCCGTGGTCGAAGGCGTGCGCACCTACGGCTATTACAACGCAGGCCAGGATTGTACCGCTGCCTGCCGCATTTATGCCCAAGCCGGGATTCATGACCGTTTGGTGGCCGAACTCGGCGCGGCCGTCAGCAGCCTGCGCTTCGCCGGCAAACGCGACGCCGACAATGAAATCGGCCCGCTGATCAGCACCCGCCAGCGCGACCGCGTGGCCAGTTTTGTCGAACGCGCCCTCGGCCAGCCGCACATCGAGCGGGTGACCGGCGCAGCCGTGCATTCCGGCGCCGGCTTCTATTACCAGCCGACCCTGTTGGCCGGCTGCAAGCAAGGCGATGAAATCGTCCAGCGCGAAGTGTTCGGGCCGGTGGTCACCGTGACTCGCTTCGATGAACTGGAACAAGCGGTGGACTGGGCCAACGATTCGGAATACGGCCTGGCCTCGTCGGTCTGGACCCAGAACCTCGACAAGGCCATGCAGGTCGCGGCGCGCTTGCAGTACGGCTGCACCTGGATCAACAGCCACTTCATGCTGGTCAGCGAAATGCCCCATGGCGGCCTGAAACGTTCGGGCTACGGCAAAGACCTGTCCAGCGATTCGCTTCAGGACTACAGCGTGGTACGGCACATCATGGCCCGCCATGGCGAGCATCTCTGACTACGCTAATAACAAGCCACCAACGGCATGCTTCACCACGTTCAAAACACTGCCCCGACCATAATTAAAGAAGAGGGAATTCCCATGTTCGTGCACAAGACCGCACTGCTCAGTGCAATCACCACCGCGCTGCTGGCCAGTGCCAGTGTCCAGGCCGCCGAGCCGCTCAAAGCTGTCGGGGCGGGCGAGGGTCAACTGGATATTGTGGCCTGGCCTGGCTACATCGAACGTGGCGAGAGCGACAAGGCCTACGACTGGGTGACCGGTTTCGAGAAGGAAACCGGCTGCAAGGTCAACGTCAAGACCGCCGCCACCTCCGATGAAATGGTCAGCCTGATGGCCAAGGGCGGTTACGACCTGGTAACGGCGTCCGGCGATGCCTCTCTGCGCCTGATCGTCGGCAAGCGTGTGCAGCCGATCAACACCGCGTTGATCCCGAACTGGAAAAACCTCGACCCGCGCCTCAAGGATGGACCCTGGTACGTGGTCAACAAACAGACCTACGGCGTCCCGTATCAGTGGGGCCCGAACGTGTTGATGTACAACACCAACGTGTTCAAGACCCCGCCCACCAGCTGGGGCGTGCTGTTCAATGCGGAAAACCTGCCGGACGGCAAGCCGAACAAGGGCCGCGTGCAGGCCTATGACGGCCCGATCTACATCGCCGACGCGGCGCTGTACCTGAAGACCGCCAAGCCGGAACTGGGTATCCAGAACCCCTACGAACTGACCGAAGCCCAGTACAAGGCCGTGCTCGACCTGCTGCGCGCCCAGCAGCCGTTGATCCACCGCTACTGGCACGACACTACTGTGCAAATGAGTGACTTCAAGAACGAAGGCGTGGTTGCGTCCGGTGCCTGGCCGTATCAGGTCAACGGTCTGATGAACGAGAAACAGCCAATCGCCTCGACCATTCCGAAAGAAGGCGCCACCGGTTGGGCCGACACCACCATGATGCACGCCGAGGCCAAGCACCCGAACTGCGCCTACAAGTGGATGGACTGGTCGCTGCAACCGAAAGTCCAGGGTGACGTAGCGGCGTGGTTCGGCTCGCTGCCAGCGGTTCCGGCGGCGTGCAAGGAGAGCGAACTGCTCGGCGCCGAAGGCTGCAAGACCAACGGATTCGACCAGTTCGACAAGATCGCCTTCTGGAAAACCCCGCAAGCTGAAGGCGGCAAGTTCGTACCGTACAGCCGCTGGACCCAGGACTACATCGCGATCATGGGCGGTCGTTGATCCCCTAACCAGATCAAAAGATCGCAGCCTTCGGCAGCTCCTACGCCGATCGCATGCACCGCAAATGTGGCGCCCTATGCAAAATCTGTAGGAGCTGCCGCAGGCTGCGATCTTTCCACGGCACACCCGATTCAATTGATAGAAAGCGCGCCTTTTTGGAGCACCGCACCATGACGCTTGCAGTCCAGTTCACCAACGTTTCCCGTCAGTTCGGCGAAGTGAAAGCCGTTGACCGGGTTTCCATCGACATCCAGGACGGCGAGTTTTTCTCCATGCTGGGGCCTTCCGGCTCGGGCAAAACCACCTGCTTGCGCCTGATCGCCGGTTTTGAACAACCGAGCGCAGGTTCCATCCGGATTCATGGCGAAGAGGCCGCCGGCCTGCCGCCGTACCAGCGTGACGTGAACACCGTGTTCCAGGATTACGCGCTGTTCCCGCACATGAACGTTCGCGACAACGTCGCCTACGGCTTGAAGGTTAAAGGCATCGGCAAGGCTGAACGCCTCAAGCGCGCCGAAGAATCCCTGGAGATGGTCGCCCTCGGCGGCTACGGCGAGCGTAAGCCGGTGCAGCTCTCCGGTGGTCAGCGCCAGCGTGTGGCCCTCGCCCGCGCTTTGGTCAACCGTCCACGGGTGCTGCTGCTCGACGAACCCCTCGGTGCACTCGACCTGAAACTGCGCGAGCAAATGCAGGGCGAGTTGAAGAAGCTGCAACGCCAGCTCGGCATCACCTTCATTTTCGTCACCCACGACCAGACCGAAGCACTGTCGATGTCCGACCGCGTGGCCGTGTTCAACAAGGGCCGCATCGAACAAGTCGATAGTCCGCGCAACCTGTACATGAAACCGGCCACCACCTTCGTGGCGGAATTCGTTGGCACTTCCAACGTGATTCGCGGCGACCTGGCCAGGCAGCTCAGTGGCAACCCGCAGCCGTTCTCGATTCGCCCGGAGCATGTGCGTTTCGCCGAAGGCCCGCTGGCCAGCCACGAAATCGAAGTCTCCGGCTTGCTCCACGATATCCAGTACCAGGGCAGCGCCACCCGCTATGAGCTGAAACTGGAAAACGGCCAGACCCTGAACATCAGCCAGGCCAACAACCAATGGCAGGACACCAGCGCACAACACCAGACCGGCCAACGCATCAGTGCACGCTGGGCGCGTGAAGCCATGATTGCATTGCACGACACCGTTGCGGGCGGGGTGTGACATGAACACCCTGGCTATCTCCCAAACCCAGTCGGGCGGCTCGCCGTTGCGCCGGTTCTCCAACCTGCTGTATCGCCGGCCAAACCTATACCTGTCGATGCTGCTGGTGCCACCGCTGCTGTGGTTCGGCGCGATCTACCTGGGCTCGTTGCTGGTGCTGCTGTGGCAGGGTTTCTACACCTTCGATGACTTCACCATGGCGGTCACCCCTGACCTGACCCTGGCCAACTTCACCGCGCTGTTCCAGCCGTCGAACTTCGACATCATCCTGCGCACCCTGGGCATGGCGATTGTCGTGTCGATGGCCAGCGCCGTCGTCGCGTTCCCGATTGCCTACTACATGGCGCGCTACACCACGGGCAAGACCAAGGCGTTTTTCTACATCGCGGTGATGATGCCGATGTGGGCCAGTTACATCGTCAAGGCGTACGCCTGGACGCTGCTGCTGGCCAAGGGTGGCGTGGCGCAGTGGTTCGTGCAGCACTTGGGGCTGGAACCGGTTCTGCAATTGGTGCTGGGCATTCCGGGCGTTGGCGGCAGCACCTTGTCGACCTCGCATCTGGGGCGCTTCATGGTATTCGTCTACATCTGGTTGCCGTTCATGATCCTGCCGATCCAGGCCTCGCTGGAGCGCCTGCCGCCGTCGCTGCTGCAAGCCTCCGCCGACCTCGGCGCCAAGCCACGCCAGACCTTCACGCAAGTGATCCTGCCGCTGTCGATCCCGGGCATTGCCGCAGGCTCGATCTTCACCTTCTCGCTGACCCTGGGCGACTTCATCGTGCCGCAACTGGTCGGCCCGCCCGGCTACTTCGTCGGCAGCATGGTGTATGCCCAGCAAGGCGCGATCGGCAACATGCCGATGGCCGCAGCGTTCACCCTGGTGCCGATCGTGCTGATCGCCATCTACCTGTCCATCGTCAAACGACTGGGGGCCTTCGATGCACTCTGACAAAGCCTCTCTCGGCCTGCGCATTGCCGCCTGGGGCGGGTTGCTGTTCCTGCACTTCCCGATCCTGATCATCTTCCTGTACGCCTTCAACACCGAAGACGCGGCGTTCAGCTTTCCGCCCAAGGGCTTCACCCTGAAGTGGCTCAGCGTGGCGTTCTCACGGCCGGACGTGCTCGAAGCCATCAAGCTGTCGTTGCAGATCGCCTCGATTGCCACCCTGATCGCCATGGTCCTCGGCACGCTGGCGTCCGCCGCGTTGTACCGCCGGGACTTCTTCGGCAAGCAAGGCATCTCGCTGATGCTGATCCTGCCGATTGCCCTGCCGGGGATCATCACCGGGATCGCGTTGCTGGCGACCTTCAAGACATTGGGCATCGAGCCGGGGATGTTCACCATCATCGTCGGCCACGCGACCTTCTGCGTGGTGATTGTCTACAACAACGTCATCGCCCGCTTGCGCCGCACCTCCCACAGCTTGATCGAGGCCTCGATGGACCTCGGCGCCGACGGCTGGCAGACCTTCCGCTACATCATCCTGCCGAACCTCGGCTCGGCGTTGCTGGCCGGCGGCATGCTGGCGTTTGCCCTGTCGTTCGACGAAATCATCGTCACCACCTTCACCGCCGGCCATGAACGCACCCTGCCGCTGTGGCTGCTCAACCAGCTCAGCCGCCCACGGGACGTGCCGGTGACCAACGTCGTGGCGATGCTGGTGATGCTGGTGACCATGCTGCCGATTCTTGGTGCTTATTACCTGACGCGGGGTGGCGAAAGCGTTGCCGGTAGCGGCGGGAAGTAACCGAATAACCACTGAAGGAACCGAATCCCTGTAGGAGTGAGCCTGCTCGCGATGACTGACTGTCATTCAACAGTGATGTCGACTGTAAGACCGCTATCGCGAGCAGGCTCACTCCTACATTTAGATCCGGTTCAGGCAGCAAAATAAAAGTGTTAGTGAGGACAAAGCCATGCAAACCAAACTCTTGATCAACGGCCAACTGCAAAGCGGCGAAGGCCCCGCCCAACCGGTGTTCAACCCGGCACAGGGTCGTGTGCTGGTGGAAATCAACGAAGCCAGCGCAGCCCAGGTCGATGCCGCCGTACGCGCCGCCGACGCCGCGTTCGACAGCTGGTCGCAGACCCCGCCGAAAGCGCGTTCGCGGCTGCTGCTCAAACTCGCCGATGCCATCGAGGCCCATGGCGAAGAGCTGGCCAAACTGGAATCGGACAACTGCGGCAAGCCTTACAGCGCCGCGCTGAACGACGAGATCCCGGCGATTGCCGACGTGTTCCGCTTCTTCGCCGGCGCCAGCCGCTGCATGAGCGGTTCGGCCGGTGGCGAATACCTGTCCGGCCACACCTCGATGATCCGCCGCGACCCGGTGGGCGTGATCGCCTCCATCGCGCCGTGGAACTACCCGTTGATGATGGTCGCCTGGAAAATCGCCCCGGCCCTGGCCGCCGGTAATACCGTGGTGCTCAAGCCGTCGGAACAAACCCCACTGACCGCCCTGCGCCTGGCCGAACTGGCGTCGGACATTTTCCCGGCTGGTGTGCTCAACCTGGTGTTCGGTCGTGGCCCTACCGTCGGCAGCCCGCTGGTCACCCACCCGAAAGTGCGCATGGTGTCGCTGACCGGCTCGATTGCCACCGGCTCGAACATCATTTCCAGCACTGCCGACAGCGTCAAACGCATGCACATGGAATTGGGCGGCAAGGCCCCGGTGATCATCTTCGACGACGCCGACATCGATGCCGCCGTCGAAGGCATCCGCACCTTCGGTTTCTACAACGCCGGGCAAGACTGCACCGCCGCCTGCCGCATCTACGCGCAGGCAGGCATCTACGACAAATTCGTCGAGAAACTCGGAGCGGCCGTCAGCAGCATCAAATACGGCCTGCAGGACGATCCATCGACCGAACTCGGCCCGCTGATCACCGCGCAACACCGCGACCGCGTGGCCGGTTTCGTCGAACGCGCCGTAGCCCAGCCGCATATCCGCCTGATCACTGGCGGTAAAGCTGTCGACGGCGACGGGTACTTCTTCGAACCGACCGTGCTGGCCGACGCGCAGCAGGACGACGAGATCGTGCGCCGCGAAGTGTTCGGGCCAGTGGTGTCGGTGACCAGATTCAGCGATGAAGCACAGGTGCTGGGCTGGGCCAACGATTCGGACTACGGCCTGGCCTCCTCCGTGTGGACCGCCGACGTCGGCCGCGCCCATCGCCTGTCGGCCCGTTTGCAGTACGGCTGCACCTGGGTGAATACGCACTTCATGCTCGTCAGTGAAATGCCTCACGGCGGTCAGAAACTGTCCGGCTATGGCAAGGACATGTCCATGTACGGGCTCGAGGACTACACCGTTGTGCGGCATGTGATGTTCAAGCACTAAACACGAAAAGATCGCAGCCTGCGGCAGCTCCTACACCGAGCGCCTTACACCCTGTAGGAGCTGCCGCAGGCTGCGATCTTTTCAGCGGACACACGGACGGTGTCTGTGCTTGTCACCAGAGATTCACCGCAACTCAAAAAACAATAACCACCGATCCGGGCGGTGCCTTCAAGGCCCCGTCACGGTTTCGGACATCCGAAATCTGCCGATTTTCCGGAGCAATCACACATGAGTGCATCACCCGATCTCTCTGCAGCCCTTGCCGACAGCGATGCCGAGCAACTACGCAAGCTGGGCTACACCTCCAACTTCAATCGCAGCATGAGCCTGTGGGAAAACTTCGCCCTGGGCTTCACTTACCTGTCCCCGGTCGTCGGGGTGTATACCCTGTTCGGCCTGTGCCTGACCGCGGGCGGGCCACCGATGTTCTGGGCTTACTTGCTGGTCGGTTGCGGCCAGTTGCTGGTGTGCCTGATCTTCGGCGAAGTGGTTTCGCAGTTCCCGATTTCCGGCGGCGTGTACCCATGGGCCCGTCGTCTGGTGGGCAAGCGCTGGGCGTGGATGGTTGGCTGGATCTACTCCATCGCCCTGTGCGTGACCATCGCGGCGGTTGCCGTGGGTGCCGGTCCGTACCTCGCCGCCATGATGGGCTTTGAACCGAGCAACAACACCAACATCATCATCGCCCTGTTCCTGACGCTATTCGCCACCCTGGTCAACCTCAGCGGCACCAAAGTGCTGGCACGGATCGCCATGTTCGGCTTCCTCTGTGAGCTAGTGGGCGCGGTGATCGTCGGTGTTTACCTGCTGATTTTCGAGCGTCATCAACCCATCAGCGTGTTGTTCAACACCTTTGATATCAGTGTCGACGGCTCGTACCTGCCGGCCTTCCTCACCGCGTCGCTGGCGGGGATGTTCCTGTACTACGGCTTCGAGGCCTGCGGCGACGTGGCCGAAGAAACCCCGAACCCGAGCAAGCAGATCCCGGTGGCCATGCGCATGACCATCTACATTGGCGGCATCGCGGCGATGTTCGCCTGCCTGGCACTGATCCTGGCCGTGCCGGACATGCAGGCCGTGATCAACGGTACCGACAAGGATCCAGTCACCACCATCCTCAACAACGCCTTCGGCCCGGTGGGTTCGAAAGTGGTGATGGGCGTGGTGATGATTTCCTTCATCTCCTGCGTGATCAGCCTGCAAGCGGCGGCCAGTCGTCTGCTGTATTCCTACGCCCGTGATGAAATGGTCATCGGCAGCCGACTGCTGAAAAAGATTTCCCCTACGACTCAGGTTCCAGTTGCCGCGCTGTTCGTGTCCGGTGTCCTGCCGGCGCTGATCATCATCCTCGGTTTCTTCCTGCAAGACGCGGTCGCCACCATCGTCAGCTTCGCGGCCATCGGCATCTACCTGGCGTTCCAGATGATCGTGCTCGCGGCCCTGTACGCCCGCCTGAAGGGCTGGAAACCCAGCGGCAAATTCACCCTCGGCGCCTGGGGTTGGGCGGTGAACATCGGCGCGCTGGTCTATGGTGTCGGTGCCATCATCAACATGGCCTGGCCACGTACGCCGGATGCCGCGTGGTACATCAACTACGCGATGGTGCTGAGCACTGCCATCGTGATTGGCCTGGGCTTGCTCTACATGTGGATCGCCAAGCCGTATGACCACGGCACCGCCCCGGCGGGCGATGCCTGGAAAGTCAGCCGGTAACGGCATTCGCCCCGGTGCCGTCGTGGTGCCGGGGCGATCTAAAAAACCGACTAGGATTGAATATGGATATCTCCCCCCGACGGGCGCTGAGTCGGTTAACCCCATCTCGTTGCGTTAGCATCTGGCAACACATCCCTCTCTCTCGTTCGTGTTCGCCGCACTAGAGTTTCGTGCAGCCCATGCACGCCTGCGGTTGACGAAAACCCTGGCTCGGCCTAGGGTGTTTACGTCGTTTACAGCGTATACACCTTAGGAGAGCCATCATGGCCTCACCCGTTTTGTCTTTTCGCGTCGAAGAACAATTGGCACAGCAGCTGGATTTATTGGCTGCGGCGACCGACAGAGATCGTCAGTACCATCTCAAGCGTGCATTGGTTCGATATGTGGAAGCCGAGTCCTGGCATCTGCTAGCCATCAGTGACGGCATCGCCGATGCCGACGCGGGGAAACTCACCGATCTGGATGCCGTGAAGGCTAAGTGGGCAAAACGTGCCGAGCGTAGTACTGACTGAAAAAGCCGATAGCGATCTCGATGCCATTCACGAGCACTACCGAAAGGTAGTTGGCGCAAAAGCCGCTCTCGAAATCATTTCCACGATGTTGCAATCCTTTGAATTGTTGGAACAGTTTCCCGGCTCGGGCAGGCCTTCAGGCATGCCCGATGTCCGAGAGTTGGTACTTGGCCGTTTTCCCTTTATCGCCCCTTACCGATTTTCCCAAGGCCAGGTACAAGTTCTGCGCGTGCTGCATCAGCGATCCGAGCGTTCCCAGGATTGGTAGATGAGGGCATCCAGCCAGGACGGGATGCCCCATTGCTTCAGAACCTCGAAACACTCCTCATCGCATCCACCAGATATCTCATCGCGATCCTGTCGCTCTCCGACAGCTCCCGATAGCGTTCCACCAGTTTCATTTCCTCGCTATTGAGCCGGCGTCTTCGCCTCCCGCTGGCCAGGCACGGAAAGATTCCCAACAATTCAGTGATGTTCTGTACTTTCGACATGGACGATGTCCTTCTCTAGACGTCAAAGAAACTGCAAAAAAACGCATCGCCCTATCCCTTTTTCAGCAGCCGCTGGGTGCCCGCTGAACCGCACCGGTCCGAAGGGCATAAACCGGTCATGTGCACAGAATAGAAATATTCCGGGCGCTGAAAAGCGGTTTTTAGAGTAATTAGTCGAAAAAAGCAGAAATGCCCTGTAAATCAGAAACCCCTGTCGGAATTGTTTCCCGACATGTCTTGTTTCATTGCCGAGCCGGCGCAGTGCCATCAATCAATTTTGCTCTGCAATCGAACGGTTTAAGCTGTCGGGCATCTGTTTAAAAGTCCGTTGCGTTTGGCCGAAGGCATGTCCGAACCGATATTTCTGATCCAGCACGTGCCAGGAACGGCGCGGGATTGCTCAAGACAGGTTGTATTTATGCACCGCAGGAACTTGCTCAAAGCCTCCATGGCCATCGCGGCCTACACCGGTTTGTCCGCCACGGGCCTGTTGGCGGCCCAGGCCTGGGCCGCCAGTGGCGGCACCGCTGATGGCGAGGCCACCGCGTTCGATTTCGAGGCGCTGAAGCTCCAGGCCAAACAGCTCGCCAGCAATCGCTACCAGGACACCAAGCAACAGTTGCCGCCAACCCTGGCGACCATGACGCCGCAGAACTTCAATGCGATCCGCTACGACGGCAATCATTCGTTGTGGAAAGAGCTCAAGGGTCAGCTGGACGTGCAGTTCTTCCACGTCGGCATGGGGTTCAAGCAGCCGGTGCGCATGTACAGCGTCGATCCGAAAACCCGCATGGCCCGCGAGGTGCATTTCCGCCCGTCGCTGTTCAACTATGAAAACACCACGGTCGACACCGCACAGCTCAAGGGCGACCTGGGTTTCTCCGGCTTCAAGCTGTTCAAGGCCCCGGAACTGGACAAGCACGACGTCGTGTCTTTCCTCGGCGCCAGTTACTTCCGTGCGGTAGACGCCACCGGCCAGTACGGCTTGTCGGCCCGCGGACTGGCGATCGACACCTACGCCAAGAAGCGCGAAGAATTTCCCGACTTCACCAAGTTCTGGTTCGAGACACCGGACAAGGACAGCACCCGCTTCGTGGTCTACGCCCTGCTCGATTCGCCGAGCGCCACCGGTGCCTACCGCTTCGATATCGACTGCCAGGCCGAGCGCGTGGTGATGGAGATCGATGCCCACGTCAACGCTCGCACCGCCATCGACCAACTGGGCATTGCGCCGATGACCAGCATGTTCAGTTGCGGCACCCACGAACGCCGGATGTGCGACACCATTCACCCGCAAATCCACGACTCCGATCGCCTGGCCATGTGGCGCGGCAACGGCGAGTGGATCTGCCGCCCGCTGAATAACCCTGCGACCCTGCAATTCAATGCCTTCGCCGATACCGACCCGAAGGGCTTCGGCCTGGTGCAGACCGACCACGAGTTCGCCAGCTATCAGGACACCGTCGACTGGTACAGCCGCCGCCCAAGCCTGTGGGTCGAACCGACCACCCCATGGGGCGAAGGCTCGGTCGATCTGCTGGAGATTCCCACCACCGGCGAAACCCTGGACAACATCGTCGCCTTCTGGACCCCGAAGAAACCGGTGGCGGCCGGCGATTCGCTGAACTACGGCTACAAACTCTATTGGAGCGCACTGCCACCGGTCGGCACACCACTGGCGCGAGTCAATGCGACCCGTTCAGGCATGGGCGGTTTCACCGAAGGCTGGGCGCCGGGCGAGCATTACCCGCCAGTCTGGGCCCGTCGTTTTGCCGTGGACTTCACCGGCGGTGGCCTGGACCGCTTGCCTGAAGGCGCGGGCATCGAGCCGGTGGTCACTTGCTCGAACGGCGAGGTCAAGGATTTCAGCGTGCTCAAGCTCGATGACATCAAGGGCTACCGCATCCTGTTTGACTGGTACCCGACCAATGACAGCGTGGAGCCTGTCGAGCTGCGCCTGTTCATCCGCACCAACGACCGCACGCTGAGCGAAACCTGGTTGTATCAGTACTTCCCGCCAGCCCCGGACAAGCGCAAATATCCCTGACAGCCAAGTAGCACCAACCACCATTCGGTTTTCCGAACGCGACCTGCGGGTCAGTTCGGTTAACCGGATCATCCAACCTCAATATTCGCGCCATAAATATTTAATTTCCTTATAAATCAATAACATGATTCATTGGCACTGGTCTGGCACGAGTCATGCTCTACACTTCTTCGACGAATGTCCTTTGCGCCCTCTCTCAGTAGCGCTCAGGTGATTTGCAGCACAAAAGGGCCGATGAACTGGCTCCATAAAAAAAACAATGTCGAGGAAAATTTGATGCGCATCATTCCCCATATCCTGGGCGCAGCCATTGCTGCCGCTCTGATCAGCACGCCAGTGTTCGCCGCCGAACTCACCGGCACCCTGAAGAAGATCAAAGAGTCCGGTGTCATCACCCTCGGGCATCGTGACGCGTCCATTCCGTTTTCCTACATCGCGGATGCTTCCGGCAAACCGGTCGGCTACTCCCACGACATCCAGCTGAAAGTCGTCGAAGCGCTGAAAAAAGACCTCGACATGCCGAACCTCCAGGTCAAGTACAACCTGGTGACTTCGCAAACCCGTATCCCGCTGGTACAGAACGGCACCGTGGACCTCGAATGCGGTTCCACCACCAACAACGTCGAGCGTCAGCAGCAAGTTGACTTCTCCGTTGGCATCTTCGAAATCGGTACTCGCCTGCTGTCCAAGGCAGACTCCAAGTACAAGGATTTCCCTGACCTGGCCGGCAAGAACGTCGTGACCACCGCCGGCACCACGTCCGAGCGCATCCTCAAGGCGATGAACGCCGACAAGCAGATGGGCATGAACGTCATCTCCGCCAAAGACCATGGCGAATCCTTCCAGATGCTGGAAACCGGCCGTGCCGTGGCTTTCATGATGGACGACGCTCTGCTGGCAGGTGAAGCAGCCAAGGCCAAGAATGCGAAAGACTGGGCAGTGACCGGTACTCCGCAGTCCTACGAAATCTACGGCTGCATGGTGCGCAAAGGCGACGAGCCGTTCAAAAAGGCTGTGGATGACGCCATCAAGGCCACCTACGCATCGGGCGAGATCAACAAGATCTACGAAAAATGGTTCATGCAACCTATCCCGCCAAAAGGCCTGAACCTGAACTTCCCGATGAGCAACGAGCTCAAGGCCCTGATCGCCAATCCGACCGATAAAGCGGCTGACGACAAGAAATCCTGATTTCTGACTAACCTTATCTCCTGACAGGGCGCAAGCCCTTTCAGGAGGTTGTCACTCCCTGCTGGCATTTCTGGAAACACTCGAACCGGTGGCTGTCGAGCCGAGCGCGTGTGCCTGTCCCTCAAGGACAGGCGGGAACGGAGCTTCCCCAAGCGGGTACTTGTACATCGATCGAATCCGAGGGGAGACCCTAATGAATTACAACTGGGACTGGGGCGTGTTCTTCAAGTCCACCGGCGTGGGCAGCGAGACCTATTTCGACTGGTACCTGACCGGTTTGGGCTGGACCATCGGCATCGCCATCGCGGCCTGGATCATCGCCTTGACACTGGGCTCGATCCTGGGCGTCATGCGTACCGTGCCGAATCGCATCGTATCGGGCATCGCCACCTGCTACGTCGAACTCTTCCGTAACGTGCCGCTGCTGGTTCAGCTGTTCATCTGGTACTTCCTGGTGCCCGATCTGCTGCCTGCCGACCTGCAAGAGTGGTACAAGCAGGACCTGAACCCGACCACCTCGGCCTTCCTCAGCGTCGTGGTGTGCCTGGGCCTGTTCACCACCGCCCGGGTTTGCGAACAGGTGCGTACCGGTATCCAGGCCCTGCCCAAGGGCCAGGAAGCCGCGGCCCGCGCCATGGGTTTCAAGCTGCCGCAGATCTACTGGAACGTGCTGCTGCCCCAGGCCTACCGGATCATCATTCCGCCGCTTACCTCGGAATTTTTGAACGTATTCAAGAACACCTCCGTGGCCTCGCTGATCGGCTTGATGGAATTGCTCGCGCAGACCAAACAGACCGCCGAGTTTTCCGCCAACCTGTTCGAAGCCTTTACCCTGGCAACGCTGATCTACTTCACCCTGAACATGAGCCTGATGTTGCTGATGCGCCTGGTCGAGAAGAAAGTCGCCGTACCGGGCCTGATCTCCGTAGGGGGTAAATGATGGAATTCGACTTCTCGGGCATCATCCCGTCCCTGCCGGGCCTGTGGAACGGCATGATCATGACCCTCAAGCTGATGGTCATGGGCGTGGTCGGCGGGATCATCCTCGGCACCATCCTGGCGTTGATGCGTCTGTCCCACAGCAAGCTGCTGTCGAACATCGCCGGCGCCTACGTCAACTATTTCCGTTCGATCCCGTTGCTGCTGGTCATCACCTGGTTCTACCTGGCGGTGCCGTTCGTGCTGCGCTGGATCACCGGCGAAGACACCCCGATCGGCGCGTTCGCCTCCTGCATCGTGGCATTCATGATGTTCGAAGCCGCGTACTTCTGCGAAATCGTCCGCGCCGGTGTGCAGTCGATTCCCAAGGGTCAGATGGGCGCTGCCCAGGCGCTGGGCATGACTTACGGCCAGATGATGCGTCTGATCATCCTGCCGCAGGCGTTCCGCAAGATGACTCCGCTGTTGCTGCAACAGAGCATCATCCTGTTTCAGGACACCTCGCTGGTCTACGCCGTCGGCCTGGTGGACTTCCTCAATGCTTCGCGCGCCAGTGGCGACATCATTGGCCGCTCCAATGAGTTCCTGGTTTTCGCCGGTCTCGTGTACTTCACCATCAGCTTTGCCGCCTCGCAGCTGGTCAAGCGTCTGCAAAAAAGGTTCGCCGTATGATCTCTATCAAAAGCATCAACAAGTGGTATGGGGACTTCCAGGTACTGACTGATTGCAGCACCGAGGTCAAAAAAGGCGAAGTGATCGTGGTGTGCGGACCATCCGGTTCCGGCAAATCGACCCTGATCAAGTGCGTCAACGCCCTGGAACCGTTCCAGAAAGGCGACATCGTGGTCGACGGCACCTCCATCGCAAACCCGAAGACCAACCTGCCGAAACTGCGTTCGCGCGTGGGCATGGTGTTCCAGCACTTCGAGCTGTTCCCGCACCTGACCATCACCGAAAACCTGACCATCGCGCAGATCAAGGTGTTGGGCCGCAGCAAGGAAGAAGCCACCAAGAAAGGCCTGCAACTGCTCGAGCGCGTAGGTCTTTCGGCCCATGCTCACAAGCATCCTGGCCAACTGTCCGGTGGTCAGCAGCAGCGTGTGGCGATTGCCCGTGCGCTGGCGATGGACCCGATCGTCATGCTGTTCGACGAACCGACCTCGGCGCTGGACCCGGAAATGGTCAACGAAGTGCTCGACGTGATGGTGCAACTGGCCCACGAAGGCATGACCATGATGTGCGTGACCCACGAAATGGGCTTCGCCCGTAAAGTCGCGGACCGGGTGATCTTCATGGACGCCGGCAAGATCATCGAAGACTGCAAGAAAGAGGAGTTCTTCGGCGACATCAATGCCCGTGCGGATCGTACGCAGCACTTCCTCAACAAGATTCTGCAGCACTAAAAGCAATTCGCTCCTTTGTAGGAGCTGGCTTGCCAGCGAAGGCGGTGGTCCAGACGATCTCGAATGTCCGGGCCACCGTCTTCGCCGGCAAGCCGGCTCCTACATGGGGCGGTGCAGGTTCAGATTTGTGTTGTGGTTGACCCAAGGCATCTGTGATGAAATGCGACCCCAATCTTTATCGCGCAGCAATGCCATCACTCGCCGTGAAACCCCGTCTGATTCGCCATCTGTTCCTGCCACCGCTGATCATCGCCATGATGATCGGCCTGGGCTATATCGGCTTCTGGATCAGTGAGCACTATGGCATTCGCAGCCTTGGCGAGAACGGTCAGCGTCAGCTGGAACTGCACGCCCGTGCCGTCGAAAGCGAAATCAGCAAATACACCTACCTGCCCAGCCTGCTGGAGCTCGAAACCAGCGTTTCGCAGTTGCTGGCCGACCCGACCCCGGAACACCGGCAAACGGTCAACGATTACCTCGAAGGCCTGAACCGGCGCAGCCGCAGTCGGGCCATCTACGTGATGGACACCACCGGCCGCGTCATGGCCACCAGCAACTGGCGCGATGTCGACAGTTACCTGGGTGAAGACCTGTCCTTTCGCGCCTATTTCCAGAACGCCGTGCGTGGTCAGCCCGGGCGCTTCTACGGCATCGGCAGTACCAACGGCGAACCCGGTTACTACCTGGCCCATGGCCTGGAAGAACACGGCAAGATCATCGGCGTCGCGGTGGTCAAGGTACGCCTGGAAGCCATGGAAGAACGCTGGCAGCGGGCGCGACTGGAAGCCTTCGTCAGCGACGAGAACGGCATCATCATTCTGTCCAGTGACCCGGCGCGACGTCTGAAATCGGTGGTGCCGCTGAGCGAAGAAACCAAGGAAAAACTCGCCCGCAGCCTGCAGTACTACTGGTTCCCGCTCAACGAACTGCAGCCGCTGGCCCGGGAAACCCTGTCCGAAGGCGTGGAAAAACTCACGTTCCCGGCCAACAGCGAACTGGTGTCCGACGACGAAAACATCAGCTACCTGGCGCAAACCCGGCCGCTCGGCGATACGCCGTGGAATTTCACCCTGCTCACGCCGCTCCAGGATTTGCGCCGCGAAGCGATCAACCAGGGGATTCTGGTGGCGGTGGCGTTTGCCCTCTGTGCCTTTCTGTTGATCGCCTGGAACGAGCGGCGCAAGGTGATCGCCACCCGCCTCGCGGCCCGGGAAGCCTTGCAGGAAGCCAACAATCAGCTGGAGCGTCGGATTACCGAACGCACCACCGACCTGCGCGCCAGCAACGAACGGCTCAAGGCCCAGATCCGCGAACGCCGGCTCGCCGAAGAGACCTTGCGCCGCGCCCAGGATGAACTGGTACAGGCCGGAAAACTCGCGGCCATCGGCCAGATGTCCACCAGCATCGCCCACGAACTGAACCAGCCGCTGGCGGCGCTGCGCACCTTGTCCGGCAATACTGTGCGCTTCCTCGAACGCGGTCAGCTCGACGTGGCCAACACCAACCTCAAGACCATCAACGAACTGATCGACCGCATGGGCCGGATCACCGCCAGCCTGCGCTCGTTTGCCCGGCGCGGGGACGACAAGGGCCTGGCCTGCCTCGGCAAAGGCGTGGACGCCGCCTTGCAATTGCTCGGCGGCCGGGTGGAAAACATTCACCTGCAACTGCACCGCGATTTCACCGATGTGCAGGTGCAAATCGACCAGACCCGCCTGGAGCAGATTCTGGTCAACCTGATTGGCAACGCCCTCGACGCCATGCAAGCGCAGCCGCAACCCGAGCTGTGGCTCGAAGGCGAAGCGTTCGATGGCAAATACCGCCTGCGCGTGCGTGACAACGGCCACGGCATCGACGCCGAAGCGCGCGAGCACCTGTTCGAACCCTTCTTCACCACCAAACCCGGCGAACAGGGCCTGGGCCTTGGCCTGACCCTTTCCGCCAGCCTGGCCGCCGCCACCGGCGGTCACCTGGGTGTCGAGCACCCGGCCAGCGGTGGTACCACATTCGTCCTCAGTTTACCGTTGGTAAGCCCCACTCCCGCCGAGCCAATATGAACAACGACCTTAGTGTATTGATCGTCGAAGACGACCCCCATGTGCTGCTCGGCTGCCAACAGGCGCTGACCCTGGAAGACATTCCCTGCATTGGCGTGGGCAGCGCCGAAGAAGCCCTGGAGCGGGTCGGCGACGATTTCGCCGGCATTGTCGTCAGCGACATTCGCCTGCCGGGCATCGATGGCCTGGAACTGCTGACGCGGCTCAAGGCCCGCGACCGCAGCCTGCCGGTGGTGCTGATCACCGGACACGGCGACATCTCCATGGCCGTGGGCGCGATGCAGAAAGGCGCCTACGACTTCATGGAAAAGCCGTTCTCCCCGGAGCGCCTGGTGGATGTCGCCCGCCGCGCCCTGGAGCAGCGCAGCCTGGCACGGGAAGTGTCGTCGCTGCGCCGGCAACTGGCCGAGCGCGACTCCCTCGAAGGGCGGATCATCGGACGCTCGCCGGCCATGCAGAACCTGCGGGAACTGATTGCCAACGTCGCCGATACCTCGGCCAACGTGCTGATCGAAGGCGAGACTGGTACCGGCAAGGAGTTGGTCGCGCGCTGCCTGCATGATTTCAGTCGGCGGCACACCAAGCAGTTCGTCGCCCTGAACTGCGGCGGCCTGCCGGAGAACCTGTTCGAAAGCGAAATCTTCGGCCACGAGGCCAACGCCTTTACCGGCGCGGGTAAACGACGGATCGGCAAGATCGAACACGCCGACGGCGGCACGCTATTCCTCGACGAAGTGGAAAGCATGCCTCTGCCCTTGCAGATCAAACTGCTGCGGGTGTTGCAGGAACGCACCCTCGAACGCCTCGGCTCGAACCAGAGCGTAGCGGTGGATTGCCGGGTGATCGCGGCGACCAAATCCGACCTCGTCGTGTCGAGCAAGGCCGGCGAATTCCGCAGCGACCTGTACTACCGCCTCAACGTGGTGACCCTGGAACTGCCGCCATTGCGCGAGCGCCGTGAGGACATCCTGCAACTGTTCGAGCACTTTTTGCAGCAGTCGTCCCTGCGCTTCGACCGCGCGGTGCCGGAGCTGGACAACCAGACCGTTTCAAACCTGATGAGCCACGACTGGCCGGGCAACGTGCGTGAACTGCGCAACGTTGCCGAGCGCTTTGCCCTGGGCCTGCCGGCATTCAAGAAACCCGGTGCTGGTGGCGGCAATCAAGGCCTGGCCTTTGCCGAAGCGGTGGAAGCGTTCGAGCGCAACCTGCTCAGCGATGCCTTGCAACGCAGCGGCGGCAACCTGACCCAGGCCAGCCAGGAACTGGGCATGGCCAAGACCACGCTGTTCGACAAAGTGAAAAAGTACGGCTTGAGCCATTGAGAAAAACCTGATCGCCCACTACCCCTGTAGGAGCTGCCGAAGGCTCGGTCCGCGCTCGGGCGATCTTTTGATCTGGATCTTGAAAATCAAAAGATCCAGCCTCCGGCAGCTCCTACAGGGGATTGAGGGGTTACAGGAGGTTGTGTTCGGCCACCGGCTCGATCTGCGCCCAGTGCGACGTGTCTTCACGGTGCTCGCGCAAATACGGCAACACCGCCGCCAGCAACGGCGCCTTGAACGCCTCCTGGAAGCGATGGGCCAGGCCCGGAATCAGGATCAATTGGCTGCCTCGCAGATGCGCCGCCAGATGCACCCCGTGCATCACCGGCAACAACGGGTCGGCCGTGCCATGCACCACCAGCGCCGGCACCCGCAACTGATTGAGCAACGCCACCCGGCTCGGCTCGGCGAGAATGGCCATGATCTGGCGTTTCACGCCCTCGGGATTGAACGCCCGATCATAGGACAGCGCCGCCTGATGCAGCAGCGCCTGGCGATCATCGGTGACCATCGGGCTGCCCAGCGCCGCCAGCAAGTCGGCCTGTTGCTCCAGGGCCACTTCGCGGCTCGGTGCACCGCGCCGGGACAACAACTGCACCAGCGCCGCACTCGGCGCCGGCAAGCCTTCGGCGCCGGAGGTGGTCATGATCAGAGTCAGGCTCTCGACCCGTTGCGGTGCCATGGCCGCCATGTGCTGGGCGATCATCCCGCCCATGCTGGCGCCCAACACGTGGAATTGATCGATGTGCAAGGCGTCCATCAGCCCCAGGCCATCATCGGCCATGTCGGTCAGCGAATACGGCGACGACACCGGCAATCCGAGTTTGTAGCGCAGCACTTCGAAGGTCAGGTTGGCTTCGGCCGGTGCTTGCCGCCAGGTCGACAGGCCGACATCGCGATTGTCATAGCGGATCACCCGGAACCCTTGCTGGCACAGGGCGACCACCACCTCGTCCGGCCAGTGAATCAACTGCCCGCCCAGGCCCATCACCAGCAGCAAGGCCGGATCCGACGCACGGCCGATGCTCTGGTACGCCAGGCTTACCTGGGCCAGATCCACCCGTTCGGTCGGAACATTGATGTCACAACGCGAAGCCGCCAAGGATGGCAGGCCGAACAACAATGCGGCCAAAAACACGATTCGTGAAAAGAATGAAACACCCATGAAAAAACACCAAAACGCAGAACCCCAGTAGAGCGCGAGTCTGATGAAGTTTGTTCAAGCGCGCTGCCACAGTTCCATGACAGTTTGATGAAGAGTGCCGGGCGGTCGTCTTAAGGACCGCGTTATCGTTCACCGCGAGCAGGCTCGCGCCCACAAGATTCATGTCGATCACAGAGTTTTTGAACAACATTGATCACTAATGGGAGCGAACTTGCTCCTGTGTAAAAGAGGGCACTACTGTCGACAGCCAACCCAACATGAGACAAACTCAACCTTTTCGATTTATCGACAAGTTTTCCTCATGGAGCCCCCGGTGCTTGAAATCCGTCACCTCAAGACCCTGCACGCCTTGCGCGAAGCCGACAGCCTGGTGGATGCGGCCGATCGCCTGCACCTGACCCAGTCGGCCCTGTCTCACCAGTTCAAAGAACTGGAAGAGCGCATGGGCATGCCGCTGTTCGTGCGCAAGACCAAACCGGTGCGCTTCACCAGCGCCGGTCTGCGCCTGCTGCAATTGGCCGATGCCACCCTGCCGCTGCTGCGCGCCGCCGAACGAGACATCAGTCGCCTGGCCGGTGGCACCGCCGGTCGCTTGCACATGGCCATCGAATGCCACAGTTGCTTTCAGTGGCTGATGCCGACCATCGACCAGTTCCGCGACGCCTGGCCGGAAGTCGAGCTGGACCTGGCCTCTGGCTTCTCCTTCGCCCCGCTGCCGGCCCTGGCCCGTGGCGACCTGGACCTGGTGGTAACCTCCGACCCGGTGGACCTGGCCGGGATCACCTATGTACCGCTGTTCACTTATGAAGCGATGCTCGCGGTGGCCAACCAGCACCGCCTGGCCAGCAAGGCCTATATCGTCCCGGAGGACTTGCTCCCGGAAACCTTGATCACCTACCCGGTGGAACGGGATCGGCTGGACATCTTCACCCGCTTCCTCGAACCCGCCGACATCGAACCGGCCCAGGTCCGCACCTCGGAACTGACGGTGATGATGATGCAACTGGTGGCCAGCGGTCGTGGCGTGTGCGGCATGCCCCATTGGGCGCTGCATGAATACAGTTCGCGGGGTTATGTGAAGGCCAAGCGACTGGGTGAGAAAGGTTTGTTCGCCACACTGTACGCAGCGATCCGTGCTGACATGCTGGATGCGCCGTACATGCGGGATTTTTTGCTGACGGCGAAGGACACGTCGTTTTCGACGCTGGATGGCGTGAGTGCCGTTCGATAGAGCAACACCCATCTGTAGGAGCCGGCTTGCCGGCGAAGGCGGTGTTTCAGGCGATATTGCGTAGACTGATCCGCCGCTTTCGCCGGCAAGCCGGCTCCTACAGGGATCTGCGGTGACTTCATAGCTCGCGCCACATGTGGATTTTGTCGAAATAGTCCTCCCCCACCCGCACCGCCATCGGCTCCAGGCCGAACTGGACGAAACCGCAGCGCTGGTAGAGGTTGAACGCGGCATCATTGCCGGCGGTGACGGTCAACTGGATCAGGCGCAAACCCGCATGGTTCTGCGCCTCGGCCAAGGCAGCCTGAACCAGCTGATAGCCGAGTCCGCGCTGGCGGACCGTCGGTGACACATACATGCCGAACAGTGTCACCTTGTGCCGGGCCTTTTCCCGAGACTCGAGAGCGAGGCCGACGATGCCCGCCAACTTGCCTTCTTCGAACGCCCCGAGCACCAAATCCAGCTTACCCGTCAGGCGCGACTCCCACCAGTCCAGCGGCATCGCCGCCCGCTCGCGCACGCTCGAAGTGAAGGCCTGCGGATGAAGGTCGTAGGCTTCGAGCATCAATGCCCGATAGTCCAGGGCGTGGCTGGCATCCAGTCGTTCGATCCACATGTTCAAGCCATCCGTTTTTGCTCAAGCATCAGCCGCAGTGCCAGCCCCGACCACCCCAAGCAACGAGATCACCCCCGCCTTGCGCCCCTGGCAGATCGAGCGGGAGATCAGATAGATCATGTTCGGCCCCGGCGTCAGTACCATCAGCAACGCGGCAGCAGCGAAAATCAGCAGGTCTTGAAGCGGGATCATGGGCGAGGTCCTTTGCGTAATGATCAGGCGATCGCGGTCAGCGATGCCCGATAAAACGGCAGGATCAGGTCCCGTGTCAATGGCGCCAGGCTGACACCGCCATCGGTGGCCGGGTCGATCCAGATCACTTCTTCGATCTCTGCCTCCGGGGTGACATCTGAATCAATGTTCAGCTGAAAAAGCTCGGCGTGTACGACAAAACCCGGCTCGTTGGCGGCCGGTGCCGAGAAGTGACCGAGGTAAATGGCGTGCGCCGGGTCGATGTCCAGTCCCAGCTCTTCTTCCAGCTCACGGGCCAGGGCGTGAACCGGCAATTCATGGGGCTCGATCTTGCCACCCGGCTGCATGAACGCCGTGGTGCCGCGCTTGCGTACCAGCAACGTGCGGCCGTCAGGGCCGATCAACAAGGCAGCGGCGATGCGGATAGTCCCGGAGGCTGGCATGGAAAACGTCGACATGAACAAAAGGCCTTTGGCTCAAAAACGCCAAGGATCACATGTCCGCCTGTTGAGATCAAAAGCCTCGCGTAGGAGCTGCCGCAGGCTGCGATCTTTTGATCTCTAAAAAACAAAGTCAAAAGATCGCAGCCTTCGGCAGCTCCTACAACGGTGTCATACAGCCTCTTGGAAATCCATCTCCGGCGGCTGCCGACGGAAACCGCCGGTCAACACCGCCAGGTACACCACGCCAATCGCCAGCCAGCTCAACCCCAGATAAACCGCCAGATGATCGAGGCTGACCATCAGCCACAAGTCCGCCGCCAGGCCGATGAACGGGAACAGCAGGAACAGCACGAATTCGTGTGGGCCTTTTTTCTCGCCACCGATCCAGTAATGGAAGATCACCGACAGGTTGACCAGGCTGAACGCCAGGAACGCGCCGAAATTGATGAACGAGGTCGAGGTGGTGACGTCCAGTTTCAGTGCCAGCAACGCCACCACCGCGCACAGCAGGATGCTGTTGATCGGCGTGCCGAAGCGCTTGTGCAAGGTGCCGAAAAACGCTTTTGGCAACACGCCGTCGCGGCCCATGGCGTATAGCAGCCGAGAACCGCTGGCCTGGGCCGACAGCCCCGAGGCGAACTGGCCGACGATCAGACCGATCAGGAAGATCGACACGAACAGGTCGCCACCGATGTTGCGGGCAATTTCGTAGGCCGCCGAGTCCACGTTGTCGAACTGGAACGACGGATGAGCGATCTGCACGAAGTACGACACGCCGACGAAAATCAGCCCGCCAATCAGGGTGATCAGCATGATCGCCCGGGGAATGGTACGGCGCGGGTCGCGGGTTTCTTCGGTCAGGGTGCTGACGGCGTCGAAGCCGAGGAACGAGTAACAGGCAATGGCCGCGCCGCTCATGATCAACGGCATCTGCATGTCGCCATTGAAGAACGGCTTGATCGACCACAACGGCGCGCTCGCATCACCGCCGACGTAATGCACGCACAACGCGACGAAGGCGACCAGCACCAGGAACTGCACCAGCATCAGCAAGGCGTTGATGCCGTTCGCCAGTTTCAGGCCGACGATGTTGATCGCGCTGGTGATACCGATGAACGCCAGCACCCAGATCCACTGCGGCACTGCCGGGAAAGCGGAGTTGAGGTAAGCCGCGCCGATCAGCCAGATTGCCATGGGCAGGAACAGGTAATCGAGCAGCACCGCCCAACCGGCGATGAACCCGAGTTTCGGGCTGATGGCCTTGCGCACATAGCTGTAGGCCGAGCCGGCCACCGGGAACGCCGAGGCCATGCGCCCGTAGCTCATGGCGGTGAAAAACATCGCCACCAGCGCCGCGAGGTACGCGGCCGGCACCATGCCGGCGGTGGATTGGGCGAGGATGCCAAAGGTGCCGAGCACAATGATCGGCGTCATGTAGGCGATGCCAAACAGCACCACCGACCCCAGTGACAGGGTGCGTTGCAAACGAGCCATGAGCGACTACTCCGAATTTTATTGGATTTATGGCAGAGCCGAGTTCGGCGCAAATTACGGGTGTTGCGTTGTTGTTCTTTGGCGTTGAGTCAGATAAATCGTTAAAAGATCGCAGCCTGCGGCAGCTCCTACAGGGGACCGCGATCAATGTAGGAGCTGCCGCAGGCTGCGATCTTTTGATCTTCAGCCCTTGGGAATCAGCAGCTCCCGTAACCCGGACGCATGCTCAACCCTCTCCCCCGGCAACCTCAGCCGCTGATCATCCAGATAGCGATAATCCTGGCGCGCCGCCGTCAGCCGGGTCAGGTCCAGTTCGACCGCAAACTGCCCTTCCTCGCGTCCGGCTTCGAACAACAAGGTGCCCAGCGGATCGACCAATGCGCTCCCGCCGGCAAACAGCAATCCACCGTCACCCTCTTCCACCCGGTTGACCATCAGCGCAAACGCCTGGTTTTCCTGGGCGCGGGCCATGATCGCGGTGCGGTGGGTCGGGCCGTACGGGTCCATATTGCCGTTGGTGACGATCAACAGTTCGGCCCCCAGTTGCGCCAGGGCGCGGGCGCTTTCGGGGAATTCGATGTCGTAGCAAATCAGCAGGCCCACGCGCACGCCGTTGAACAGGCAGGTGGCATAGCGATCGCCCGCCTCGTAGACACCGCGATCCGAGGCCCACAAGTGAGTCTTGCGGTATTTCAGCGCGATGCCTTCAGGAGTGATCAGCAACGTGGTGTTGTAGAAGCGGCCGTTGTCGTTCTCGGCCATGCCGATGGCCACGGCGATATTGCGCTGGCGGGCGGCGGCGATCACCGCACTGACGGACGGGCCGTCCAGCGCCTCCGCCACCTCGGCCACGGACTCCGCCGAAGGGAAGCCCATCAAGTGGCCTTCAGGGAACAGGATCAGTTGCGTATCGACAGCACACGCAGCCATCGCCGCCAGGGTGCGTTCGAGGTTGTAGGCCGTGTCGTTGTCACGGCCTGCCAATTGGGCGAGTTCGACCTTCATAGGTATTCCTTGTCATGGGCCGGGCGGCAGAAAGATTGCCCGGTCGGTGTCTGTGCGCCAGTATGCGCAGCAAGCAACCGGGCGGGGAATTACGCCGCTGGGGTAACACGATAGGGGTAGATGCATGACACTCTCGTTGGATGACATCGCCTGGCATCGCTCGGTGGGGCAACTGATCGACGCCCTGGACAAGCCTAATTTCTGGACCCAGCTTGTCCGGTTGCTGGACCAGTACGTGTCCTTCGACAGCTGGGTGGCCCTGCTTTTCAGCGCCGACCAGCGCCCGCAGGTGTTTGCCGAGTGCCCCGGCGAGGACGGCAGCCCTGATCAACTGTTCCAGGATTACCTGCGTGGGCTGTACCTGCTCGACCCGTTCTACATCGCCTGCCGCGAGCAATCGCGCACCGGGTTGTATCGCCTGTCCGAAGTGGCCCCGGAGCACTTCGAGCTGACCGAGTATTACCAGCGCTACTTTCGTCTGAATGTGGTGGCCGATGAAATCCAGTTCAATTGTCAGCTCGAAGGCGACCGCACGCTGTGCCTGTCCCTGGGCAGCACGCAGCGCTTCAGCGGCCAGCAGATCGCCTTGTTGTCGTTGATTCAGCCGTGGGTGCTCGGCCTGTTGCGCCAGCGTCTACCCTATGAAATCAACGAAGTCGTGGCCCTGGCCCCCGCACCACCGCAAGCTGATTGGCGGGTACAGTTGGAGGCCTCGGTGCAGCAACTCAAAGGCGCGCAGTTGACGGCCCGGGAGCTGGATGTCGGGCGTTTGATGCTCAGCGGTTGCTCCAGTAAAGAAATCGCTCGAAAGCTGGAAATCTCGGTCGAAACCGTGAAAGTCCACAAGAAACACATGTACAGCAAGCTGGGGATCAAGTCCCAGTCCGAGCTGTTTTCGATTTTTCTGCAGGCACAAAATGCCTGAAAAGATCGCAGCCTTCGGCAGCTCCTACATGGATCGCATTCCCTTGTAGGAGCTGCCGAAGGCTGCGATCTTTAAACCCGAGTCCGAACCCAAGGAAACCGTATGAGCCTGTCACTCCTGAGCCGCTACGCCTTCTTTGCCGTCTGCGTGATCTTCTCTCTCGCCAGCCTGCCGTTTCTTGAATACGACTGGCTCTGGCCGATCACCGCCGTCACCGCTGTCCTCAGCCTGATCGGCCTGTTCGATCTGCTGCAAAGCCCCCACGCGGTGCGCCGCAATTACCCGATCCTCGGCAATATCCGCTACCTGGTCGAAGGCATCCGCCCGGAAATCCGCCAGTACCTGCTCGAATCCGACAGCGACGCCCTGCCCTTCTCCCGCGCCCAGCGCTCGCTGGTCTATTCCCGGGCCAAGAATGAAACCGCCGACAAACCCTTCGGCACGCTGATTGACGTGTATCAGTCGGGTTTCGAATTCATCGGCCATTCCATGCGCCCGGCGCCGTTGAGCGACCCGAGCAGTTTCCGGGTGACAGTCGGTGGCCCACAGTGCACCCAGCCGTATTCGGCGTCGGTGTTCAATATCTCGGCCATGAGTTTTGGTTCCCTCAGCGCCAACGCCATCCGCGCGCTGAACCAGGGCGCCAAGCTCGGCAACTTCGCCCATGACACCGGCGAAGGCAGCATCAGCCCCTATCACCGGGAAAACGGTGGCGACCTGACCTGGGAACTGGGCAGCGGCTACTTCGGCTGCCGCACCAGCGACGGCCGTTTCGACCCGGAACGCTTCGCGGCGCAAGCCCGGACGCCGCAGGTGCGGATGATCGAAATCAAGATGAGCCAGGGCGCCAAGCCCGGCCACGGCGGCATCCTGCCCAAGCACAAGGTCACCCGGGAAATCGCCGAGACCCGCGGCATCCTGATGGGTGAAGATTGCGTGTCGCCATCGCGTCACAGCGCGTTTTCCACGCCGATCGAAATGATGCATTTCATCGCGCAACTGCGTGAGTTGTCCGGTGGCAAACCGGTGGGCTTCAAGTTCTGCCTCGGCCATCCGTGGGAGTTCATGGGCATCGCCAAGGCCATGCTGGAGACTGGCATCCTCCCAGACTTCATCGTCGTTGACGGCAAGGAAGGTGGCACCGGCGCCGCACCCGTGGAGTTCACCGACCACATCGGCGTGCCGATGCGCGAAGGCCTGCTGTTCGTGCACAACACCCTGGTGGGCCTGAACCTGCGGGACAAGATCAAACTCGGCGCCAGCGGCAAGATCGTCAGCGCCTTCGACATCGCCAGCGTGCTGGCCATCGGCGCCGACTGGGCCAACTCGGCGCGCGGCTTCATGTTCGCCATCGGCTGCATCCAGTCACAGAGCTGCCACACCAACAAATGCCCGACCGGCGTCGCCACCCAGGACACCCTGCGCCAGCGCGCGCTGGTGGTGCCGGACAAGGCCCAGCGCGTGTTCAACTTCCACCGCAACACCCTCAAGGCCCTGGCGGAAATGCTCGCCGCCGCCGGCCTCGAACATCCGTCGCAGTTGTCCGCCAAGCATCTGGTGCGACGCATGTCGGCGACCGAGATCAAGCTGTTCTCGCAGTTGCACGTGTTCCTCAAACCAGGGGAGTTGCTGACCGGTGAGGTGAATGGCGAGTTTTACTCGCGGATGTGGCAGATGGCGCGGGCGGATAGTTTTGAGCCTAATGAAATAGCCGCTGCCTGACGTTAGCTCCAGCGCTGAAGGCTTGGGACGACTTCAGCGCTCACCACTCAGAATAAAGAGGCGCGCCTCGGCGTCCCCGCCCTTGAGTGTCAGCATTTGCTTCCACCCTGAGGGAAATGTCATGACAGCTTCCGATTTTGGCTTACCGGCAGTCACCCACCAGACTCTTTTAGAGTTGAGCTTTACCGTTGAAACATCATTAAAAAAAATCCAGTCCTTACGCGGAGGGATCAGAAGCCAGCCGCCAAAATCGCGAGGACCTTCCGGCACACCTGTTGATGACCTGGAAATGTATAGCCTCGGCCGAATTCCCGTGGTGTTGTAATAACAAAACGGCAAGTACCAGAACAATCCGTCCACAACAATCTCGTCACCGCTCACGGCATAGTGCTTGAGTCCATTCACCACAATGTCCAGCCTGGCCGATGTTTGGGTGTAGCTTCCGCTCATTTCATTTTTCTGCAGATATACCTTCAACAATCCATGTACTTCACCCGCAACAAAAACACTCAAACAAACGACCGCAACAACCAGTGAGCGCTCAGCCAAACGATCCAGAGCAATTGCGACGATCAGGGGCAAACTGACTGCGGCAAACACCAAATACCTGGGATAGAAAAACGGGACGCCCCACGACAAAAAAACAGCGTGATGACCGGCACAAAGAAGTAACCAATCAACAGTAAGATCACCCGTTGATCATCGCGCCAAAGACCCAATGCCAACACAGAGCAGATGATCATCAAAGCCGAAACGATCAGCGATGCCCACAAACCACCCTCAGACGCCGATATCATCACCGTGTATTGCGAGACGAGGCCAGGCAACATATCCCACGTGGTAGGTGGTATCCATTCGAGACCTTTCATCCCTGAAGCTTGGCGAATGAAATTCGGAAGCCAGGGCAAATACAGCACAACAATAGAGACATTGACCAACAACCACTTTCGAACCGGAAACAAGACCGATTCGCCACTCCCCCCTGACCAATACAGCCAATAAGAGCGAGCATGATCAACATGAGGACTGGACTGTAGGCAACCAGGTGTTGCCGTCTCACCTGAACATCGACTAAGCGATCCATCTCGCTCATGGGATTCTCTCCATTGAAGATCGATCTACCGGTTCATTAATACTTCTGGTGATTTCCTTAATCACGTACCGGGGCCGATGCTTGGACTCCATGTAAATACGCCCGATGTATTCACCCAGAATGCCAATACCAATCAGCTGTACGCCCCCCAAAAACAAAATGGCGGTCATCAGAGACGGGTACCCCGGCACGTTATTGCCAAACAGCACCTTGTCCAGAACCATGTAAGCCGCATACAAAAGCGCTATCAGGGAGATGATACCGCCGATGTAGGACCATACGCGCAACGGTACAGTACTGAACGAAGTGATGCCCTCAAGTGCCAGATTCCATAGCTTCCAGAAATTGAACTTACTTTTTCCAGCCACCCGTGGAGCGCGATCGTACTCAATGACTTTTGTGTTGAACCCTGCCCATGACAGCACACCTTTCATGAATAACTGCTGTTCCGGAAGGCTCTTGATGACCTCAACGACTTTTCTATCCATCAAGCGAAAGTCGCCAACATTTTCCTCGATGCGGGTCGATGCAATCTGGTTGAGTAGTCGATAGAACAGGCTCGCGAATTGACGTTTGAAATAGCTGTCGGTCAAACGGTTTCGTCGTTTTGCCAGCACCACGTCAGCCCCATTGATCCACTCTTCGATGAGCCGCGAGATGACACAGATTGGGTCCTGCAGATCCACATCCATGGGAATTAGGGCATCGCCCGTTGCATGTTCCAACCCGGCAAACAAGGCAGGTTCCTTGCCGAAGTTGCGCGAGAAACTGATCACCACCACATCGGTGTCAACCAAGGCAATCGTATGGGCCAGATCGGATGTTCCGTCAGTACTGCCATCATTGATAAACACGATTTCAATGCGGTGTTCGCGCAAACTCGGATCATGACGCACGGCCTGATAGAACACCCCGATAGCCTGCTCTTCATTGAACACAGGGACAATCAGCGAAACCTTCATGCCTTGCGCTCGCAAAACCCTACGAAGCTCGAAAACAAGAACCCGCAAAACAGGCTCAACAACGAAAACGTGGTGACAGTCAGCAGTCCATGAATGCGCCACTGATCAGCAAGAAAACCGACGCCGAAACTCAATACACCCATGACGCAAACAAACAGCAGGTATCGCAATATCGATACCTTTGCATCAAATGTATAAAGGGCATTCGCATAGAAGGAGAATGACGCAGCGGCACAAAACGCCGCAAAATTACTGGTGGCTTGGGTCAACTCGGCAGCATTGACGAGTACAAAAAAAACCTGCCAATGAATGAACGTATTGACCAGCCCGATCACCGCATAGGTAGAAAATCCCTTCCACAAAGCTTTCATGCCGGCTCCCGCCAATATCCCTGTTTCAGGTGGACTCAAGCTAAGTGATACCTCAACAGCGGTCTACTGACAGAAATAACAGGTTGGCAAGGATTTCAGACCAGCGGCAATGCTGACGATGTCGACACTTTTCACGACCCTTCAGATTCACCAACGTAGCGTTTTGCTCGGGGTCGGCTCCTTCATCACGATAAAACCGTAATCACCGATCAGGTAAATCCGGTAGTACTGGCTGTCCACCAGCGGCGGATAGCCCTGATAACCCACCCGCGTCGCGTTGCGCCGCTCCCGCTCCGCCACCACGTTGGTGATCCCCGCTTTCGGCAGATTCTCGGCCAGCATGTAATAGTCGGTATTGAGCAAGTAGTGCAGCACCGGCAGCTGCTTGAATGAGCCAGCTGCCGCCACTAACCAGTAGTCGGAATAACTCACCGAGATGTAGATCCGCCTGGCCTCGCGCAGCGACTGATGGCTGGCGATGTCGTACGCAAGGCTGGCCAGCGCCGTGGACGCAAAGGTTTTCTGCACGGTCAGCACCCGGCCATAGGCGAACGACAGCGACAACATCGCCAGCAGCGGAATGATCAACAACAGTGGCAGTCGTTCATGGATCGACGCCAGCGCCAGATGACTCAAATAGCACAGCAGCACCAGCAGCACGGCGAAGCCCATCAAGGTGCGGGCGCCTTCGTTGAAGTCGCGGAAAAACAACGCGACTCCGGACACCAGCAGCGTCACCACCGGCAATGTCAGCAAACACATCAGGCCGATCAACAGTTTCTTCGGTCCACCGTCCTGACGCGCCGCTACGTTCAGTCCCAGCCGCACCGCCCCGGCCATCGCCAACAGCAGCAACCCGCCGAATACCCAGAGCCATCCACCACTGAACAGCAGCACGACTTTTTCCAGGACCCGGGCAATGTTGATCTGGATCTGCAATAGAGGATGCGCCGACCAATTGAGCAGCAATGTGCGATTGGAGTCCATGAACGGACCTGCACTGACGCTGTAGATCAACCCACCGAGGATCAGTTGGGCGGCTTTCCAGCCCAGCAGGTCGCGCCACGGCACCGGGGTGGTTTTATCGTTGGCGGCCCTGAGCAACTCCAGGCAACACAGGCCCAGGAACACATTCAGGCTGATCTGATACAACCCCAGCGCCAGTGCGATCAGGAACGACGGCACCAGCCACTGCACGCTGCGCCACGGGTGACGAAAGGTGATCGCATAGATCACCGCCACCAGGCTCAGGGCCGTCGCGGGACCGTCGTATTGATAAGACAGGTTCTGCAGGAAGAACGGGTTGTACCAGAGCGGCAACAGCACCAGGCAGCAAGCGACGCTGGGCTGGCGGAAGTAATGGAACGTCAGGCTGGTCAGCGCCGACGCCATGGCCAGCGTGGCGATCAACAAGGGCAAGGGAAAGATGTTCGGCGCGGCATGCCTGAAAGTCAGGGCGTTGTAGAACAGCTGAGCGAACAGTCGCCCCTGTTCAGCCCAGGCCATGCCCGCCGCCAGCGAGCGCCAGTTGTCATCGATGTAGGGGAAGTCCGCGAGGATCAATGGCAGGACATACAAGAAGGTCGCGAACAGAAAAAACCGCCAGACCTGATGCCGGCTGAGCTCGCGAACGAGGAAGTCGTTGAACCGGCCCATGCTAGCGCGCGCCCCGGTCTTTGCCACCGACGATATCCTTGATCACGTAGCGCGGCCGGTGCTTGGCCTCGATATAGATACGACCGATGTATTCGCCGAGGATGCCGATGCCGATCAGTTGCACGCCGCCGAGAAACAGTATCGCCGTCATCAGCGACGGATAACCGGGAACGTTGTTGCCGAAGAAAATCTTGTCCAGCACCATGTACACCGCGTAAAGCACCGCGAAAATGGAAATGCCGCCACCGACGTATGTCCACAAGCGCAGCGGCACGGTGCTGAACGAGGTCACGCCTTCCAGGGCCAGGTTCCATAGCTTCCAGCCATTGAACTTGCTGCTCCCCGCCACCCGCCCGGCTCGCTCGAACTCCACCACTACGGTGTTGAACCCGGCCCACGACAATACACCTTTCATGAACAACTGATGCTCGGGCAGGGAACGGATCACGTCGACCACCTTGCGATCCATCAGCCGGAAGTCCCCGACATTTTCCTCGATGCGCGTGTAGGCGATGCGATTGAGCACGTGGTAGAAAATTGACGCACTGTGACGCCTGAGGTAGCCGTCGACGTCCCGATTGCGGCGCTTGGCGAGTACCACATCGGCGCCCTTTTGCCACTGCTCGACCAATAACGGGATGACACTGATCGGGTCCTGCAGGTCGACATCCATGGGAATCACGGCATCGCCGCTGGCGTGTTCCAGGCCGGCAAACAGTGCCGGTTCCTTACCGAAGTTGCGCGAGAAATTGATCAGCACGACCTGATCATCCGCCTTGGCCAGTGCCGTAGCCTGTTCGGCCGTGCGGTCGGAGCTGCCGTCGTTGATGAACACGATCTCGACTTCGGCACCGCTGAGCTTCAACTCCCGTCGCACCGCCTGATAAAACAGATTGATTGACTGTTCTTCGTTGAACACCGGGACAATGAGCGAGATTTTCATCGATCACACTCGCGAAACACCACGTATTTGGAATACAGGAAGCCGAACACCAGGCTCAATGCCGAAAACAGGGCCACGGTGAGCAAACCGTGCAATCGCCAGACGTCGCCCAGATGGCCGACACCCAGGCTCAACGCCCCCATGCCCGAAACAAACAGCAGATAACCGCCGACCGAGGCACTGGCGGCGAAGGTAAATTGCGCGTTCATGTAGAAGGAAAACGACGCAGCCACGCAGAAGGCTGCCAGGTTGCTGAACGCCTGACTGAGTCCGGCCGCCATGCTCAGCAGGAAAAAGACCTGCCAGTGAATCAGGGTGTTGGCGACCCCGATCACCGTGTAACTGGACAGCCCTTTCCACAACAGTCTCATGTGAGACTCCCGTTTTTAGAACGTTGCACTCATTAGTATTTGAGCCTGTCTACTGTCACAAATCGCAGGTTTTTGGACCTTTCTGACCAGCGGTTGAGCCTTGGGGCAACGCCCGAGACATTCGGTAATAGCCCGGTTTTGCAATTGCCCGCGAATCAGTCCACCCTGCGCGCCGCCGCTTGGGCGCGAGGCCTTTGCGCCCGCGGCCAATCCCATTTTCACCCGCTGTTACGAGCCAGCTGTCATGACGTTAGCACGCGATCACCGGATCGACTTTTTTCGTGGTCTGGCACTGATCTTCATCTTTTGGGATCACGTGCCTCACAACCCTTTGGGACAAATCACCCTGCGCAACTTCGGTTTCAGCGATGCGGCCGAGGTTTTCGTGTTTCTGGCAGGTTTCGCGTCCGTATTGGCGTACGGCAAAGTCCTGGCGCGCGAAGGCTTTCTGATCGCCTGCGTGAAAATCCTGCGCCGGGCATGGGTGCTCTACGTGGTGCATATTTTCCTGCTGGCGATGCTGATGGGCATTGTGTTTTTCGCCAACAGCCATGTGGAAACACGGGACCTGGTGGAGGAAATGGGCATGCATCACTTCATCGGCAACCCGCAGCAGGCCCTGATCGATGAACTGTTGTTGCGCTTCAAGCCGAACCTGATGGACCCGTTGCCGCTGTACATCGTGCTATTGGCAGGTTTGCCCCTGGTACTGCCCGTACTGGTGCGCAAGGCCTGGGTGGTGGTCGCGATGTCATTGGCGCTGTATCTGATGGTGCCACTGGCGGGCTGGAACCTGGCCGCCATCAAGGACGGCGTGTGGTATTTCAACCCGGTTGCCTGGCAATTGCTGTTCGTACTCGGCGGTGCCGCTGCGATTCACAGCCAGCGCCCGCGCCTGCCCGACACTCGCCCGCTGCTACGCCAGCCGTTGTTTGTCAGTGCGGCGCTGTACGTAGTGACCGCGGGCGTGATGACCGTCCTGTGGCGTTGGCCAGAGCTACACGATGCCGTGGTGCCAGCGAGCCTGAAGAACCTGCTGTACCCCATCAGCAAGACCGACCTGTCCCCCGTGCGCCTGCTGCATTTCCTCGCACTGGCCTACGTCACCGCGAAACTGATTCCCGACAGCGGATGGACGCAAAACTGGCTCGCGCAGCAAAGTTGCCGAATGGGCCGTTTCTCGCTGGAGATTTTCTGTCTGGGCGTGCTGCTGGCGCCTTTGGCGGACATGGTCAACGCGCTGACCGACGACGCTGTTGCCATGCAGATTTTCACGGCGCTGGTGGGTGCCGGGTTGATGGCACTGCTGGCGACCTGGCTTGAGTTCAACAAGCGTTTGAACCAGACAATCAAAAGATCGCAGCCTGCGGCAGCTCCTACAAAATCAGACCGCATTCCCCTGTAGGAGCTGCCGCAGGCTGCGATCTGTTGATCTTCAAAACCAAAAAGCCCCGATCATTTCGACCGGGGCTTTTGTCTTTCAGGCATTACAACTTACGAAACCGAACGCACCGCACCTTGCGAAACATTCGTCGGTTGCAGCTTGAACATGTAGAACAGCACCGTCAGCAGCACCAGGAACGCAGGTCCCACATACAGCGCCACGCGGGTGTCCGGGAAGTACGCCATCAGGCCGACCACCAGCACCAGGAACGCCAGCGCCAGATAAGAGCTGACCGGGTACAGCCACATACGGTATTTCAGGCCAGCCGCTTCGCTTGCGCTCAGGCCTTTGCGGAATTTGAGCTGGGCCAACAGGATCATCACCCAGGTCCAGATCGCGCCGAAGGTGGCGATGGACGTCACCCAGACAAAGACCTTCTCCGGTACCAGGTAGTTCAGCAGCACGCCCAACAGCAAGGCGAAGATCGACAGCAGCAGCGCACGCCGCGGCACGCCGTTGCTCGAGGTCTTGGCGAACCCCGCCGGGGCCTGGCCGTTCTGCGCCAGGCTGTAGAGCATGCGCCCGGTGCTGAAGATGCCGCCGTTGCAGGACGACAGTGCCGCGGTGATCACCACGAAGTTGATGATGCCGGCGGCGGTCTTGATGCCCAGACGCTCGAAGGTCATCACGAACGGACTGCCTTGGGTACCGATTTCGTTCCACGGGTAGATCGACAGGATCACGAACAACGCGCCGACATAGAACAGCAGAATCCGCCAGAACACCGAGCCGATGGCATTGGGGATGGTCTTTTGCGGGTTCTTCGCTTCACCGGCGGTCAGGCCGATCATCTCCACACCCAGGTAGGCGAACATCACCATTTGCAGCGACATCAGCACGCCAGTTATGCCGTTGGGCATGAAGCCGCCGTGGGTCCACAGGTTGGAAATCCCCAGGGCCACGCCGTCGTTGCCGAAACCGAAGGCGATGATGCCGATGCCGCCGAATACCATCGCAACGATGGTGACGATCTTGATCAGGGCAAACCAGAACTCGAATTCACCGAAGGCCTTGACCGCGATCAGATTGATCGAGCCCATGCTTATCAACGCAGCGAGCGCCCAGATCCAGCGCGGTACATCGGGGAACCAGATGCCCATGTACACCGCCACGGCAGTGATTTCCGCGACGCAGGTCACCAGCCACAGGAACCAGTAGTTCCAGCCGGTCAGAAAGCCCGCCAGCGGGCCGAGGTAGTCTTGGGCGTAACGGCTGAACGAGCCGGCGACCGGATTGTGCACGGCCATCTCGCCGAGGGCACGCATGATCACCAGGATCGCCAGACCGCCGATGATGTAGGACAGCATGATGGCGGGGCCGGCCATTTGGATGGCCTTGGCTGAACCGAGGAACAGACCGACGCCGATACAGGCACCGAGTGCCATCAGGCGAATATGCCGCTCGCCGAGTTCACGTTTAAGCGGACCGCCCTGAGCGGTCTCGCCGTTGGGCTGGGGATTGCCTACGGGCATAAGGGGTACCTCATCTTGTTGTTGGATATGACCGCTGAGCGTTGAAGCCCCCGACCGATAAGCCAGCTGCTTCGCGTAACCGGGTCTGCTTTGTAAGCAGAACCGTCCTGTAGGACAAAACCTGCAAGATCAGCGGGTCGTGCAGTATAAAAAGCTGACAACAGATATATTCACTCTATAAACCACTAAATTCAGCCATAAACCCCGGCAATAACGCGACTTTTGGAGAGGCTTCACCTGGATCTTGTAGGAATTTCCGCCATTTAAATGGCGCGGAGTATTGCACAATAATGGTGCATCGCCATGCCCCTACCAAAGCCGTATTTACCTTAGAAAAGGCTCTACTCCAGCCATTACAGACCACCACCCGTCTCCAGTTGCTATCACAACTGTGGCGAGGGGGCTTGCCCCCTCGCCACAGTGGCTCCATCCGGCCCAGTTAGTGGTGAGTCCGTGCATCATTTTGCCCCTCACATTTTTTTCACCTTCGCCAACCACCGTCTAAGCTTCAGTGAAGTCCGATCAATCTGCGTGAATGGATCAGTCGACTATGGGCGCTTTGTGGCAAACCGATTCGAGTAAAACCGAGGTTCCGACTGAACGTGAGGATGAAGCGCCGCCACCTGAAAAACCCCGTCGTTCCAGACACGGATGGGGAGCGTTCTGGCTATTGCTGTTGATTATCGCGATTGTCGTGGGGCTGGCGGCTGCGAGGGAAATGCGTACCTCGAAGTTCCAGGCCCGGGAAGTCAGCAAATACGCCGCGTCCCTGAACTATGAGCTCAAACCCGGCCCCAGCGATGCGATTCGCTATCCGGGCGACGGTCCGTTCGATCGGCGCCTGGGCTACAGCTCGCTGGATGAATTCCTGCCGCGCTTGATCAAGCGCGATTTCGTCGTTGAGGCGCAAACCCGCTTTTCTCCGGCGCTGTTGAAGTACAGCGACAAAGGCCTGTTCGTGCCTTATGCCGAGAAAATCCAGGCCGGGCTGTCGATCACCGATTGCCGCGCTGCGCCGCTGTACCAGTACAACTACCCGCAGCAGCTTTATTCAACCTTTGCCTCGATCCCGCCGGTGGTGGTCAACAGCCTGTTGTTCATCGAGAACCGCTTCCTGCTGGACCCCAAACAACCCCTGGCCAACCCGGCGGTGGACTGGCCACGGTTCGGTATGGCGGCGTGGTCCCAGGTGGCCAAGATATTGCACGTGCCCGGTCAATCCGCTGGTGGCAGTACCCTGGCCACGCAACTGGAAAAGTACCGGCACTCCCCCGATGGCTTGACGGTCAATGGCGCGGAAAAAATTCGCCAGATGATTTCCGCCACCGTACGCGCCTATCAGGCCGGGCCACAAACTCTCGAAGCCCGGCAGAACGTGGTTCGCGACTACCTCAACAGCGTGCCGCTGTCGGCCGTACCGGGCCACGGTGAAGTGCATGGCATGGCTGAAGGCTTGCGCGTGTGGTATGGCTCCGACTTCAGCAAGGCCAACGAAGTCCTGACCAGCACTGCGACCGATCCAAAAACCATGGCGGAAAAAGGCCTGGCCCTGCGTGAAATGCTGTCGCTGATGATTGCCCAGCGCCGCCCGTCGCATTACCTGACCAAGGGTCACGATGAACTGGCCGACCTCACCGACAGCCATATTCGCCTGCTGGCGCAAAACAGTGTGATCAACGCCCAGCTCGCCGCCGCCGCCCTGGCCAGCAAATTGACCTACCGCGACTGGGCCACCCAGCCGACCATTCAGCCGATTGAAACCAACAAGGGCATCAGTGTCGCGCGCAGCCGTCTGGCCGGCATGCTCAATCGCCCGCTGTATGACCTCGACCGCCTCGACCTGTCCGCCACCAGCACCCTGCAAGGCGAGTTGCAAACCGAGGCCACCGAGTACCTGAAAAAACTCGCCGACCCCGCTTTTGCCACGCAAATCGGCCTGATCGGCGAACGCCTTCTGACCACCACCAGCACCACCCAGGTGCGCTACAGCTTCACCTTGTTCGAACTGACCCCGGACGGCTCGCGGGTACGGGTGCAGACCGACAGCACCGACCAGCCATTCGACATCAACGAAGGCAGCAAACTGGAGCTGGGCTCCACCGCGAAAATGCGCGTGCTGACCACCTACCTGCAAATCATCTCCGAGCTGCACGACAAATACGCTGGCATGGCCGTCCCGGAACTGAAGAAAGTCGACGTGCCGGAGCAGGACCGCCTGAGCCGCTGGGCGGTCGATTACCTGATCGAAAACAAGGACCGCGACCTGCAAAAAATGCTCGGCGCAGCCCTGGACCGCAAATACTCCGCCAGCCCCGGCGAGGCGTTTTTCACCGGGGGCGGCCTGCATGTGTTCCACAACTTCCGCAAGGAAGACAACGGCCGCATACCGACACTGCGCGACGCCCTGCGCGAGTCGATCAACCTGCCGTTCATCCGCCTGATGCGTGACCTGGTGCGCTACACCACCTACTCCGGCCCGAACAGCAGTGCCGAACTGCTCAAGGACGACCGCGACCCGCGGCGCCAGGAATACCTGGCCGAATTCGCCGACAGCGAGGGCACTTCGTTCCTGCTCAAGTTCTGGAAGAAGTACAAGAACAAGGACACCCAGGACCGGCTCGAGACCTTCCTCGACAGCATGCGCCCGACCCCGATCCGCATGGCCGCCGTGCACCGCTACCTGCTGCCACGGGCCAGTCAGGCAAGCTTCAACGCCTTCGTGCGCTCGCACCTCACCGGCGCCAAGCTCACGGAAAAACTCACTGACGAACGTCTCGTACGGCTCTACGAAGCCTACGGCCCTGGCTCCTACGACTTGCCGGACCAGGGCTTCATCGCCAAGGTTCACCCGCTGGACCTGTGGCTGATGGGCTACCTGCTCAATCACCCCGACGCCAAGTGGGGTGAAATCGTCAAAGCCAGCCAGTTCGAGCGCCAGGAGGTCTACAGCTGGCTGTTCAAAAGCCGGCACAAGGGTGCCCGCGACAGTCGCATCCGCACCATGCTGGAGATCGAAGCATTCCTCGACATTCACCAGCGCTGGCAGAAAGTCGGCTACCCATTCGATCACCTCGTGCCCTCGCTGGCGACCGCCATCGGCAGCTCCGGCGACCGTCCGGCAGCATTGGCGGAACTGATCGGCACCATCCTCAACGACGGTGTGCGCATGCCGACCCTGCGTATCGACAGCTTGCACTTCGCAGCCAACACACCGTATGAAACCAAATTGATCAATGACCCGAACGTCGGCAAACGGGTCATGCCATCCGAAGTCGCCACGGCCATGCGCGAAGCCTTGTCGCAAGTGGTGGATGCCGGTACGGCGAAACGGGTGTCCGGCAGTTTTGTAACGCCGGATGGCAAACCGTTGGCCATGGGTGGCAAAACGGGCACAGGGGACAACCGCATTGAAGCCATTGGTTCAGGCGGGCGGATTCTGAGCTCCAAATCCATCAACCGGACGGCGACGTTTGTCTTCTACATTGGCGATTCACACTTCGGTACCTTGACCGCATTCGTGCCCGGGCGCACGGCCGAAGCCTTCAAGTTCACCTCGGCGTTGCCGGTGCAGGTACTCAAAGGCATGGCACCGATTCTCATGCCATACCTGCAACCCGGCAGCAAAACAGGTTGCTTGCCGACTGAAGTCGCGCGGCGTTGACAGAACCATTACGCTGCACAGGTGGTAATTAATTATTTTCGGCATGGATAATTCCAATGCATTAGCGGTGCAGGCGCTGATCAAGCAACAGAAATTGCGGCTTTTACTTTGGGCCCTGGGCGTTAGGCTGGTGACTCACATTAACGCTCAAGGTTTATTAACAACATGCCTGACTTACAAGGAAGTACGTCGACAACCGACCATAAAGGCCGGCACTACGAATTCATCAAGAGCCGGATTCATCCGGTCTTTCAAAGCACTTCATTGCGAAATGTCCAGGAACTGGGCCGCGCCGAAAAAGCGCCCGCGCCCTGGATCAAGTCAGCCTCCGCACTCGATCAATCCCGCTTACAAAAAGCCAGCCTCGAACTCTGGTCTTCCCGCAACACGGTGGATCGTATTCTCGACGAGTTACAAAACGTTTATGAATTTGCCGAGCCCCTACTCACCGATGCGCTGAAGAAACTGGATATTGATGTCGACGTTAAAAAAACGTATTTGCATCTTTACCTGGCCAAAGAACGCCCCTGGTATGTCATCGATACGTCCGGGGGTGTCGTCACCCGCACCGTTTCGCTGATCGATGCCGCACTGCACAACTTCGCGCTTGGCGAAACCTGCGAACCGGACTCGGACTTCATCAGTCAGCCCGATCAGCATGGTCAGTTCGATGTCTTGCCCATCAAACACAAACTCTCCATCGCAGGGTTTCAGGCGTTGTGCCGTGAACTGGATATCGGCGCCCACTACACCCGACACCTGGAAGAACAGTTACTGCCCCGTGATGGCGTCGCAAAGTATTTGCTCCAAAGCCGTATCGTTGAAAGCGAGAAAGCCGCTTTCAGAGCCGCCGTGGAACAGGCGACGGTGGCCGGCGATATCGACGCCGATGCCCGCGACAGGGTCATTGAAATGCTGGAGGGCCAGCGCAACACCACCTGGAAAGGCAAGCCGGTGCAATTTGCCGACCTGTCCATTCTCGACAACCCCTTGACCGGCATCGTGCTGATCGCTGCGGATCTGGAGCAATCGCACGAGGTGATGCCAGTGATCGCTTATGTGCCGCAGGATCCACAACATCCACTCAAGCAATACCCATCGACCGTCGCGTTCATGAATGAACTGACGCGGCAGTTGCGCGACGACGCACTTATCGCTTCCACCGGGATGACGTACCGCCAGTTTTTCAGCCGGTTCATCGACCATTCGCAACGCGGGCATTTCTTCGGCGGGCTGCAACAACGTCTGTTCGAGGTCAAATGGCATCGAAAGGAAACGTTCGATCCGGGCCCAAGCTGGCGGGATGTGCCGATCGATAACCCGCGATTGAATGTCGACATTGCGCCGATCACGGGCGAACTCTGGGTACATCTTTATCAAAACAAACTGAACAAGATTCTCAATGACGCTCGGGACATCGTCGTGTCGACCGCCGACACCGATCGCAAGGCCCGGTGGGCCTGGTGGGACAATTTCAAAAAAATAGTCTCCGACATTTTCAATGTTGCCCTGTTGATCGCCACGCCATTCGTTCCCGGGCTGGGCGAACTCATGCTGGTCTACACGGCGTATCAACTGACCAGTGATGTCATTGAAGGCGCTGTGGACCTGGCCGAGGGACTATGGTCAGAAGCAGCGGATCACATTGTGGGGGTCGTGACGGACTTGCTTCAATGGGCCGCGTTTGAGGCCGGGGCGCTCATCGGCGAGGCGTTCCGGCTCAAGATTTCCGTGTTGGTCGAGGGCATGCAACCGGTCAGTTTGCCCACCGGTGAAACCCGCCTGTGGCACCCGGACATCGAACCCTACGCCCATCCAGACCTGTCCCTGCCAACAGACTCCAGGCCCGACCGACTGGGCCTGCATCGCCATCAAGGCCGGGACATTCTTCCGTTGGAGGGTCGCCACTATGTGACTCGAAAGGATCCGCAAACCGCGCAGTATCGACTTGAACACCCCACCCGCCCCGAAGCCTATGCACCGAAACTGGCCCATAACGGTCGTGGCGCCTGGCGCCATGAAGGTGAAAACCCGTTGACCTGGGAGGGCCCGAAGCTGATGCAACGGCTGGGGCACATGACCGATGGCTTGAGCACAAGGCAACTGGAAAACATCCGCTTGATCAGCGGCACCGAAGAAGACGCACTGCGGCGCATGCATGTTGAAAACGCCGAGCCGCCGCTATTGCTGGAAGACACGGTAAACCGCTTCAGGGCGATGGAAGATGTTGCTGCCACGACGACGCAAATTCGTTCGGGAAGCCCGATAGACCCGTCATCGCACTGGTTCGAGCAACTGATCACCGAACTGCCGGGCTGGCCGTTCGACCATGCCTTGAGGGTGTATGAACGATCCGACCTGCTCGGCGCGTCCCGCCTGTACGGCAACGCCAATGCCCGGCCGGAACGGACGTTGAATATCGGGCTGGCGGATGTAATGGCAGGCAAATTGCCGGAGCGGGTCGTCGGGTTTCTCGATGAGCAACAGCTCGAAGCGCTGGTCGGACCGGGACTCTCCAGACAGGCGAAGGTGCAGCGCCTGCGTGATCGCCTGGCCAACCAGGTCGAAGGGCGCAAGGCCGACATCGCGGATTACATCTATCGCTCTCACACACGCAGTACCGATCAACGCGTTCAAGTCTTGCAGCGGCAATACCCTGAACTGCCGACGATCATCGCCGAACGCCTTGTCGCCAATGCCCGGCAAGACGATCTGAGCATCGTCGAGGCACAGCAACGCCTCCCACTGGATCTCAAGAGCCGCGTCCGCGAATGTGCTTTTGAAACCCGCTCGACACGCGCCAGCGAGGGCTTTTACCAGGCCGAACGACTGACCGCCGACACCGAGCGCCTGGCGCTCAACGCGCTGCGATTCAACAGCGAGGCCTTGCGCGATCTGCGCGTGGAAGTACGTGACGGCACCGCCGAAGGTCCTTTGCGTTGCAGTGTCGGTCCCGATGACGCCACCAACGTGCGAATGCTGTTACGTGACGAGCACGGCAGTTATGAGGTTGTTGACGGCCATCATCGCAAGCTTTCCGACGCGGTCGACTTCCATGAAGCGCTCCTGCGCGCCTTGCCCGAGCGGGCTCGCCGCTCATTGGGTTATGGGCTCGGCCAGGGAAACGCGTTCAAACAATGGATAATGGCCAAGACCATGGCACCGGCCGAACGCCGCACGCTCTTGCTGGAGCCCTCCATCCGTCCAGTGGCGGAGCTGGAAACGAGCCTGCTGTTACGCGGCCCCGTACTTTCCAGAGAGCCAGTCACCGCTGAGCAAGCGTTAAGAAATCTGCATCCGCATCTGAGTGAGCGCGAAGTCTATAATTTTATCCGTTCCATACCCCCTGGCACCGATCCTGTTCAGGTGATAAGAAACGAGAAACAAGGAATCACAGAGCTGGAAAACATTCTTGGCGCATGGAAGATGGGGAACGCGCCTTTCGAACCCGACATTATGTGGCGTCAGCGCAGAGAAGTTATTTTCATCGCTGATCGCCTGGTGGAATGCTTCCAGCGCAAACCCATTTTGTTTGGCGAACGCAGTACGCACTTCGACAAGGGCTACGCTCTGGACTTGTCCACTGAGTTTCTGAGTTTCAACCTGGAGTCCTCGTGGAAGACATTGCCAGACATTCGCCCGTATCTCGAACAGATCAGCACTTTGAGTCTGGATGGGGTGGAGTTATCGCCGGGCGCCACGGGGCTTTTGAAAGACTTTACCCGGCTACGCCACTTCAGCGCACGTCGCTGTGACCTGGCCCGTTTGCCGGAAAACGTAGCCAGCATGCATCTGCTCGAAACCTTGCGTCTTAGCGGCAACCATATTGTGCTGGACAACGCGGCGGTCGAGCGGTTGAAGAATCTGACACGCCTGCAGACCTTGCGGCTCGATAACAATCCGCTGCGTCGGCCGCCCAATGTCGAGCGCATGCCACGCCTGAAAGTGCTCAACCTTTCAAACACCGGCATCGATGCCTGGCCAGACGGCTTGCTGAACAAACAGCGTCCAAAGGGTTTTCTTCTTGACCTGCGGGAAAACCCGATCAAGACCGTACCTAATGTCGTCAACGGGTCAAGGCAAGCATTAGTTGTGGCGCGCGCACGACTGGACATCGAATCCCTGGACGATATTCAACGCCAGATCCTGTTCCAGTACCGAGATTCAGTGAGCTTGCCTCGCCAGAACACCTACGCCCCTTTGGCCGCCAATGCGCGCGCCAGATGGCCGGTCGATGATGACTCATCGCTCTGGGGTGCAAACTCGCCTGGACTGGGGACTTACAGAGCGGAGGCCTGGGACAACCTGATGAACGAGCCGAACAGCGAAGGCTTCTTCAGAATCATCGACAGCCTGACCCATTCGGCCGATTTCAGAGCCGGAGGCGCTACCCGCAATGCCCTGTCCCGTCGAGTCTGGGAACTGATCGACGCGGCAGATCTGGATACGCCACTGCGAGAAAAACTGTTCCAGACCGCCGAGCAACCCACCACGTGTGCCGATGCCAGCTCCGAAGTTTTCAACAACATGGGCGTGCAGGCGCTAGCCTCCCAGGCGTATGCGTATTCGACCTACGCCGCCGAACTGGAAGCCCGGCTGGTGAAATTGAGCAAGGGCGCAGCGCGCTTGCAACGGGTCAATGACATTGCCCGGGCCGATGCACTATCACGCCCGAGCAGGGCCGAAGAAGTGGAAATTTACCTGGCGTATCAGACCCGTCTGGCATCGCGCCTTGGCTTGCCCTGGCAATCGGAGGACATGCTTTACCAGCAAATCGCCGCCGTGAGCGACAAGGCCATCGATCAGGCGTACACCACCGTGCTGGCGTTGGAGGAAGGGGACGGCTTGCTCGATGCCATGCTTGAGCAGCCATTCTGGGAAGAATACTTGCGTAATGCTCACCCAAACGAATTCAAGGAAAATGCACGGTTATATGAAGGCAAGGCCGAACGACTCGATGAGATGCGGTTAGCACAAAAAGACTGGGCACATTCCGAAGGGTTGCCTGACACGGAAAAACAACAGCTCAAGGAGCGGCTGAAGGACCTCGCCAACCAGCTCTCCGTTCCGCAGAGCGTGGTCTTCACCGATGCAGAAATGACCGATGAGGTCTATGCAAGGTTATACCGCGACATCGGATACGACGAGCAGGAACTGAGCCGGAGGCTGACTCGTGTAGCGCTGAAAAAAGCCGGGCAGTAATGGATCAACCGTTCGAACGGCCCTGAAGGTATCCCCCTTCAGGGCCTTGCCGGTTGATGTCAATCAAGCGTGTGGCACGGTGATTCGACCCGACAGAGCATCAGCTCTGCTTTCAACCCACTTCCGAATCCCAAATCACCGACACCGTGCCCGACCAGGTATCGCCCTCGCGCTTGAGCATTTCTTCCACACCTTCCCTTTGCACTTCGAAATGCAAGGTGCCAGGCCGTCGGTCGACATAGAAGGAAGGTTGAAACAGCTCGGTCCCCGCGCCGCTGACCCTTAGCGGCAAGCGGTTGACCGCGCCGCCATCGATATTCGTCAGGCCGTTGGGCAAGCTCACCAGTACCTCCAGCGGCACTTGGTCACCGGCGGCGTTTTGCACGGCGCAGGTATCGCCAATCTGGCCCGTGCCACACTCAAGCTGCATCTTGAAACGTGAACTGGCCGAGAGGTTGAAGGTCTGGTCGCGGAACAACCGCGCGGGTTTGCGACCCTGATTGAGCCAGGCTTGCCAGCCGCCCTGGGGCTCCAATTGGATGCGATTGCCGCCGGGCGGGATTTCGACCTTGAGGGTGTGCTCCACCGTGAGGGTGAAGTTGAAGATAATGTTGTCGTCGCTGGGCAGCATCACATCGCCCATATCGAAGTCTTTGAACGGCCCCACGCTGTAGGAAATACTGCCGGTGTAAATACCGGCGTCCATTTCCAGAGGCTTAGGGGTGCGCAGTTCATACGCCACATCAAGGTACTGATACTCCATTGCAGGTATCGGGTACCGGGCCAACTTCGAACAGAACCCTTCAACGGGTGTTCTCCAGAAAAACTTATAGCTACGGGGCGAAACCAACCCAATACCGCTGTACCGGCAAGGCGCGGGCGCATTGACCCAACTCACCCCCCACAACTGATAGTGCGCTGCAACCATGCTTCCCGCCTCCGGCACCAGCTCCGTCGCCGGTTGGCTCAGCTGGTAAGTGCTGCCGATTCCGGAAATTCGCACCTCCACCTCCGTTTCATCACCCGTGGCCGAGTTGACCACTGTCAACGTTCACCAAAGGGCAGGTGGCTTGAGTGTGGCGCCTTGACGGAAGTCCGCGTGATGGGGCTCGATGGGCGCGCGGGAACGAAAGGTCAATGGCAGGCGGAAACTGAGCTTGCACTCGGTCGGACGGTCGGCGCAGTAACCGCTCGGCGGCGTATTGTTGGTGAATTCGTTTTTCAGTGGATTGCCCGCATCCGGGCGAAACGATGCCTTGAACTCGACCTCGAGCGCATGGGCCGATAAAGAAAACAGCGCCGCTGGGAAGGCCAGCCAGAGTCGGCGGCATACCTGCCTGATCACACTATCCAAGTTGCCGCCTGATACGTTCATGCCAAACATCCTCATACCTCCGAATCCCAGATCACCGACACCGTGCCCGACCAGGTATCGCCCTCGCGCTTGAGCATTTCTTCCACACCTTCCCTTTGCACTTCGAAGTGCAAGGTGCCAGGCCTTCGGTCGACATAGAAGGAAGGTTGAAACAGCTCGGTCCCCGCGCCGCTGACCCTTAGCGGCAGGCGGCTGACCGCGCCGCCATCGATATTCGTCAGGCCGTTGGGCAAGCTCACCAGTACCTCCAGCGGCACTTGGTCACCGGCGGCGTTTTTCATGACGCAGGTATCGCCAATCTGGCCCGTGCCACACTCAAGCTGCATCTTGAAACGTGAACTGGCCGAGAGGTTGAAGGTCTGGTCGCGGAACAACCGCGCGGGTTTGCGGCCCTGATTGAGCCAGGCTTGCCAGCCGCCCTGGGGCTCCAATTGGATACGGTTGCCGCCGGGCGGGATTTCGACCTTGAGCGTGTGCTCGACCGTCAGGGTGAAATTGATCTCGAACAGCGTATCGGTGGGTAGTAATACGTCCCCCATGTCGATGTCCATATTCGGTCCGACCGTATAGGCGATCTTGCCGGTATAGATGCCCGAGGACATTGATAGAGGGTCGGGCGCTTCGATCTGATACCCGAAGTTCACCTGGTTTAGGCCGCCGTCAGCAAATCGGAAACCGGGCGGAATGTCGAAAGCCGATTGCAAAGGACAAGCAGCTTCGGCTCCGACAGGCGTGCGCCAGAAAAAGTACCCCCCATTGGCATAGGTCGCGTGATATACCGTTGTCGACAGGCAAGGTGCCCTGGCATTCTGTGCCACGCGACCTCCCCATAGCTTTTTATTGATGTCCAGCCAGGTGCCGCCCTCACCAATAATGTCGGCGATGGGGATGGGCGTCCGGTAGGAGGCGCCGAACGCTGCCATGCGTACTTTCAATTGTCGGGTTTCACCCGTTGCCTCATGAACCACGTTCAACGCCCGCCAGTTGGCCGGGACCTTGACCATCGGACCTTCGCGCTCGCTGTGCCGGGCCAGGATCGGTACTTCGGTCCGGAAGCTCAAAGGCACATTCAAGCTCGACAGCCCATGTTGCTTGCAATACGAGGCGTTTGCGGCACAGACGCCCCGGTTCGGCGTGGTGTTTTCAAACTGGTTAACCATGGGGTTGGCCGGATCAGGACGAAAACGCGCTGTCACCTCCACCGACGCCCCATACAACGGCAGGGACAACACCCACAACAACCCACAAACGCCCCATCGCACTCGCCCTTCCCAGCCACTAAAGCGCTTCATAATTACCATCATTGAAATCCCCTGAAGATACGGTGACGCCCTTTCAAGGACTCATCGCCTCAAAAATCATATGCACGGTGCCGTGGTAGTCGCCGGCCTTGAAGCCGTCCGGGCCTTCCAGCGCAGCGATTTCCAGCATCACCCGGCGGCCCGGCCGGGCGTCGTCCACCACCGGTTGGCTGTCCATCGTCAGGGGGACTTTGTTGAAGGCCACGTTCAAGTCGATCTCGTCCTGGCCATTGGACAAGTACGCACGCTCACTCAGGCGCGCCGATATCCCGCCATTGATATTCTTCACATCAAAGTTGGCGCGCAGCGGGCTGAGCGTTGAAGTGACCGGGTTCCAATTCAAGCGCTGTTCGCGCTCAAGCAGTTGCGGATCGACAGGCAGTACATAAAAGGTCGCCGTCGGAATGGTGACCGACACTTCAAACTGCTCGACGAAGCGTGCGGCCAATGCCACAGGCCCCAACGCCGATGTCATCACCAACACGGTCGTCATGACTAATTTACGAAGCATTTTCTTCACCGTTGCTTGCAGGCCATTGGGTTGAGGTCAAAAGCGCCTTCACTGTTATTTCCCTGCCACGCGCAGGCTCTTGGTCTGTGTGCCCTCAACCAGATTGAAACGGTACTCACGGCCTGGCTGTTTATCGAACTGGAAAGTCCGACCGGCAAGAATGTGATGTTTGGTAGTGGGTTGGCACTCCTGCTCGCTTTTCACTGAACAGTCCTTGAACTCATCGATCACCACCACCGTGTTGCCGTTGTTGCGGATTTGATAGTTGGCCGTGCCGTTATCGATCACGCTGTCAAAGCGTGTCTCCTTGGGTCGCACGAAAAACACTGTGCCGTAGCCAGCCAGTACGTTAACGCCGGCCGACAGGCCTTTTTTGTAGTCTTCGCGTTCTTCGGTGGACACCGCGAACTCATCTTCTTTCTCCGGTACTACCGGAACAAAGCGCACGCGGAAGTAACGCTCTTTATCGCGCTCGCCCATGTACAACAACCGCGTACCCTGCATGCCATTGGCCGGCACGATCAACCTGGCCGGACTGGCCATCAAGCCATCACGGGCGCTGGCGTCGGCCTGAGAGGTCAGCGGGATTTCCCGTGCCTTCCCATCGGCGTCATAGACGATCTCGAGGATATTGACCTTGACGAAGGCGGTGCTGTCGCCACCGTTGAAGACCCGTTTCAGGTAGGTGCTTTTATCGCCATCGAGGTAGTCATACACCACCCCGACATTGATCTGCGGCCCGGCTTGAGCCGCCTGAGAAAGCAGATAAAAACCGAATAATGCCAACAGGCGTTTCATATTCCTTAACCTCATTCATTAAAAGACAGCGGGCACGAGACGCTGCGGCTCAAGTGCCGATTAAATTTGTGAATCCCAAATAACCGTGATGTCGCCTGAATAGCCAAGACTGTCGCGCTGTAACATCTCTTCCACGGCACCTTTGCCCACTTCAAAGTGCAAAGTTCCGGGTTTGCGAACGACATACAGGGCGGGCTCGAATCTTTCGGTCCCCATACCATCTACCCGTAATCGGCGGCGGCTTACCGTTTGCTGTCCAGCGTCGCTCAAACCGCTGGGTAAACTCACCGATACATCCACCGGCACTTGATTGTTTTTATCGTCCTGTAAAGCGCAGGTACTGTTGGCTGCATAATGCTCACACTCCATGCTCATCTTGAACGGTGCAGAGGTCCAGATATTGAAGGTTTGATCGCGAAACAAACGCGTTGGTCTTCGGCCTTGATTCAGCCAGGCTTGCCAACCGCCCTGCGGCACCAAGACGACTTTATTGCCGCCCGGTGGAATTTCTATATTGAATACGTGGTCGACCGTCAGGGTGAAGTCGAGTTGAATAGCGCCGTCCGTGGGCTGCATGATATTCCCCATGTCAAAGTCCGCCCCCGGGCCAACGGTATAAAGTGTCGTTGCCGTATAGACGCCCGGCGCCATTTTCAACGGGTTGGGGGTCCGCAGTTGGTACGCGAAGTCGAAACTCTTATAGGAAAACTCCGGGATATCGTAGACCGCCTGCTTCGAGCACACGCCTTCGACTGGAGTGATCCAGAAGAAGGTAGAACTCCAGTCATCGGCGTTAATCCCAGGCCCGTCGCGGCAGGGTCTCGGGGCGGCATCCCAGCTGCCTTCCCACCAAAGCGCATTGTGAGCGCTATAAGTGGGGAGTTCTCTACCAATCAGCTGCTGAATCCTCTCACTCAGCCGGTATTCCCCGCCGATGCCGGCGATTCGTACCTGCACCACGCCTGACTCCATACCGTGAGTGTCAAAGACGGGAACATCTTTCCAACCTGCCGCTACATTAAACATCGCGCCTTGACGGGGATCGGTATGCCTGGCAGGAATCGCGCGATCAGCATGCAGTTCGATCAGGGTACCGATGCTGAAGATCTGCCATCGCTTGCAATCGGCTTCATACCTCTCGCAAAACCCACTATTCGGTGTCGTATTCTTGAATTCATTACTATTAGGTTTCGACGGGTCCGGTTTGAACTCAGCACTAAGTCGTACAACTTCAGCACCAACAGGCGCGACAAAGAGCCCCAACCCCAAACACAGTAGCGTCAATCGGATCAGCATTTTTTGAACATCCCGTACCTGTCCATTTTATAAAGGCTCAACCCGCTGCCTCGGCCTTATAAGTTGCATCCGCCAAGGTATCCGGCGTACAACGCAAATCCCCGATCATCAACACATCGTTCTCATTGCGCGCACTGCTCGGGTCTAGCCGGAACTGGCACAACAACTGATTGCCATAACGCACTTCCAGGGTCGGCGACCCGGCGTTCATTTCCATGGAGAAGAACCCGTCCACTTCACTGACCCCGCGGCTGGCGTGGTTGATGATGTGGTGGCCCTTGAGCGGTTTGCCCTGGGGGTCGACCAGGCGGCCGAGCACGGTCAGGGTTTTGCTGATGGTGATTTTGCGGTAGTCCACACCCCCCTTGTTCAGGTGATAGCTCGTGCGGGCCGGCTGGATACTCGCCGCTGGCGGGTGGTTACCTTCAAAGTCGAAGCTCACCGAACTGCTCTTGTAGGCGGTGATCGGGATGAAGTTGCGCCCCGGTCGCAAGCTGGCGCTGCCGCCGCTCAAGTCGTCGGCGCGCAGGGCGATTTCATCGAGGTCGGACTCGACGTCGATGATCATCCCGGCACCGCTGCCTTGATGCTGGCTGGTCATGACGACGTGCTGGCCGCCCATGGCAACGGTGCTGTCCAGGTTCAACCCGCCGGTGTAGTTGCCATTGAACGACGAACGCTGGACGAAGGCATCGCCGTTGATGGCTTCGGTCTGGAAGTTCGCCTGACTGGAAAGGCCGATGCCGTAAGTGTCGGTAATCGCGGTGGCCGACACGCTTTGCAGCACATGGTCCTGCAGGTCTTTTCGGTAGCCGAGCGAAGCGTTGTTGTCGCGGCCGCCATCACGGGAAGTGCGCGAACCGATGCTGCCAGACCATTGCTCGCCCGGCCCGCCCAGCGCGAGGCTGACGGTCAGGTCGAAGCCACGGTTACGTTGGTCTCCGCTGCTGAAGGTGCCGGGCCGGTCAAACACCGAGAACCGCCAGTTGGCATCGCTGCCGAACAGCTGGGTGCGCTGGGTCCAGCCCAGATCCAGGCCTACGCCTTCGCTGTTACCGTCGGTGTGAGAGATCCGCCCGTTGAGCGAGCTTCTGCTGCTGACCCGATGATTCACCGACAACGACGAAGTGCTGGTCTGGCCGACAAACACATTGCGCTGCCGCACCCGAGTGCCATCGGGCAGGGTTTCGAAGATTTTGGTGGTGTCCAGCCAACTGCGGTTATGGGTGGCGAATACGCTTCCGGTGCCATAGTTGTACATCGCTTGCACATCAAGACCGGTGCCATGGTCCTGGGTCTGATACACGTTGGCGAAGAGGCTAGTGTTGTTAGCCAAGGTCCAATCGACCGACGAGCCATATTGCAGTGTGTCCCGAACCTGGCGCCCCGAGACTCCGAGAATGATCCGTGGATGCAGCAGGTAGTTGAAGGCGGCGCCGGCGGTCATGTCGCCGTAGGCCTGCTCATCCCAGTTGCTCAACAGCTTGCTTTCCTGCCCGGCGAACAGGTTGTAGCGCCAGCGCTCATCGTAGTTGCGCCAGTTGCTCGGTTTGTACACCAGCTCCTGGGTGGTGGAGGTGATTTGACCGTCTTCGATCAAGCGCACTTCCACTTCGTAGATCCCGCCGGGCAAGGGCCGGGTATCCAGGGTTTGCAAGCCGGCATCGACCGGTTGGGTATTGATCAGCAAGCCATTGCGAAAAATCTCCACCGAGGCCTGACGGTTGGCAGTGACATAAATCGGGTAAACGCTGGGCTTGGGGCTGTTGATCGCCAGGCTGTCGGAGCTGCCGTACATGAGGCCCACGGCCGTGTCGGGGCTGGCACCGAACGAACGTGGCTGGCGGCTCAGGCCTTCGGAGTTGGGGGTGAAATAACCCAGGCGCACAAAACTGCCCTCCAACTCACGTTGGCTGTAGAGCTCGTAGATCGCGTGATAGAGCTTGTCATCCGGGCCGCCCAGACGGGCTAGCTGCATATTCAGATTCTGGGTCCAGCTGCCCAGGCTGCTGCTGGCCTCCAGCCCATATCGCCCGCCCAGATCCTGATCCTGGCCACCGTTGAGGTTCAGCTGGTTGCGCAGGATCAACCCCGTGCTGCCGCCTTCTGGCTGCTGGTAATAACGCTTGGTTTCAGTGTCGCGCTCGGCATTTTCAGTGAGAATCGACACCAATGAATTCTGAAGGTTGTAATGCACGGCCAGCATCTGCGCCGGGCAACTGCCTTCGCAGGCGCCAAGGGCCACGCCTTTTTGCAGGTAAGCGGCCCAGGTTTCACGCTCGCTGGCGGGAATGTTGCTGTCGCTGACATCGGCAAACTCAAGCAGGGTGATGCGATCATCGCGGGACAATACGATCATTGCCTCACCCAGAAATTGTTGATCAAGTTCCACCCGAACCGCCAAAGGCACATCGAAGAAGTGTTCTTCGAACTCGGACGGCAAACCTTTGGCCTGAGCGAGCAAACTGCGAGGCGTCGTGCCATTGTCAGTTGGCGCGGCCAGTGCACTTGCGCAAAAAAAAAGTGCGAGCGCGGCCGCGATGGGAGTCATCGGGAACATGAACGGAATACTCTGAGAATGAACGGTTAACGCTGTAGAAAACCCGGTCGACAGGGGGAGACTGCCGACCGGTTTTTGATGTCTTGTGAGCTTTGCGCCCACAAGCATTCAAGACATCAAGGCGTTGGCACGGCATCAAAGATCATGGTGACCGCACCGGTGTACTCACCTGGCTTGTAGCCGCCAGTGGTTGGCTTGGTGGGTGCAATGACCAGATCGACACGCTTGCCCGGAGTGGACTCGACTTCGCCGACGACTTCCACTGGCGCCGTATGGTTCAGCGCTTTGCCATTGAACGACACAGTCAAGGGAACCTTATCCGTGTCTACACCGTTGGACAGGAACGCTTCGCTTTCAAGGCTGGCGGCAATCGAGCCATTGGTGTTTTTGGTGTCGAATTGCGCACGCAAAGTGCTCAGATCACCGGAAACCGGGTTGTAGCTCAACACTTGATCTTTGATGATCAGATCCGGATCCACCGGCAGTACGTGAAAGACCTTGGTTGGAACCGATGCAACCAGATTAATGGAATGACGCGCTTCACCTGCTGCAAAAGCCATGGAAGAACTCAGTGCCAGAACGGCCAGAGGAGTAGCGATTGCGATTTTTTTGAACATGGGTAGATACCTGTTATTTTAAATGGGCCGGACAATTAAAAGTTCGAACAAAGCCGAGACTTCCCTTTCTATTAACGAATAGACGCTGACAAGCCATTACTATTGGCTGGAGCCAAAATAGCTATTTGTTTGGGCTTTCAACGCCGGGGCATATTCGACTAATCCCCAATGAAAGTAAGTAGGATTTCTCACCGGATAGCGTAGGAAAAATGAAGTCTAAATATCGAGAAAAAACAAATAAAACCAACAAGTTAACCTATCGTATGTAAGTACTCACCTACAAACAGATTGACTTAAAATCCCATACAGCACTTGGACACCCTTCAACTTCTGTAGGACGAGTAGTACACACCCAATAAACAAAGGCCGACAACAGACTATTCGAGCCCTGACTAATAAGACAGATACTGAATCGCGCCGTTGTTTCATTTTAGAAGTGTTACATGGTCCGACCAAAATCGATTCATTCGCTCGATTCACGTCCTGGGTTGCTCTCGTCCCGCCCCCCCTTGCCTTTTTCACAAGATATATCTTAAGTTATATCTAAAGTCGAAGAGAGGACGAGAATATGAGAGAGCATCACCCCCATCGCGAGCACGGTGACGGCCACGACGGCTTCGAAAATCGCCAGGGACGTTTACGTGGCAGCCGTGGACCGCGGGTCTTCGCACCTGGCGACCTGAAACTGCTGCTGCTGGCACTGATTGCCGAGCAGCCCTGCCACGGCTATGACCTGATCCGCCAGATCGAAGGCATGTTCGACGGCGCCTACAGCCCAAGCCCTGGCGTGATTTACCCGACCCTGACCTTTCTGGAAGAAAGCGAAATGATTCAGGGCGATGCCGAAGGTGGAAAAAAACGTTACAGCGTGACCGACGCCGGACGTCTGTCTTTAAGTGAACAGGCGATTGCCCTGGACGGCGTGCGCATGCGCATCGACGTCAGCAAGCGTTCGTTGCGCGGCCACGACCGCCCCGTCGAAATTCACGAAGCGGTGCATAACTTGCGCCATGCCTTGCACATGCACCATGGCCGCTGGAGCCCGGAAGAAATCCTGCGTGTACGCGACTTGCTCAACAACACGGCCAAAGCCATCGTCGACGGCCCTGCCGTTCAACCCGTTCAGGAGAACGCCGAATGACTGAAGTGATCACCACCATTGCCCGTGTCATGCACGACATCAAACGCCGTCGCCTGGAAGTGTTGCGCGTGGTCGACCTGACCCCGCGCATGCGCCGGATTACCTTGGGCGGCCCTGAATTGGCAGGCTTCGTCAGCCTCGGCACGGACGACCACGTCAAACTGTTGTTCCCGCAGAATGCCGAGCAAGCTGCGGCCCTGGAAACCCTGGTACTGGGCGCCGGCAAGGACAACGGTCCCTTGCCTGAGATGCGCGACTACACCCCGCGCCGCTACGACCTCGATGCCCTGGAGCTGGACATCGATTTTGTATTGCACGGCGACGGCCCGGCCTCGACCTGGGCCGAACAGGCCAAACCCGGCCAATTCCTGCACATCGGCGGGCCGCGGGGCTCGATGATCGTGCCGGACATCTTCGACAGTTACCTGCTGATCGGCGACGAAACCGCCCTGCCCGCCATCGCTCGACGCCTGGAAGGCCTGGCGGCCCACCGTCGTGCGTTGGTGATCGTGGAAGTGGAAAACGGCAAGGAGCAGCAAGTGCTGCACAGCGCGGCCGAAGTCAATGTGATCTGGGTGCTGCGTGAAGGTGGCAAGGACAATCTGCTGGCCACCGTGCGCCAGATCCAGGTGCCAACCGGCAGCCTGTACGCATGGGTGGCGACCGAGAGCAGAGTGTCGCGGCAGATTCGTCGGGTGTTGCTCGATGAGCATGGGCTGGACGAGCAGTTCGTCAAGGCGGTTGGGTACTGGAAATTGGGGAACAGCGACGAGGAGTGATCTGCTCGCG